>CAMBDK010000037.1 GCA_945865315.1 Chitinophaga pinensis | reverse complement strand
TTGTTCATTCCTCGCGCGCGTTCTCATAAGTATATTTTTTTGCAAAAAAATGAAAACCTCTGTTTTTATTAATATATCTGTTTTGGCGAAATTATTTTGAAAGCTTTACTAATGTGATTTTTGAATAGCGAAATATCAAAATGCCAAATAATAATCCTTTGTTAATTCTTTATATTCATCGGTATAGCTATGTCGTATATCTGTTTCGATGGTGATAGAATTTTCTTCAATATTTTTTTGTGTAAATTCGAATTGCATCAACAGTCTTTTTTCTGGCTTATCAGCTCTTGTAAAAACACGAGTGATTTTTGTTAAATATAGTTTTTGCTCTTGAGCCATTTCACAAAATAGCTGACTTTCTTTTGTAGGGAGTATAACACAAAAACTACCTGTTGAACACAACAAATTTAAAACTCCATTTAAGAGATCAATAAAAGGTAATTGGTCGGTATGTCTGGCATTGGTTCGTGCTTCTTCTGATGCTTTTGATGAATCAACGAAGTATGGCGGATTGCTAACAATTAAATCATATTTAGTAGTACAAACTTTCGAATATTGTTGTAGTGAAATATGGTGAATGTGAATACGCTCCTTCCATTTACAACAAGCATTATTTTCGGTTGCCTGCATGCATGCATTTGGATCAATATCTATAGCATCAATCAAAGCTTCGGACTTTTGTGCAAGCATTAATGCAATAATTCCTGTTCCAGTACCAATATCTAAAATTGTTTTAGCTTTAGAAGAATCTACCCATGAACCTAATAAAACAGCATCTGTGCCTACTTTCATGGCACATTTATCTTGATTGATTTTAAACTGTTTGAAAATAAATTCCTGACTTGACATATGCTGCCTTTGCTTTTTACTATACTATAATGAAAATAAAATATTTTGTTTTTTAACGTATATTAAAGTTAAACTATTTTTAAGAAAGTGCATTTTTTTTATTGAAAAGTAAATTATTGTTATTCATTTTCTTCGTCGCTGTTGTTTTCTTCTTTTTGATTGATGTATATATCAATAAGGCCTTGTGGAGCATCCAGTTCAATTTGTTTCTTTAAACGATCTACCCCTATAATAAATTCGTCTCTAGCAGGTATTAAAATTTCATGTTCACCATATTTTATTTGAAATATAGCTTGTTGTGGAAAGTCTAGTATTTTTTCTATAATACCAATTGCCCCATATGTTTTATCAATAACAGAATAGCCTGGCATTTCATGGAAATAAAATTTTTTTCCTATCAATTTTGGCAAAAATTCTAGTGGCAAGTATAAACTGGATTTTGTAATTTCTTCGGCTTTCTCAATTGTATCAATTCCTTCAATAGTAACAACAGCAGTATTACCGCGCAATTGTATTTTTTTAATAAAAAAAGGAACAAGTGTGTTATTCAATTCAACAAAAACTGTTTCCAATTTTTGGTAACTTTTAGGGTTATCTACATCCAATACAAAAGCTAGTTCTCCAAAATTACCAACTCTTTTTGAAATATATCCTAAGTTAAAACATTCGTTTTTAGTCATGCAGGAAATTTTAATTTAGATTCATAAATTATTTTTTTAATAAAATATGACATTAGTTAAGTTTTCGAAATAAATCTACAAATAAATGGTTCAAAAACTGCGTGTTTTTCTTTTGTCTTGATACCCTTCTGCAAAAGCGAAGGAAATGCTCCAGAAACAAAAAATCAAGAACAAATAATTCCTACCCACCTGCAACCTATTATCTCTTTTGTTCATTCCTTAGGCGCGTTTTCATCAGCATGTTTTTTGCAAAAAAATGAAATGATTTGTTTTTATTAATATATCTGTTTTGTCGAAATTATTTTGAAAGCTTTACTTAGTATAGATTTTAAATTGTTATTCGGAATTATATTTTCACTTTTTCTATGCTAAATTTTTTTGGTTTTTAAAATTTAGGGGGAATTTTAATTTCACAATAGAATTATTGTAATACTTTATTTTGCCAGCTTTTCTCTAATGTTACTTCCCATTCAGTATCAAATGCATTTTTTGATGCAATCATATTATTGAAAACAATGGTTGATTTCCCTATTATTTTTTGTTGTGCTAATTTTTCGAATTCTGATAAGTGGCAAATTAATATTCCATCTTCCTTGCGATATGCAACTTGCAATCTATCCAGTAGCGTAATATTAAATAAGTTTTCTAATTTTTTTATGAAGTGTAATCCTTTATCAAGTCCACATCCGCTTATTAAGGCATTGTTTTCATCAATTGAAATTACAATAAAATGATTATAGATTATATCAAAGCTTGCTAATACTTCGGCACCATGAGACGTCCAAGTGCTTATAAAATTCTTACCTTGTTCTTTAATTGAAATTTCTTCAGTATCAGTAAAAATCCGGCTGCTTTGGTATACCCAAACACGAGCATCTGGAGGCATTTTATCGATTGTTAACATTATTTTTTCCATAATTTTCTCCTATTTTATAGGGAGGAAAGTTTGTAATTAAAATATATTTGATTTTTTCTTTACTGAGCAAAAATAATGGTGTTTTTTTTATTATAATTTATTGGCATGTGCTATTAATTCTGCCACATCTAGTACTTTTACGGTTTCTTCCTTATTAAAGTGTTTTACACCATCCGTCATCATTGTATTACAAAAAGGGCATCCAACTGCAATTATATCAGGGTTTAACGCCAATGCCTCCTCAGTGCGTTCTATATTTATTTCTTTATTACCTTTTTCGGCTTCTTTGAACATTTGGCTACCTCCAGCACCGCAGCATAATCCTTTGGCTTTGCTCCGCTTCATTTCAGCAAGATCAGCGTCTAAATTAATCATCACTTCGCGCGGAGCTTCGTATACATCATTGCCCCTTCCTAAATAGCAAGGATCATGAAAAGTGATTTTTTTTCCTTTAAAAGCACCTCCCTCAATTTTTATCCTACCGCTATTTAATAATTCCTGCATTAGTTGTGTATGGTGTATTACTTCATAATTTCCTCCAAGCGATGGGTATTCATTTTTCAATGTATTAAAACAATGCGGACAGCCCGTTACAATTTTTTTTACATTGTAACCATTCAATATAGAAACATTTCCCATCACCTGCATTTGAAATAAAAACTCATTGCCAGCACGTTTTGCCGGATCTCCTGTACAGCTTTCTTCCGTTCCTAGTACAGCAAATTTTACATTTGCATGGTTTAGTATTTTAACAATAGCTTTGGTGATTTTTTTTGCTCTATCATCAAAACTTCCAGCGCATCCTACCCAAAATAATATTTCAGGCGTTTCGCCTTTGGCAGTATAATCGGCCATTGTATATACTTTTAATGCTTCCATATAATTTATATCTATTTAAAAAGGGCGCTACGCATTTTTTTTTGAGGTAGAACGCTTAATTTATTTTATTTGTATTATTTGTCTTAACTATTTTTATTTTTACACATTGCTCAGTGATTAAATAGGATAGGAATTGCAGGAAATTATTTTTGTTTAAAAACTTCAATGGTAACTTCTTTAAAAACTAAATCGGTAAAATGTCCTTCATAACGTGTAGCTCTAACCATGTGATTGTCAATCCAGTGGTAGTTGCCACCACGTGGTTTACCCAAAAGTAAACCATGGTATTTAAAACCATTCTCCGACAACCATTTTTCTGTAACTTCCCTGTGTGCTTCGGTTCGTGAAGTGAAAAATGTAATGATGTGTCCTTCATCATGCCATTTATTTAATATTTCTAATGCATCAGGATATACTGCTACTGTAAGCATTCGTTCTGGTTCTTCATTTGGAATATCATCACAAATAGTACCGTCAATATCAATTAAGTAATTTTTTACGTTTTCAGGTAATACCGGGCTAATTAAATGTCCGTTTTCCTCTTTTTGTATTAAATCCATAGTGTTTTTATTTTTTTACGATTTTTTTAAAAATAAAATTTATTTTCTAATAAATATATTATCGAGCACCGCATTTTTATTGGGTTAATTTTATTCTGTACTCCAATTTAATCTATCTGATTGCGAAAATTGCCATGGCGCTCCATTATTTTCTATATTGGTAAACATGCCATTTAATTCGGTTGGTGCAGCACTTTCTTCCATCACAATAAATCTGCGCATATCTGTAATAATACTTAATGGGTCTATGTTTATAGGACAAGCATCTACACAAGCATTGCAAGAGGTACACGCCCATAACTCTTCATGGGTAATGTAATTCCCTAATAATGATTTGCCATCATCTTTAAATGTGCCATTTGTATCTATATTTTTCCCTACCTCTTCCAAGCGGTCACGGGTATCCATCATAATTTTTCTTGGGGATAATAATTTCCCTGTAATATTTGCAGGGCAACTATCGGTACACCTGCCGCACTCGGTACAACTATAAGCATCTAATAATTGCTTCCAACTTAAGTCGGTTACTTCCTTTGCTCCAAAGCGTGTTGGCAGCTCTGTGCTTGCAGGAGCAGGGATAAATGAAGGGTCAAACATGGCCTTTACTTCATTAGAAACGGATTCCAGATTGGTGAATTTACCGGCAGGATTAAGATTTGAAAAATAAACATTAGGGAAGGCCAATAATACATGGAAATGCTTTGAGTAGGGGAGATAGTTTAAAAAACTAAAAACCATTATAATATGGCCCCACCAACCTATTCTTTCAATAATGTGTAGTGAGTTTTCAGAAAAACCACCAAATAAAATTGGACCCAGTAAACTACTTATTGAAAATCCGAATGAAGCATCATTTAAGTTCAGCGCATGCGATTTCCCTTTTGAATAAAGGACTTCATCTGCTCCATTCATCATAAAGATGCAACAGATTAAAATAATTTCAGCAAATAAGATAGTGTTAGCATCTATTTTTGGCCATCCATTTAATTCGTTTTTTACTAATCGCGGTACTTTCAGTAAATTACGTCTCGCTAAAAATGCAATTGTTCCTATGAAAGCGAGCACGGATAAAATTTCAATAAAACTTATTAAAATAGTGTAAAAGCTACCTAAAAAAGGACGAAAAATGCGGTGAGAGGCAAATGCGCCGTCAATAAAAATTTCAATTAGTTCTATTTGGGTAATGACAAAAGCAGCATATAAAAATAAATGCAATAATGCTGGCATAGGCCTTGCAAACATTTTTTTCTGCCCAAGTGCCACAAGTGTCATAATTTTCAATCGCATCGCTGAATTATCCTTCCTGTCCACATCTTTACCTAGAAGTATGTTGCGTCTTACTTTTTTTGCATTAAAAATAAACCAGGTGGAACCAGCACTTATAAGTAAGATAAAAATAATACTTGATATCATATTGTCTGTTGATTAAGAGTGTTTAGATTATTAAGAAACATTTTAAAAATAGTTTTATAAATAAAATGGCTTAGTGAAGTTTTCGAAATAAATTCGCAAATTAAATGGTTTAAAAACTGTGTATTTTTCTTTTGTCTTGATACAAACGAAACAAAAAATCAAGAACAAACGATTTCTCCCCACCTGCAACCCTGCATTGTGTTTGTTCATTCCTTACGCGCGTTTTCAAAAGGATATTTTTTGCAAAAAAAATGAAAACATCTGTTTTTATTGATATGTCTGTTTGTCGAAATTATTTTGAAAGCTTTACTTAACTATAAAAATGAAGTATTAGAATTAAATCAATATGTAATTTAGAAATCTTTTGTTTAAAAATTCAGTATCCAATGTAATTCAATAAAAAATAAAAATTATTTTAAAGGTTTATTTTTGTCTTTACGGCCAAAAACCGAAAAATGTATATAACGTTCAGGGTTAATCCTTAAGTCGTTCAAAAGAATATCTAAATCGGCAGCAGATTGATCCAGCTTACGATATAGGGTTTCGTTATTAATAAGCATTCCTACTGTTCCTTCTCCCTTATTAATTTTATGAATAATCCCTGAAGCCTGCGATAAAATTAAATCAGCATTGTTGATGGTAGCTGTAAGGTTTGATTTAGCTAAAGAATCACTTATATTGGAAAAGTTATTGATCAGATTGGATAATTTGTCGCTATTACTAGATAAAGTAGTAGCAAGGATATTTATTTTTGTTAAAATACTTGATATTTTTAATTTTTCGCTTATAATTAATGTATCCAAACGATAGGAAGATGTTTCCAATGAAGAGATTGCAAGTTTAATACTTTCGAAGCTTTTTGCTAAATTTTGTTGTGTTTGTTGATTGAAAACAGCTTGCACAACCACCATTACTGAATCAATGGATGCAATTAATCCTTCAGCTTTTTTCTGCAAAGGAGCAATTGTTTTGTTTACCGATTGTTTCAAATTGTCTTCTTGAGCCGAATTTAGTGTGTCACCAGAAATGGCGTAATCGTTTCCAGCCCCTAATACTAATTGAACTGCTTTGGATCCTAAAATATCGGAGCTAATAACTTTTGCGATAGAATTTTTTGGGATAAGTACATCGTTATCTAAGTAAAAAGTAACAATAATATGAATTACGGTATCGCGGGTTAGTAATATTTTGCCTACTGTACCAACTTTATAGCCGTTTATCAGTAAGGGGTTGGCCTCTACCAAGCCGTCTATATCGCTATAAACAGCGTAAAATTTACGTTGAGGGTCAAATATATTTTTACCCTTAAGGAAATTAAAACCATAAAGAAATAAAACAATCGCTATTACAGTGATAATCCCAACTTTTGCTTCTTTAGTTATCTTCACGTTAAAATATTTGGATTAAATATTGAACAAATTTAATGAAATATTGGGACTATTCGTTATTCTATTCTTAATTTCTATGCTTGAAGAAATAGGCATAATTTATAAGTATTTAAAATTATTTATTAAATGCCATTCGCAATTTAATATCTGTTAATATTTTTTTAGTATATAATGGAAAATCTCCATTCAGCATCCATGAAAAATAGGATGGTTCATCTCTTAAAACCTTTTCCACAGGTTTTCCTGTATGCTTTCCAAAATTAAATACTTCTATCCCTTCATCGTTAAAGATGATCCGACCTGCTAAATCAGCATTTTTATTGATATTTGTGAAATTATGTAAAGCGTTGATATCATTAATGATAGGTATTGAAATATTTCCTTTTTTATCTTCAAATTCTACGCCATCATACTTTTCAAGTTGCGCAAGAAATACTTCGTAAGTAGCTTCAATATCAGCTTGGGCACTGTGTGCATTTATAATTTCTTTGCCGCAATAAAACTTATATGCTGCTTTAAGCGTTCGTTGTTCCATTTGATGAAAAATATTTTGAACATCCACAAAGCGTCTGCCTTTTAAATCAAATTCTATTTCAACACGCATAAATTCTTCTACTAAAATAGGAATATCAAATCTATTGGAGTTATACCCTGCCAAATCACAGTTTTTCAAAAATTCAGTAAGACTTTTCGCTATCCCTTTAAATGTCGGTTCATTGGCAATGTCTTTATCGTAAATGCCATGTATTTCTGATGCTTGTTTAGGTATTGGAATGGTAGGATTAATACGTTTGGTCTTTATTTCCTTGGTGCCATCAGGGGAGATTTTTAAAATAGAAATTTCTACAATGCGGTCGGATGCCACGTTTACGCCGGTAGTTTCTAAATCAAAAAAAGCAATCGGACGTATTAAATTTGGTTGAATCATTTGAATTTTTATTTTAATTACTTAGATTATTATTTTGAACTACCTTAATTGCTTCTAAATTAATTGAATACAAATAAATTTGTTTGCTTCCCAAAAAAATTAAAAAACAATAATAAGAAAATATTTAGGACTAAACCAGAGAATTTATTTGAAAAAATAAATTGGGTATAAAAAGTACAGTTATTTATACTATACTTGCACTATGAAAAAGATTTTTTTTAAGCAATTAGCCGCATTTAATAAACTTTTTTTACCCAAATACTATAAAAGAGACTTAGCTAAACTTAAAAGTTGGGAAAAAGCCATTGTAGCTTATAAATATTGGGTTACAATCTCTTCTTTGGATTGATTTATTTAAATAATACCACTATTTTTTGTTTTAATATATTCCAGCTAAAATTATTTTTTTTATAAAATTAAATTGTCCATTTCCGTTCAATTAAATTTGGAATAATAAGAGGGGCGATTTTTTTAATAGGTTGATACAGCATTGATTTTTCTATTGTTTTATTAGCAGGGAATACCTTGTCGATCCTAAATGAATTAACTACAAATATTCCGATACTAATAATAAAAGCAAATTTTAAAGTCCCAAAGATAGCACCACCAATTTTATTAAAAGCACCTAAAAGCATGCCTTCAATAATATTCTGAATAATTTTAGCAATGAAATAGATGAGGATGGCGACTAATAAAAAAGTTATAGCAAATGAAATTATTGGAAGATAAGTGTATTGCCAATCAAACCATTCATTTATTTTCTTCACCAAGTAGTCAGAAAAATATACGCCAGACCATACTCCCAGTGCAAAAGCGAGCAATGAAAAAACTTCAATAATTAAACCTTTGGTAAATCCTCTGTAAAAACCCCAAATTAAGGGGATGCAGAGTAGGATGTCGATATAGTTCATTTTAAAAATTATCTTTTTCTATTACCTCCTTAAATACTTATTGGGATGCCTTATTATCCAAGCAGAAAATTAACTTGAAAAGGCTTATTCAATTAGGGCAAAATTCTGCGGGACTCAACTCCAGCAATTTCTTTACATTAATAACATTAGAAAAATTTTCGTAAAGAATTTTTTTTCGTTTTTGCTTTTCATCCATTTCAAATGGCTTTTCAAATAATCTAATTATTTCTTTTGCCATTTCTTTGGCATTATCTTTAATAGAACATAAATTCTCTAAGCCAGTGTTTATAACCATTGGCGTATTTACAATGCAATATCTTCCATTAAATAAAACAGCCAATAGTTTTAATTTTATTCCCGTTGCCTGAAATGTAGGTATAACATTTATCTGTGCATTTTTAATTAAATCATTAATTTCCTCCGTAGAAATATTTGCTTTCAGCTGAATATGAGAATGATTGGAAACAGCAGCCGATAATTCTGAGGAGGGCCTTCTGCCTGCTATTATCAAAGGTGTTTTTATTTTAGAAAATATTTCATTTACCAGATAAAGTGCAGCCTGATTATTTTCTCCCACTTCTAAATTCCCATGATACAAACAAAATTTGCCTTTACCTTTTTTAATTATTACCTCTTCATCGGGGTGAAATGCAGTAATGTGACGAACATTTTTATAACGTTTGGATAATTCTTTTGTGTCGGCTGGTGAGATAGCTACAATAAAATTTGCCTGATTCAAAATGCTCTCGAAGCGACGCAGTTTTTTAGCTTCAGAGGCAAAGTACAATTTTCTAAATAGTGATCTTTCTACTTTTTTTAGACTTTTATAATAATCGTGCTCTATATTATGTGTTCGAACAATTTTTGAACGATCGATCAAACGAATATCATTCAAATGATAACAGCAATGTAAACCTTCGAATAAAATAGGTTGATTGTCCTTCAATAGATTTAGCATTAATTTTTCTGAGGAACGAGTAATAACAACAAATGGTAATGAATTTAATAATTGTTTTTTATTCATTTTACGTTTGTAGTAGTATACTTTTTCACAAATATTTTCCAACATTACTGATTCGGATCTACCATATTGGAAACAATGTAAATGAATTTTTATTCCTTGTTCATATATTGCTTTTGCTTTATAAAATATATCTATTACTCCACCATAATTTGCTGGGTAGGGAACATCAAATGAAATTATATGAATATGTTTGGATTGCAACTTTTCCATTTATAATATAATCTAATTTTAACTTTCTAAATTCAATAAAATAGCTTTGTTTTTATTAATTAATTTAAACTTTTAATTAATATTAATAGGATGTGAAATTACTGCAAAAATGGCAGAAAGGATATATGGTGTTAATTAATATCACAAATTATCCTTCAGTTCAGTTACAACATTTTTATGATAAATATCAATAGCAACGATCATTGCTATAAACCCCCAAAAAGGTACGGATGCTTTATCGGAATCTAAAAAATTATTTAATGTGCCGTGAATAATGTAGGTTATAAACCCAAGCAAAATTACCAATACCATATTCTTTTTCTCATAATTTAATATAGTATAATACAATCTAAAGCCCTTGAAAAGCGTGCAAATTATAATGGCAATAAATGTAAGGGAACCTAATACGCCAGACTCACAAAGTGGACCAATATATTCGCTATGCGCATTTCCTCTATTTCCCGTGTTGGTGCTTATAATAGTTTTTTCTTGTGAATGCTGGAAAGGAGCATATTGAAAACTATAGGTTCCTGGCCCCCAACCGAAAATTGGTCGCTCTTGAAACATACGGAAAGCAGCACTCCAGCGATTTAACCGCTCCAGATTGGATGCATCCGTTGATATATTTGAAATGGACTCAATATGTTTATCAAAGTCCTGTGATGCATCTTGCCTGTTTTTGCCCAATTTCATTATTATTTCAATTTGGTTAATAAAAATAATTGAAGCAATTATTGAAAATGTTATTAAAATGCTGCGAAACTTAACACGGAGCATTAATAAAAAATAAGCTACCAATGCTAAAACTAAACTTAGCCAGGCTGCTCTGGTATATGAAAATATAAGTGCAATAGAAAAAACAGCTAAAAATAAAAATGCCCCTAGTTTAATGCTTGCTGTGTAGTTTTTATTTAACATGAAAAATATTAATGCAGGGAAAAACATTGCAAGGATCGCTCCATAAATGGTGTGGTCGTTATAAAATGGTGTCATCACGTAGTTTGCTGGTTCCTCTTGAAACCCTAATAAATAGTGATTGTATAAGGTGTAAAAAATAATAAGTGTAAATGAAAAAATATATAACCAGAAAAAATATTTAATATTTTTAAACTCCTTAAATAGTTGGGTGCCTATAAAATAAAATGTTGTTACAAACCATAAACGGGAGATTAAAAATTTAAAAGATACTATCGGTATTTCACTTGTTATACATGTTATGAAAATCCATACCAAATTAATAATAATTGCAATTGTAATAGGGTGTTTCATTAGCTGCAAACTTAAAGTGCTTTTATGAAGTTGCTGGATTAGAAAGATAACCATTATTCCGAATATAATAGGCTCCGTTGGGAGGCTTATACCAAGGCCTCCTTCCATATTTTGAAGGTTTATGGCCAAAGGGGTGAGGAAAACAACTAATAAAACAAGTTTGTCCAAGGCGAAAAATGCCAACAAAATAATTAATAAAACAGCAGGTAGTAAATTGAAATAATAAAATTCCAAATAGGTGCATATTGCATTAATAAATATAAATGCAATACTTAGAGCATATAACCATTTGATGTGTTTTTTATCTATCAATTTTATTTTTATTGAGCCTAATTAGCCGGTGCTCTCTTGTTAGAATATAATAACTATTTGTTTGTAATTTAATAGCGTATTATAAAATTATTTCCTTATTACTATTAATTTTTTTTGAAACAAACAAATTTTATAAATAGAATAGGCTTAATCTTGCGATGTTTGTCCTACATAATTGTTTTTAAAATTTCTTGAAATTATTAATAAAAGCAGGAACAGATTTGTAGAAATTACCGAAATAAAAACTATTAACCAGCGAATAGGGTACGACTTTTTATCGGTAGGGATAGGCTTACTAATAATGTTTGTATAGGTAAGCAACTTGTTCATATCGCTTTCTACTTTATCGTATTCTAATTTAGAAGTATTATAACTATTTAATACAACATCAAATGTCTGTTTCATCTGGTAAAATTCACCACCTTTTTCTTCTAGGTTGCGCATCATATTATCAATATCTTTAATGCTTCCTTTACTTCCACCACTGCTCAAAGCTTTTAAATAAGATTTTGAATATTCCTTAACCTGTATTCCATAATCCAATATTTGATATTTTACTCGCATTGTTTGCAAGGCGCTGTTGATAGAATCCATTTGCAATTTTTTAACCAATAACTGATTATTTACTATTTCCAACACTTCTTTTGTTTTTGCACGTTGAAGACTTCTAGCCTTTAAATTCAAAGCTTTTATTATTTCATTTACCATATCACAAGCTAACTGGGGGTCGGTATCAAAAACTTTAATTTCTATTGAATTAAATTGTGTTTGCGATATCTCTACATTTGATTGGTATTTTTTTATAAGGTTGAAAACTCCTAAATTCGCTGTAGTATCAATATTATAATGTGCTGCTAAATTAAATTTTCGGATAACGGATTCGCGTATATCTGTCGCCTCTAATAATTGCACTAATTGTTCAGTTGGACTTTCATTGCTATATGGAATTATATTAGATGGATAAACGATTGCAAAGGACTTATAAATAGGAGCTATAAAAAAAGAGCTTGAGAAAATTGCCGACGCAGCAATTGAAAGGATTGTGACGATAATAAAATGTTTTTTCCATTTTATTATTAATTCAATTAAATAATGATTAGTCGGGGTATTTTCGTTCATGATTTTGAAGTTTTATTTCCTCTTTTACTACTTTTAATGGATTCTTTTATTTTTTTATCGATTTGATATTTTCAATTAATAAAATAGATATTATAGCTAATAATAATGAACCAATAGTAGAAACAAGAACTATAATCCAGCGTATAGGGTAAGATTTTTTTTCAGCAGGAAAAGCATTACTTACAATAAATTTTTGAGGTAATACTTGCTCTACATCTACTTTTGTTCCTTCATATTTTGTTTTAAGTAAGTTTAATTGTTTACGCTGTAATTCTAAATTATCTCGTAACGACACATATGCACTGCCATAATTAGCAATTATTTTTAATTTCCCTTCTAATGCCTTTATTGCTCGCTCATCTCCTTTAGAAATTGCAATTGCATATTGTTCATTTGTTACTTCGGATTGTGATTCATAATCATAAAGCCCATAGCTGTTTATAGTTTTAATAGCGTCAGTCATGGAATTTACCTCGGCCTCTTTTTCTAAATATTCTTTTTTTACAATTCTTAATGCCTGAATGGCTATTTCGCGCTGCATTCTTATTTTGGTAGAATCGTGCAAGGCAGCAATGTCATTAGCCATAAGCGCTGCTAATTCGGGGTCTTTATCCATCACTTCAATTTTAATAGACATAAATTCTGTACGTTTAAAAGTAATGTTGTTTTGGAATTCATTGTATAGTTTTGTCCTTTTAAACTTATCTGTAGAATCTATTTCGTAGTGTGTTAATAATTTATATTTTTCGCATATCTTGGTTCTTATTTCGTCAGAATTAAGAATTTGAAGCATCTGTTCTGCTTCCTCTTCTGCACCAAATGCTAATACATCATCCTGTTTGAAGTTATTTTCATTCAATAAGGCTTTAGAAATGGAGCTAGTGGTGGATGGGAATAATATTACTGTAGATTTATATTTTTCTTGTATAGTAAAGGAAATTATACTTGATATTATAAAAGTAGTAATAGCAATTATGAAAAGGTGTTTTCTCCAATTATATATAAAATGTAATATATTTATTGTATTTACAGCTTCTACTTCATTTTCTTTCATGTTCATTTTAATAAAGTATAAAAATTTAATTTGGCAAAAATAGAAAACTTATTTGAAAAATGAGTGAATTAGTTATTCTGAAAATTTATTTTTTAAGTAATTTAATTTATAACGATCTTAATTTAAAGGCTTTAACTACCCAAATTTGAAAATTCTAAATATTGATTTTATGCTTATTATTCCTGATAAAAATGCCCACAATCCGCAAGAGACAACCATCATTACAAAATTTACTTGCCAGCTGTAATTTAGCAACTTGGATCCATAATTAATTACCACCACACCTATTGCAAATAGTATTAATGTATTTAATAATCTGTGATTAATTCTAAATTTAAATATTCGCTGTGCAATTATTACTTGAAAAATTGCAGTTAGATATTGAGTAATCAAACTTGAAACAGCCGAACCAAATGCTGGCTTCCCTTCTCTCTCATAATATCTTATAAGTAATATATTAAGTACAATATTTAATATCATTCCAAAAGCAGCCATTATATTTAGTTGCTTCATATTTCCATTTGCGGTTAAAAGGGTTCCGAAAATATAAGTAGTAGAAACAGCAATGAAACTAAGCATCAGTAGACTAAATATTTTTGCCGACTCTTCTACATGAAAAGTGTATAATAAGCCCATCAATTCTTTACTGTAAAAAAAACAGCCTACACCTACTACTATGGCTGGGGTAAGCAATAATGTGCTGATTAATTTAACTAAGGGTTCTATATTTTCCTTATGTTTCAACATTCTTGAAAAGATAGGCAATAGCATGCCTGCTGTTAAAAAGGCTATCATATTGGTAGCATCTAGCAAACGGAAAGCCTGCGCATATATCCCTGATTGTACATCGCCTATTCCTTCTGGCAACATCCTTTCTATCATTACTGTATCAATCCTATTATAAAATGACATTAACAAAGTAAGAATTGCAAATGGAAAACTTTTTTTCAATATCATTATTGAAAAAACCCAGTTCCATTTTATTTTAAAAGATTCTGTTTTTTTTATAATTATTATAAATGCAGTGATTGCGCTTATTGAATAGCCTATAGTTTGCGCATATACAAAATACATAATGCCATTAGGTTCTTTTAAAACTCCTGCTTTAAGCATTATAATGCATAAAATTATTAGCGTCAAACGATCTAATATAGATACAACGGCATCCGTTTTAAATAAATGTAATGCGGCTAAATTCGATCTTAAATAATTTATGAAAAACAATAAGAACATATTAAATCCCTGCAAAAGTAATAGTTTCATTAGTCGTGAATCATAACCAACTAATAAGCCCGATAATACTACTACTATTATGTATATTATTGCCAGCAATATTTTTAAAGTAAATAAGCCTGTAAAATGTTTGGATAGTAAATGGTTGTTTTGAGCTATGTTCTTATTGTTAAAATTGGTGATGCCAAAATCAAGAAGGATAGATAATAAAAAAGAAAAATTAAAAATAGCAAAATATATTCCATAACTGGCTGCTCCAACTTGATTTTGAACTTGTGTCTCAAATCCCAAAATATAGATGGATTTAATGAACAAATTCATGAGAATTAAAAATGCCAGATTGGCTACAAACTTTTTTTGCATTTTGCGAAAATACGAATTTATGCCGTTATAGTAACTTTAAATATAATAGGGTAGGAGGGAAGCAAGGTATCTAGTTAGAAATCAATAATTTTAATTTTTTTTGAAGAGGCTTAATGAGCTAATTAAAAATCAACGGAAGGCTTTAATCGTTTGAAAAATATAATTATTAAATTTATCTCTTTTCAACAAACACCTGTTAATTAATAATTATGGAATTATAAAAACCAAGATATTAAAAGTTAATTTTGCTTTAAATATAATTTAGAATGAAAAAAATATTTTTTTTAATTTTCTTTACTTTACAATTTTGCTCCCTTTCCTATTCGCAGTCCGACCAATTGCATCATTATTCTGATGCCGAAATAATAAAACTATCAGAGTACGTTAGAGGATTAGAATTGAAAAAATCTTCTCAAGACCTTTCAGAATCTGAAAAAAAAGAAAAAATAATAATTGATGAATATTTTGAAAGAACACCGCACGCTTATTCCGACGTTGAAGTAATAAAATTAGCTGATTATATTAGGCGATTAGAAAATCCGGAATTATTCGCTGCCAATTCTGCTGATGTTTCAACTACGCATTATGAAAATTCTGAAATAGAGAAATTTACAAATTATATTAATAAATTGGAATCTAAAATACCTGCTGCTGGTTTAGCACAGATAGATCCAGAAGAAAGAAATAAAATCAATGAACTACTTAATAATCCGACACATGATTATACTGATAAAGAGGTAATTAAGTTGGCTGATTATATAAAACACTTAGAAAAATTGGAGTCGATTGCTGTAGATACACCTGCTGTGGTTTTAACAAGTTATAATATCACTGAAAAAGAAAAATTTGCTCTGTATATTTATAAATTAGAAACAAGAATTCCTGAAGTTACTTTAGCTAAAATAGAACCAGAAGAAAAAGCTAAAATAACTAAACTTTTGAATAGCGCCTCCTCCGAATTTACTGATTCAGAAATAGTTAGCATTGCTAATTATATAAAAAAATTAGAAAAATTGGATTCATCTGCTGGAAATACCATTACAGACTCATTAACTTTTTATACGCAACAAGAAATAGACAAATTACTTTATTATACTAGGAAACAGGAAATGAAAATAATGGAATCCCATTTAGTTCAATTTGATCCAGAAGATAAATTAAAAATAATGGACATCATCAACAAATTTTCAAAAGGTTTCAATAATTTAGAAATAATTGCAATAGCTGATTATATAAAACAGTTGGAAAATTTAGTTTCACAGATCCCAGCAATCGTTAAATCCGATGAGGAAATAATAGAAAAAGTCAATACCAATGAAATTGCCCAGCCCGATGAGAATACAATTGTTAAGGTTAGTGAAATTACTAAGGTTAAAACGGAGGAAGAGCCAATTGTAGATTATAAAACAGAGGATATTATTAAATCTGAAGATACGAAAGTTAAAATTAAGGAGCTGGATACTTCTTTATCAGATGATACTAAGCTTTCTGATGAAAAAGAAATTGTAAAAGAAATTGTAAAAGAAAAAGAAGTTGTAGAAGAAAAAGAAGTTGAAAAAGAAGTTGTAGAAGAAAAAGAAGTTGTTAAAGAAATTGCAAAAACTATTGTAAAAGAAAAAGAGAAAGAGAAAGAGAAAGTAGCATTTAAAGAATATCACCTGGACGAGGAGTCACAGATTAATAAAATAGAAAAATTAATTTATTTTAATTTTGACAAATCTTCTCTAAAGCAGGAGTCATACAAACCACTTGAGGATGTTGCAAAAATATTGAGAAGTTATGTTAATCTTAACTTCATTGTAGAAGGGTATTGTGATAGTGTTGGTTCAGCTGTTTATAATTTGGGATTATCAAATAGAAGAGCAGGTGCTGTTAAGGGATATTTTATTTCTAAAGGTATTGCAGCTTCCCGTATTTCTGCAATAGGTTATGGCGAAGAAAATCCTGCTGATACTAATAAAACTGAGCAAGGTAGAGCAAATAACAGAAGGGTTGCAATAAAAGCTAAAAGACAATAAAGTAATTTAGAGGGGATTTTATTTTTTTTTAATTTTCGCTTCTAATTCACTAATTAATAGGTTTTTATTGAAAATTTCTTCGCGTAATTCCTTGTTTTCTTTATGCAATACCATTAAATCTAAATTAGGTTTGTTTTCATCATCTTCGCCCCATATATTTACATTATAATAAGATTCTTTTTCAATTTCAAAATTTTCAATTTTTTTTCTGAAAAAACTGTATAGTGGAATACGTAACTCTTTGGAAATATTCTCTAAGGTTCTTATTTCAATCGTATTGTTTTCGAGAACTAAGTCTAATTCAGCCTCCGTTAAAAAAACGTGCGCCGCTAATTCAGAATAGCTGTAATTTTTTTTTGTTAATACTTTGAGGATTTTATCTTTTAAGTTCTTCATTTGAGCATTTAATTATTTTAAGCTAAAGTATAAAAAATATTGTTACTATCCATACTACCTTTTGAAAAGTAGCAAATAAATTTGATGATTAAATTTTATTTGCGAAATTTGGGAAATTTATTTATTTTATTTTTCTTTTATAATTATGGCTGGCAATACTTTTGGTCGTTTATTTATACTTACAACTTTTGGTGAATCGCATGGCGAAGCTATTGGAGGTATCATTGATGGCTGCCCTTCAGGATTAGAAATTGATTTTGATTTTATTCAATCAGAGTTGGATAGAAGGCGGCCAGGGCAGTCACACATAGTTACGCAAAGAAAAGAAAATGATAAAGTAGAATTTCTTTCTGGTATATTCGAGGGTAAAACCATGGGCACTCCTATAGGTTTTATTATTCCTAACGAAAATCAAAAAACAAAAGATTACGATCATAACATGGATGTTTATCGTCCTTCTCATGCCGACTTTACTTATGATGCAAAATATGGTACTCGTGATTATAGAGGTGGTGGTAGATCTTCGGCAAGGGAAACAGCCTGCAGAGTTGTGGGAGGGGCAATTGCCAAACTTATTTTAAAGAAATATCATATCACTATTCAAGCTTATACATCACAAGTTGGAGATATTAAATTACTAAAATCATATTCTGAATTAGATCTATCAAATGTGGATGCTAATATTGTAAGGTGTCCTGACGAATTAATAGCTAATTTATTTATTGAAAGAATAGAACAAGTGCGTAAAAATGGAGATACCATTGGTGGTGTTATTTCATGTGTGGTGAAAGGTACTCCTGTAGGCCTTGGCGAACCGGTATTCGACAAACTACACGCTGATTTAGGGAAAGCAATGTTAAGTATTAATGCGGTTAAAGGCTTTGAATATGGCAGTGGTTTTGAAGGAACTAAAATGACTGGATCTGTGCATAACGACAGCCCAATACCATCTCAAGATGTAACGAGTTCTAAAATTGCTTTCAAATCAAATAATAGTGGAGGCATTTTAGGAGGTATCAGTAATGGTGATGATATTTATTTTAGGGTCGCTTTTAAGCCAGTAGCAAGTATTATTCAAAAACAATCTACAGTTAATTCAAAAGGGGAGGCTGCTGAAATTAAAGGCAAAGGCCGACACGATCCTTGTGTATTACCCCGGGCGGTTCCCATTGTAGAAGCAATGGCAGCTCTGGTTATAGTGGATCATTTATTAAGAACAAAATCAATAAAAATATAAATTTTATATATTCAATCATTTTCAATCTTAACTGTATAATCTGATTTTTTATTTTAAATATTTTTTTTAATTACATTTTTCATATTTTTTTAAAAACCATATTTTTTAACATTTAATATTGCTCAGGTCATGAAACTATTTATTAAAAATATCGATGGTGATATAAACGAAATGCAATTGGAAAAGCTTTTTGGACAATTTGGTGAGGTTATATCTACTAAAATTGTATATGATACAATTACATGGGAATCAAAAGGATACGCTTTTCTAGAAATGGCTAAAAAAGAAGATGCACAAAAAGCCATTGATGCCCTCAATGGCTTAAAAGTAAGAAGCCTTGAGTTAATTGTTCAAGAGGCTGAAATTAAAAAAGCAAAATAAAAAATATGCCCAAGCAAAATTCTTCAAATACTAATTTTTATTTTTGTAAGCCTATTTTTGGCATATTTTTTTGCGTTGCCGCAGTTCTTTTTTTCTATTCATGCGATGGAAGCGATGCTGTATCCATAAAAAATAATCCTTTACAAATAAAAAAAGATAGCGTCGCCCCTCCAATTCAAACTGTTATTTATAATTCCGAAAAAGGGAAATTGCTAAATACACTATTCAAAAATAAAGTTAAAACTTTTGGTTTTAATGGTTGCGTTTTAATTGCGCAGAAAGGACAAATAATTTATAAAAATGTTTTTGGTTTTTCTAACTTAAAAACAAAAGATTCATTAAAAATTAATTCAGCTTTTCAGTTAGCCTCCACCTCAAAACCTTTTACGGCTGCGGCAATACTATTGTTAAGTGAAAGAGCGCAATTGAATTTAAATGATAATATTCAGAAATTTTTCCCCGGATTTCCCTTTGGTAAAATAACCATTCAAATGTTGCTAAATCATCGTTCTGGTTTGAGTAATTATGTTTATTTTGGTGAACCTTTTTGTGATGCTAATAATTGTTATAATGGGAAAATATTCGATAACAGTTCGGTAATTTCTATTATGATGAACAAAAAGATACAGCCTTACGCTCCTCCTAATAAAAAATTTGGATACTGTAATACCAATTATGCTC
This sequence comes from Chitinophaga pinensis, assembly GCA_945865315.1. GTDB lineage: Bacteria > Bacteroidota > Bacteroidia > 2-12-FULL-35-15 > 2-12-FULL-35-15 > 2-12-FULL-35-15. The sequence continues at coordinate 6,196 of CAMBDK010000037.1, read as the reverse complement.
TTCTCGCTTCAATTATTGAAAAAGTTTCGGGGCTTACCTATGCAGAATTTATGTCTGAAAATATTTTTAAGCCTTTAAAAATGAATGATACTTGGGTTTATAACCCTATTAATGATTCATTATGTAAAAATAATACTGTTGGGCACAATGCTTCTGGATTTATTGAAATGGATAAGTATGCGGATGCTGTTGTTGGCGATAAGGGTATTTATTCTACTGTTGATGATCTATTCAAATGGGATGAAGGATTATATTCTGAGGTTTTATTGAAAAAAACAAGTCTCGAACAGTCATTTAAAGGCTATAGTAATGAACACAAAGGCAAACGTAATTATGGTTATGGATGGCGATTGGTGGATGATGGTAAAGGCAATAAAATTGTTTATCACAATGGATGGTGGCATGGTTACAGCAGTCTCTTCTTTCGAAGATTGAGCGATCACACTACCGTAATTATATTATCTAATAAATTTAATCCTAATATTTATCATATCGATGATATTTTAGCTTTACTCAATAATAATAATACTTCAGCAAAAAATAGCATGTTATTGAAGTCAAGCAAAAAATGATGTTTAATTTTAAGAATCATCAAGCTTAGTAAAGCTTTCAAAATTAACAGCTTAGATTGGCTATTAAATTGTCATTTTAGAATTAAATTTTGAATATTTATATTTATTTCTTATATTCGTTTGTGCGTTTCTATTTTTCTTTGTTTTAATATCGATTTAAAATATGTTAAAATCATACAATTTTAAGTTAGAATTACTTTCTTTTTTTTTAATTCTATTTTCTATTTTGTCCGGTGTTAAGGTTATGTCCCAGGACATTCATTTTTCTCAGTATACCAATACCCCGGCATTAGTAAATCCCGCTCTTACAGCTGCATTTAATAATTTACGAGCTACTATTATTTATAAGAATCAATGGATGAACCTAACAGTTCCTTATAAAACATATGGTGCTACTTTCGAGTCAAAAATCAAACCTGGCAATTGGGATAAGTTGCCTGCTACTAATAACGGTGCTTTTAAGCAGTTTTATAGTAGAATGGCAGCTGGCATTTCATTTTTTAGCGATAAAGCAGGGGATGGTAATATGGGTACTTCTCAAGTTAACCTTTCCTTCGCTTCTTTTGTTCCAATTACTAAGAAAAACTCGCTTTCTTTTGGATTGCAGGGCAGTGTGGTGCAGCGGACATTAGATTTCTCAAAACTTGTTTTTCCCGATCAATATACTGGTTCAGTATATGACCCTAATGTTAATAATGGAGAAAATATAGCTTCTCAAAATTTTATCTACCCCGATTTTGCTACTGGATTTAATTGGAGTTATGGTTATAGTGAAAAAGCTGCAGTAGTTGCAAGCAACCCTTTTAAAGCAAATCTAGGCGCTTCTATTTATCATGTTAATGCGCCTAAGCAAAAGTATTTATCAGGGTCTGAGGAAAAATTAAATAGGAAATATGTTTTGCATGCCGATTTTTTAATCTTCCTTAAAGGCACCAATGTAGCCATTGCCCCTAGTTGCCTTTTACAGTTTCAAGGTCCTTCGCAAGAAATTATATCTGGTATGCTAGTAAAATATTATTTTCAGGAGGATTCTAAATATACTGGTTTTATTAAAAGAACTACTTTTGGGCTTGGTGCTGCCTATAGAAATAAAGATGCTTTAATTATTTCTTCATTGGTGGAATCGGGCCATTTTGCTGTTGGATTCAGCTATGATTTAAATATCTCAAAACTTTCTTATGCTACTGCTAAACGTGGTGGTCCCGAAATTTTTATTCGTTTCGTTACGCCTAATCCATTTTTATTTCAAAGTAGAGCCAAATATAATTTAAATTAATTTAGCTCACCATTTTTTTAAAAACTACTGGTAACGCTTAATGTTAATCCATTGGATGCTGGCACCTGTCTGCAAATACCTCCCACACAAAATATACCTGCGCGCTGTTTGCCATAGCTCACAGTGATGCGGTTTGCATTCTTATTGAATCCTGCCGAAAAATTATAGTAATGACTGCGTTTATCAAAATCCCCGTTTTTATCAACATGCTTATTGCCATAGTTATATTGATCTAAAATAGCCACAAACCAATTTTCATTGATATTATATTCTGCTAGTGCGAAAGCCCAGTTTTGTTTATCTTCATTAGTGGCAAGGTGCTGTAACTCTATTCTTATTGATTTACTCCCTTTCAATTTGTATGAAACATCACATACTACGATGTCTGAATAAATTTTCACACTACCAGCATCTGAAGCTCCTTTTAAAAGGGTATTATTGTATTCTTGATAGGAATATATAATTGACATTTTTATTTTTTTTCCGATTTTTTGGTTTAGCTCCATGTACCAATCTCGGTATAGTGTTTTTTGTCCAATAAAATAGGATTTTGATGTATATCCTCTTAAAGTACTATCGTTGCTTGGGTCGAGTTGCATTGTATCCAAATCATTTGCCCCAGAATAATTAACTGTGATATCTAATTTATAATTGCTTTTTTTAATTATTTTCCAATTCAACTCATTTGAAAACTGAAATTCGCCATTTGGCTGGGATGCATATGGGTAAAAACTTAATAAGCTATACGTATGCTGCTTATTCAGGGCGGGTGTATAATTTAGGAGTAAATTATTTACTGATGCTGTCCTGTCGGAACGGAAATTCATATTGTCTGTTCGGCTTGCGCTGGTGCTTATAGCAAAGCCTTTCTTTGAATAGTTTGCCGCAATAAGTATTGCGTTGCCTGCTTTATATATATATTTGTTGGATGCATTAGGATCATTTATTTTATATGAGTATTCCCCATTTACTGCAATATTGTTATGGTTTAGTTTAAATCGAAAAGCAGAGGCTCCTGTATTTTCAGGTAATATTAAGGTAATATCTTCGTCCTTTTGATAGCGACTTACAAAGCTTCCACCCAATGTTAATATCAATTTTTTATCTGCTAATTTTTTAAAAACTTCGTTAATTTGAATTTCTCCATCGCAGCCACGAACAATTCCGGGCCCTTGTGTCATAAAGGAACGCTGCTTACCTGCAAGACCAGTTAAATAAACCCCTTTTATAGGTTCATATTTTAAACGGATACCATCCAATGCATTATCAAATCCAAGTCCTCTGTCTTCATAACTTCTTAGTATAAAGCCATTGCCAAATTGTTGGTAAAAATTACCTATCGTTACATCTAGTTCATCCGATTTATAAGTAGCAAAACGGTATGGTATTCCATTTCCCTGATACCTTGCATCAAAACCCTGGCGAGCATTTAAATAACTTTCATAACGAATGCCAGCGGAGAATTTCCCTTTACTGTAATTGATATTGGCAAACCCATTTAAAAGTAATTTTTCTGGCGCTGGAGCAGCACCTATAGTAGTATCAGCAATGTAATATTGTGCATCAGATTGGAAGTTGCCATGGATCTCTCCAATATTTGTATTGTTGAGATTATTTAAGTCTAATTGTGCGTATGAAAAATTACAAACAAAGAAGAGGAGTAGTAATAAACTAATTTCAATTTTAAAGAATTTAAAATTTTGAATACCAATTGAATTCATATGTTAACAAGGCAACATTTTAATATAAATATATTTTTTTTGCAAAAAGCCTTAGCCTTTGCTATCGGCTTAATAATTATTATAATATTACCATAAAGTAATACCAAATACAGCTAAGTGAAGTTTTCGAAATAAATCCGCAAATTAAATGGTTCAAAAACTGTGTGTTTTTTTTGTCTTGATACAAAAGAAACAAAAAATCAAGAACAAACAATTCCTCCCCACCTGCAACCCTGCATCGCGTTTGTAACTTCCTCACGCGCGTTTTAAAAAGGATGTTTTTTGCAAAAAAATGAAATCATCTGTTTTTATTAATATAGCTGTTTTGTCGAAATTATTTTGAAAGCTTTGCTAAGCAAAACAAGTATTCTTAGTTTGTAGTGATTTTTTTTAATTCCTCGTATAGGTGGTCTTCATCCCCATCGGCATAAGAATTATGCTGCCACACAATTTCTCCCTTTCCATTAACAATAAATGTGTGAGGAACGTTATTAACATTCATTGCTCGCTTAAAATCTTGGTTTTGATCCAAGTATATTTCAAAATCCCAGCCATGACTTTTTGAATCGGTAACTACTTTTCCCGAACTGCGCGAATCGTCAATAGAAATTGCTATAAGTTTTACGCCAGTTTCTTTTTGCCATTCCTCATAATTTTCTGAAATAGCGTCCAACTCTTTTTTGCAGGGTTTGCACCAGGTAGCCCAAAAACTTATTATTATTGGTTTTCCGTTATTATTAAATTTTGAGGAACTCACTGTTTTCCCATCTGTTGTCTTTAAATCTGCAGAAGGTAATGCTCTGCCTCCATTATTTTGCGCCAATGAAATAGTGGAAATTAAATTTAATAAAAACAGTATACAAATTATTTTCCTCATATTTTTTTAAATTTATTAATATTAATAAATTAGCAGAGGGCCTATAAAAAATAGATCTTACAGCCTTCTGCTAATTTTTTTTTGATTATTACTTTTTATTAATTGCTACTTTTTTGCTGATAACATTGGCCCCTACCTTTATATTTAAAATATAAAAACCATCTTTTAATAAGGAGGCATTTAATGAATAATTCTGATACCCTGCATTTAGTTTACCAAGATTTTCTACTAATAAAATTTGTCCAAGATTATTTACAAGTTCTATAGATACTTCATCCCCTTCTACCAAATTAAAATCTATTTTGGCAAAATTGCTTATAGGGTTTGGATATACATGTATAGAATTGGATAGATTATTTTCTTCAATGCCTACACCAAAGTTTGAAAAATTAACATTATCAACATAAAGGCTGTTGCCATAAGCAGATGTACCCTTTAATCGAACGAAAACTTGTGATTGACCAGCATAGGTATTTAAATCTACTACTTCATGTCTCCACTCTGAAGCACTAGCCGGCACAAATTGAGAGGCCTGAGGCGCTTTTGTTTTTAATGTATTACCAGATTTACTGTATTTGCTAGTCCATGTAGCGCCGCAATTAGTAGAAAACTGTACTTCAAGTTTGTCGTTTTCAGGGCTTGCTGTTGTATAACCGCAATAGGCTACATCAAAACTTAAAGAGGCTGCAGTTGCTCCAGCAAATGACTGGGATGGTAAATCAATAATATCAATTTCTCCCGAAGATATTTTGTAAAAATCTAAAATAGCGCTATTAGAGGAGTTAAAACCAACAGCAGGATCAGCAGTTTGCCATGTATAACTTCCGCTAGATAATGAATTTATCCAATTACTAGGGATGCCTGCACTTTCAAACGATTCAGTAATAAATGCACCACCGACTGATGCATAAATTGTAAAACTTAATGTAGTTGAATTATTGGAAACTGTAGGATCTGCCATCCCATTTGGATTAGAAATTGTTGCAGTAATTGTATGCACTCCTGAAGTTGTTTTTCCAACTTTTACCCCTGTAATGGTTGTACTTGCATAGGTATTAAGTGAACCAGTCCAATAGATGGTTTTTTGTGTGACACCTCCCACGGCTAACGTTATTGTTGCCGATGTTAATGTGCTAGTGCCAGCATTTGCTATGCGAAAGATTGGTGTAACGCTGTCACAACTGCCTAGGGTTCCATTTAAATCAAGTGATGATAACATTTCGCCATCATTAGAAGCACTTGCAATACTACAGGATGATTGCATTGCTGAATATAAATTAGCTGTAGTTGATGCTGTTGATACCTCTGTAACTTCTCTATTCGGACAAATCCTATAGATGGTAGGAAAATAATCAATCTGATAGTTGTTTAACGCTGCAATAGCACCAGTTGTAGAGGTCGATAAATTAATTATGGGATAAGGTGTACCTGCTGTCCAATCTCCTTCTGTAGCCGTTGCGTATGTATTGCCAGCATTCGTGCCTGTAATTTGAGCAAGTGTATTGGTGAGTTCCGATTCAATAAATAACACCCTTAACTCGTCGGTGCCATTTGGTCCATAGGAATTATAAAGATTTTCTAAAGTTCCGCTAGTATGATAGGACCAACAAGGTCCGCACCATGTAGCTGAAAAATCAATAAAAACAGTTTTACCTGAATCTAAAATCGAATACAAATGTTGCGTATTACCTGCTATATCAGTAAATGTGAAATCGGAGGCAATAGAACCATCGGCCAGTTGCGCTTCGCT
>CAMBDK010000036.1 GCA_945865315.1 Chitinophaga pinensis | reverse complement strand
TGGAAGTCGCAGTAATGACAAGCTTGTTTGCAAAATGGAATATGTATATAAATACCTGCCATAAAAAAAGTTTATGCGTTTTATAATTTATTAGAAATACAAAATGAGTTAGTGCAGTTTTCGAAATAACTCCCGCAAATTAAATGGTTCAAAAACTGTGTGTTTTTCTTTTGTCTTGATACAAAAGAAACAAAAAATCAAGAACAAACGATTCCTCCCCACCTGCAACACTGCATCGCGTTTGTTCATTCCTCACGCGCGTTTTCATAAGCATATTTTTTTGTAAAAAAATGGACTCATCTGTTTTTATTAATATATCTGTTTTGTCGAAATTATTTTGAAAGCTTTACTTATACTGAAAACGGGATAAATTATCGCATTCCACAAATTGGCAATTTTTCTTATTGCTTATTGCCAATTGCGTATTTTAAATGCGTTATTTTATAACACATACAGTATAGTTTATTTACCGGCGAAACTTTCGGCATAATATTTAAAAAAATAGGGTATCGTTTCTATGCCTTTAAAATAGTTAAACAAGCCAAAGTGCTCATTTGGGGAATGGATTGCATCTGAATCTAAACCAAAGCCCATTAAAACAGAATCTAATCCTAGTTCTGATTTAAACATTGCTACAATAGGAATGCTGCCGCCGCTGCGAACGGGTATTGGCTTTTTACCAAAAGTGGTTTCCATAGCTTTACTAGCAGCTTTATAGCCAAATGAATTACTCGGAGTTACAATTGGCTCGCCACCATGATGTAGCGTTACTTTAACCTTAACAGACAAAGGAGCGATACTCTCAAAATAATTTTTAAAAAGCTTTGTTATATTTTCACTTTTTTGATACGGCACTAATCTCATCGATATTTTTGCATAGGCTTTAGCAGGGATAACAGTTTTGGCACCTTCCCCTGTATATCCACCCCAAATACCATTGATGTCTAAAGTCGGACGGATAGAATTGCGCTCATTTGTTGAATATCCATCTTCACCATGCACCTCCGATAAATCAAGGGCCTGCTTGTATTCATCCAAAGAAAATGGAACTTTTGCCATTTCTGATCTCTCTTCTTCAGATAATATTTCCACATCATCATAAAATCCCGGAATCGTTATATGGTTTTTCTCGTCTTTTAATTTTGCAATCATTTCACACAAAATATTAATAGGGTTAGCAACAGCACCGCCATATAATCCCGAATGCAAATCTCGGTTTGGACCAGCAACTTCAACCTCAATGTAGCTTAACCCTCGCAATCCAACTGTAATGGAAGGGGTGTCATTAGCAACAATACCTGTATCAGAAATTAAAATTATATCTGCAGCTAATTTTTTTTTATTTTGTTTAACAAATACCGCAAGATTTTCAGAGCCAATCTCCTCTTCCCCTTCAATCATAAATTTAATATTGCAAGGTAAAGAATTTGTTTGCATCATTATCTCAAAAGCTTTCACATGCATGTACATTTGCCCCTTGTCATCACAAGCCCCTCGAGCATATATTTTCTCGTCCTTTATTATTGGCTCAAAAGGGTTTGAGTGCCATAGTTCAATAGGGTCGGCAGGCTGAACATCATAATGGCCATAAACTAAAACTGTTGGCAATTTTGCGTCAATTATTTTCTCACCGTACACAATAGGAAATCCAGCTGTAGGGCAAATTTTCACATTATCGGCTCCAGCGGCTATTAGTTTTTCTTTAACTAGCTCAGCGGTTTTAAAAACTTCATTTTTATAATTTGGGTCAGCGCTTACCGACGAAATCCTTAAAAGCTCAAATAGCTCATCTAGGAAACGGTTTTTATTTGTTTGAATATAATCTTTAATAGTATTTTCCATTGTTACTTTATTGTTTTCTAATTTAGACTCCATAAGCTTTTATTTTATAAAATTAAGACCCTATTCCTCTTAAGAAAAATTTTCTGATACAAATTTGCAATTATTATTTGCAATAATCCACTTTAATTATAAAAGAATACAGGATTCCCATAATTTTGATAAGGAATAAAATGTAAACTAAACATTGTTATATTTTTATTTATATTTGTTTGTACAATTCAGCAGATTATTAATTTAGAATATTTAAACTAAAAAGTGCCATTCAAAGAAAACGACATTATTAAATTATACTATTCTATTGGAGAAGTTTCCGAAATGTTTGCTGTTAACACTTCGTTAATTCGTTTCTGGGAAAAAGAATTTGATATAATCAAACCTAAAAAAAACAAAAAAGGCAATCGCTTATTTACTCCGGACGATATAGAGAATTTTAAAATAATATACAATCTTGTAAAAGAACAAGGCCTTACACTTGAGGGTGCTAAAAAATATTTAAAAGAAAATCGTAAAACCTTACACCACGAAATAAAAACAGATAAAACACAAATTGATAAAATTGAAAATAAATTAAAAGCAATTAAAAAAAGCTTGGTTGAGTTAGGTTTAAGGTTTTAAAACACTGCATTATACTTTTGTAAATAACCTAATTAACCACAGTTTATCTTTAAGGGGTTTTAGATGAATCTTTTGGTGAAAGAACCCTTGATTTTATTATACTATCAGCGTTATTCTGTTTTTTATTCTCCTTTTGATTTAATTCATTTGGTGAAATCATTAAGCCCGCTATGGAGTCGATATTTTTAATTAATACAGGGAGGTTTTCCATTTTTAGCATTTGGCCTTTTCTCCTTATTTCATTTTTCTTTTCTGCTATTTTTTTGATAGCATCTTTTTCTTTTTGAGTAATTTTTTCTTTTTTGTCAGATTCAATTTCGGCCGGTTTTATTAGGTCAAGCTCTTTTACAAGAGACTGCTCGTGAACGGTGTCTATTAATTTTTCTATTGTGTTTGTTTTTAAAGGGGCTTTAGGCAGGGTGTCCATAGTAGTTAAAACAACAGTAGTATCCGCATTAGCAGAATCTTTAGAAATGCTAGGGGTTGAATTATTAAAAATAGAAGTTGAGTTTATTGTGGTATATAGAAAATAAGCGCCACATAAAAACAAAACGATTACAAAAAAATAAGGAGAAAACAACCATTTTAAAGAATTCGATTTGCTGAAATTTTTAATATTGTCAATTGCCGATAAAAACTTAAATTTATGCTTCAGTGAGCTTGATTTTGTTGCAATATTTAACAGTTGCTCCATTTTTATCCAGCCATTCATATTGGATGAATCTTCATAGTTATTCAATGCTTTTTTAATTGCTTCGTCTAGTTTTTCGTCATTGTTATTCATTGCCATCCGATATTTTTATTTTTCCCAGTAAATTTTGTCGCAAATTAAATTTTGCTTTAGAAAGATTTGTTTCCGAAGTGTTTTCGCTAATATCTAGCATTTCGGCTATTTTTTTATGCGTAAATCCTTCGATTACATATAGGTTATATACTTTCCGATAGGCTGAAGGGAGCTCTTGAACTGCTTTTAAAATAATGTCTTTATTTATTTGTAAAACAATTTCCTCGTCGGTTAAATCAATTAATTTATTGGTGGTAACTTTGTTTGCATTAAAAGTGCTAACGATTAAATTTTGTTTGTTTTTATGTAAATAATCGATTGCAGTGTTAATTATTGTGTCTTTTATCAAGTTTTTAATAGGTTCTGTTGGCTTAGTAAAGTTATTATTTAAGAATACTTTTAAAAAACCCTCTTGAAGAATTTCTTGCGCTTCATTATCATCTTTTGAATATCTCAAACAAACCCCTAACATTTCCATGTAATAAAGCTCGTATAAAGCTTTTTGGCTTTCTCGGTTGTTTTTTAAACAACCTTTAATAATTTCATTTTCAGTCATAAAATCAATGATAAAAATTTTTAAATAATGCCAAAAAAATTCTAATAATAATTTTTAATTTTATAATTTATGTAATCTGTTTTTTTTCTTGCAATTGTTAGCTTACGTATTTTGAAACAAAGGTTTTGTTTGAGCAATTTCAATAAAATATCATTTTAAATTTATGATAATTTTTTTACAAATATTAAAAATATTTTATTTCGTAAGGAGTTCTTTTCAGAACAATTGCTCTAAAGTTTACTTTTTCAAAAGTAAATATATTACCAATAGAATGCGAATTTTTTTTTATGTCTAATCCCCCCTTAGTCCTAATAGAAAGTAAATTTATAAATTTCGATTTTTTGTTGTATGGCTATTTGTAAATAAAATAGCATAAAACTCAAGTTGAATTATAGTTAAAGCTCCTAAAATAATATTATCCATTCAATTAGGAATTAAATTTTTTTAAGATTCACATTTTTTTAATAGATCTTTTAGGTAGTTTTATATTTATCCTTAAAATCTTTTTATACTTCCCTCGAACTTTATTACCTTTGAGCAAAAAAAATGAAATCTAAAACACCAAAAGATTCTTTAACAGTACAAACTCAGGTTGTATTGCCGAATGATACCAATGTAATGGGGAATTTGTTTGGTGGACGCCTTCTTCAATGGATGGACATTGTCGCTTCCATCTCTGCGCATCGACATTCGAGGCGCGTAGTAGTTACGGCTTCTGTAAACAATGTGTCTTTCAATAACCCCATCAACCATGCAAGCATAGTAACGCTTGAATCTAAAGTTTCGCGAGCCTTTTCATCCTCCATGGAAGTTTTTATAGATGTTTGGGTAGAGGATCACGTTAGTGGAAAAAAAATAAAATGCAATGAAGCAATTTATACTTTTGTAGCCGTTGATCAAAATGGCTCCCCATTGCCTGTTCCTGAATTAATTCCCGAAACAAATGAAGAAAAAGACCGTTATGAAGGAGCCCTGCTCAGGAGACAATTAAGCCTGATTTTGTCTGGTAAAATGAAGGCAGAAGACGCTTCCGAATTAAAGGCCTTGTTTTTGCCGAAAAATAATTCATAGGGCGCAATAGACCCAAAATATCTCCGATAGATGCACCTTTTAGTCCTTAAAATTAGTATATTTGCATAAAAATAAAATTAATGAAAAAAATATTTCTATTTGCTTTTGCTTTTGCTTTTTTTAATGCACAGCAATTAAGAGCAAGCCATATAGCTGGAGGAGATTTGACTTATACCTGTATAGGGCCGAATCAATATCAAATTAATTTAAATTTATTTGTCGACTGTTTGGGTTTCGATCCTGGAACTACTCAAACCGTAAGTTTTACCAGTACTTGTGGTGGAGACACTACTATATTTATTGATGTTTTAAACCCTGGCGGAACAGAAATATCACAATTGTGTGCAGCTGAAATTAACAATAGCACTTGTAATGGAGGTAATTTGCCTGGCATGTGGGTGTTTCATTATACTGGCACGGTAACCCTTAATCCTGTTTGTGATACCTGGTCAATGAATTGGTCTTCCTGCTGCAGGAATGATGCTATTTTAAATTTAGAAACCCCAGGCAGTTTTGGTAGCTTTATACAAGCGACTCTTAATAGCGCTACTGCGCCATGTAATAATTCTCCCTTTTTAACTTCTCAACCAATTCCTTACGTATGCGCAAACCAGTTAGTAAGCTATAATTATGGTGTTGTAGAAATTGATGGAGACTCTCTTTATTATTCATTAATTCCTGCCCAAGAGGAGTCTTTCGGGACGCCCCCAACTAATTTAGCGTATACTTCTGGGTATACAGCTTTGTCGCCTATTCCCGGCATTTCTATTAACCCACTTACAGGACTGTTAACTTTCACTCCTACCACAATAGGGAGTTTTGTAGTTGTAGTTTTGATTCAGGAGTATGATAGTAATGGCGCCCTTATTGGTACTGTAATGAGAGACATACAGTTTGTGGTGCAAAGTTGTTCTAATATGGTTCCTGATCCAAATTCTGGTTCAATTAGTTCGCTAACAGGAACATCCACTCAAACAGGACCATATTCATTAGAATTATGCGAAGGGTCCACATTCGTTTTTAACGCTACCTATACTGACCCAAGCGTGGGGGACTCACTAACAATTATTTCTAATATTTCAACAGTATTGCCAGGTTCAACATTTGTTACTAGTGGCGCCAATCCATTGGTTGCAATAATTAGCTGGTCGGCTCCTGTGGGTTCTGCAAACACCAATACTTCCTTTAGCGTTACTGTTAATGATGGGGCATGTCCTGTGCAGGGCCAACAAACATTTGTTTACGATATAAATGTTTTATCAAGAACATCGGCTGGGCCAAATAAAATTATTTGTGGCCCCCAAACAACTACGCTGCATGGAACAGGAGGTACTGTTTTTAACTGGAATGTAATTAGTGGGCCCCCTATGGTATTGGGAGTAAATTTCTCTTGTAACCCCTGCGCCAACCCTGTTGTTGACCCTGATTCAACTACTACCTATGAAGTTGTTAGTGATTTAAGTGGTACATGTTTAAATAAAGACACCGTTACTGTAAGTGTTGTTCCCGATTTTTCATTTAATACCGTAACTTCTACAGACACTTTATGTTTTCAGCAGAATGTAAATTTTAACATTACCGGATCTCCTGCAGGCGCATACGATTATTTATGGTCTCCATCTGCTTATTTGAATTTTGATACCGTAAGCAACCCTGTGGCTTCAATAACAATTCCTGGAAATTACACCTATTTTATTGGTATTACCAGCCCTTTTGGCTGCCTTAAAAAGGACACAGTGGAAATAACAGTATTGCCTGAAATAATAACCCGGACTGTTGCCGATACCATATTATGCCTTGCGCAAAGTGCTACATTAATAGCAAACGGTGGAAGTGTATTTACCTGGAATGTAATATCAGGGCCCGCAATGGTGATAGGTGTAAATTTTTCTTGTAACCCCTGCGCAACTGCATTTGCAACACCTTTATCAACAACTGTTTATCAGGTTACCAGTAATTTAAATGGAACCTGTATTAACAAAGACACCATTACAGTAACTGTAGTTCCCGATTTTACTACCTTGGTATCACAAAGCGAAACCATCACCTGTTTATTGCAAGATCCAATTCAAATTAATATAAATGCATCTCCTACTGCAAACTATTCGTATCAATGGGAAACCTCATCGCCATTAAATAATTATACCATACCTAATCCACTTACAGCAACAACTGCATCTGGAGTCTATGTTTATATAGTAAGCGTAACAAATCCTTTGGGCTGTGTTAAAAAAGACTCCGCAATAATAACAATAACACCAAGCTATAAACCCGACCCAATAATAAATGTCTCTGCCAATCCAGTTTGCTTAGGGGATACAGTGCAGTTGGGGGTAGGCTTTCTAACTACTATTCCAGCAAATTGTGGAATAAGCGCTTCTGGTTGCGCAGCAACTACTTCAGCAATTGTTGGAACAGGAACAGCAACAAATTCATCAACGGACTGGCCGGCTCCTTATGGCAATTGGTACACCGCTGCAAAACATCAGTTTTTATTTACAGCAACGGAATTAAATGCTGCCGGCATCACAGGAGGCAAAATCAATCAAATCGATTTTAATGTTTTAGCCATCAATGGAATAACACTCTACCATGAGTACACTATAAAAATGGGCTGTACTAACGCTACTAACTTAAGTGCATGGGAGTCTGGGTTGTTTACTGTATATACACCCAAAAATCATACAGTAACTACTGGTTGGAATGCACACCTTTTTGATAGCGCCTTTGAATGGGATGGGGTTTCAAATGTAATTGTAGAAATTTGTTTTGACGAAACACCAGGACCTAATTATACATATAATTGCGAAACACAATATACTACAACATCATTTATCTCATCACTTTATGATTACTCTGATATAGATCCCGCTTGCCCAAATATTATTCCAACTTTTGCTTTTACCCAAAGCAATAACCGACCAAATGTGAAATTTCATTTCTGTTCTGGAGCTATTGATTCTACCCTTTGTTTGTATAATTGGTTTCCATCCTCAGGGGGCATTTTTAATCCTAACCAACAGTTTACAGATGCCATTGCGCTGGGACAAACTAATTATTACGTAATAGTTACAGATACTGTAAGCGGATGTTATGATACGGCTTTTTATAGCCTTTTAGTAAATGCTCCAACAGGTATTTCAGTAAATGCTGGAAGTGATATTACAATTTGCCCTGGTACAACCACATTATTGACAGCTACTGGCACAAGCAATTATTCTTGGAGCCCTCCTACGGCATTATCAAGCACTAATACTGCCAGTACAAATGCAAATCCAAGTTCTACTATTACCTATACTGTTACAGGTAATAGCGTATGTTCAACAGGGCCTGCAATAGATAGCTTAACGGTTACAGTTTTTGCAGGGCAAGCTTTAGCGGTAAATGCAGGGATTGATCAGGATGTATGTGGCTCCACCTCTTTTACTTTGAGTGCAATTAGCTCGGGGGGCTTTGGTAACAATAGTTATACTTGGGCTCTAATTTCAGGCACCACAGCTGATAGTATTGTTAATTCAAATTTAATTTCAGCATACGTAATTCCGTCGGCAGAAAATATAAATACATACCAAGTTACTGTTGTGGATACCTGTGGAAATACTGCCTCAGACATTGTTATAGTAAATGTGATTATAGATTGTAAATTAAAAATTCCCAATGTATTTACGCCTAATGGAGATGGAATAAACGATATTTTTTTAATTTCAGGACTTGGGATAAAAACTTTTTCCGCTTCTATTTTTGATCGATGGGGTAGAGAAGTCTTTAGAACAATAGACATAAAAGAAAGTTGGGATGGTAAAGATGCCGATGACGGAACCTATTATTATATTATTAAGGCAGAGTCAATAATCGGGAAGCAATTTGATGAAAAAGGTTTTTTCCTTCGCCTTGAGAAATAATTCAGAAACAATTCAGAAACAAATAAAGGAGAATCTGAATATATTTAAATGTTTTGATATCAATAACATGTAGCTTTTGCCCAATAAAATGGGCTTGGCTAAAGCAACTAATATGATTTATTAACCCTGATGGCAATATCAAAAGTGAATTTAGAAATATTAATTTCCCCCAAAAAATATTAAATTCTGTAGCCTTTAAATCCTAATAGTTTTTTTTGACATCACAAATATATCTTACCTATGCATGTATTAAAATTCGGAGGGACATCAGTTTCTAAAGCCGAAAACATTAACAAAGTTGTTGAAATTATAAAAACATCAATTTTAAAAAACAGAACTATCGTTGTTGTTTCAGCATTAGGAGGTGTTACTGACTTGCTAATTGATATTTTTAAAGGATCTGCGGCTCGCGACCTCTCCTATAAAAACAAACTTCAAGAGCTTGAAAAAATACATCTGCTAGCAGTAAAAAACTTAATTCCTATTGATAAGCAAAGCGCATCGCTGAGCTTAATAAAGAAAAAAATTAATGAATTAGAAAACCTTTGCGATGGGGTATTTTTGCTTCAAGAATTAACACCGCGGACGCTAGACACTGTTATGAGTTATGGTGAATTATTGTCGTCATTAATAATTTCTGCTAGACTTAATACGCTTCAAATTAGCCACCAATGGGTAGATGCAAGAGAATTGATTAAAACAAATTCTAATTTTGGAAAGGCTTTGGTAGAATTTAAATTAACCAATGCAGCTATTGAAAATTACTTGAAGCAACATGTGGAACAACTTTTTATTGTACCGGGATTTATTGCTTCTGATTATAATGGAGACACTACAACACTGGGGAGAGGAGGATCCGATTTTACGGCAGCAATTATTGCAGCAGCAATGGATGCGCAATTGCTTGAAATTTGGACCGATGTTAGTGGCATGATGACAGCAGATCCAAGGTTGGTTAATAATGCTAAAATAATCCCAAATATATCCTATCAGGAGGCAATGGAACTATCGCACTTTGGTGCCAAAGTAATTTATCCACCTACTATACAGCCTGTGATGGACAAGGGTATTCCTATATGGATAAAAAACACCTTTGCCCCTGATGATTATGGAACTCTTATCGAACAAAAAGCAGTTGGGAACAAAAACAGTATCAGCGGGATATCCAGCATTGCTAAAATATCATTATTAAGCCTAGAAGGTTCAGGTATGGTGGGAGTGCCCGGAATTTCAAAACGATTGTTTGAAGCTCTTTCCAGTGAGAAAATTAATGTAATATTAATTACCCAGGCCTCCTCCGAATATTCTATTTGCGTGGCTGTGGAAACTCAATGCGAGGGAAGAGCTAAAGAGGCTGTGGATAGAGAGTTTGCAAATGAAATTGCATTCAAAAAAATAGACCCTCTTTATATCGAAAGCGACTTGTCAATAATTGCTCTGGTAGGTGAAAACATGAAAAACCATACCGGCATAAGTGGTAAAATGTTTGGCGCCTTAGGGCGGAATGGAATTAATATTCGTGCAATAGCGCAGGGTTCTTCCGAAAAAAATATCTCAACAGTTATAAAAACAGAAGATGTTAAAAAAGCGGTTAATGTGCTACATGAAGATTTTTTTGAAACGCTTGATAAACAAATTAATTTGTTTATTGTTGGATGCGGAAATGTCGGTGGGAAACTTATTGAACAGTTGAAAAAACAAACAAAATTTATTAATGAAGAACTTCAATTAAATATACGTGTGGTTGGGATTGCAAACAGTAAAAAAATGATATTGTGTGAAGAGGGAATAGATTTGGAAAGCTGGGAACAAAAGCTGCTGCATGATTCAGAAGGAATGGTATTAAGCGATTTTGTTGATTTTATTTTGCAGAAAAATTTACGCAATTCAATTTTTGTTGACATAACAGCCAATGTTCAAATAGCGGCATCGTATAAAATATTATTAGAAAAAAGTATTTCTGTAGTGGCCTGTAATAAAATTGCCTGCTCATCGGATTATAATAGTTATAAAAACTTAAAAAATATTGCACAAGAATTTAATGCTTCGTTTTTATATGAAACCAATGTTGGAGCAAGCCTCCCTATCATTGGAACACTTAATGACCTTGTTCGTAGCGGTGATAAAATTATTAGTATTGAAGCGGTACTTTCCGGAACACTAAATTATGTTTTTAATAATTATAACGGAACAATACCTTTTAAGCAAATAGTTAAACAAGCTCAGGATGAAGGTTACACAGAGCCCGACCCGAGGCTTGATTTAAGCGGAAAAGATGTAATGAGAAAAATATTGATTTTAGCAAGGGAAGCCGGGCAAAAAATAGAAATGGAAGATATTCAAAATAATTCTTTTCTCCCAGAATCCTGTATGAAGGGAGATGTGAACGCATTTTATGAAGAATTAGGAAAACACGAGCAGCACTTCAAAAATTTATATCTCTTGGCTTTAAAAGAGGACTGTAAATTAAAATTTGTTGCTAAACTAGAAAATAACAAAGCCTCTATTGGCTTGTCGCATATTAATAAAGATCAGGATTTATTCCATCTTTACGGCAAGGATAATGTTGTATTGTTTTATACTAACCGTTATACCCAGCAACCACTTGTAATAAAAGGAGCAGGAGCAGGTTCTGATGTTACTGCTTCAGGAATATTTGCAGATATAATTAGAGCGGCAAAGATTTAATTTGTGTCTGGAAAATAAATTTATACACTTTAAATATATTTTTTATATACCACTACCAGCTTGATAGTTTTCTCCTTGACAGAATTAATTACGGTAATGTGGGCCAAAATAGTAGTTGAAATCTATTTAAGGGTAAGGCTCGTTTCACCAATAATTACATTATCGCATCCTATTGTAATTAAATATTTGCCAGAGATAAATGGAACAGGGTTTTCACAAAAAATATCAACGGCAAGCTCACCATTTTCATAATTTACGTCTTCTTTCCCTGCAAAGTAACCCTTAGAGTCATTAAAAAAAAACATGTTTCCTTTATCTGGCGATTTACAAATTTCTTTTCCGTCAGGCGAAATAATTCGCACATAAATTTGTTTCTCTCCTCTTTTAGCAATTTTATTTTCACCTAATACAAAAGAAACTTTTATTTTTTCTACACGAGAGGATCTTTCGGTTTCAACCTCTTTCTTCCCTCCAGATTTAAACTTAACCCCCTTAGCTACAGGGCCGGTAGCTTTCAAAATAGAGCCTAAGTTAACTGTGTTTTGCAAGGCATCTTTATCTTTAGAAAGTTTATTTGTAATATTTTTTTCAGTATGAAGATCAGCGCTAACTTTATCTTTTTCAGCTATGATAACTTTATTTAAAGTATTTAATGAATCAATTTCCATAATATAATGTTTCATAATATTTCGTAAAGAACCTGTTTCTTTCCTTAGCTTTGATATTATAAATGCATCATCTTTATGTTTGTCTGCTTGTATAATTAATTCGGCAATTTCAGCACGCTTTTCATCTAATTCCAATTGAATGGCTTTGTCATTAGTTTGTAAAGAGGCATACTCTTCCTGCAATTCTAATAAGTCTGTTTTTACATTATCCCGCTCAACGATAACTTTTTCTTTTATAATTACCTCTTTTTTTGCCGTGTTTAATTCTAACAACCAAAGCCCTAAGAACGTTACATTCCCAATTAGCAATAAAATAATAATAATAAAAAACTTTTTATTTGATTTTTTTTCCTCTGGTTGAATGTTTTCCATTTTAATATGATTAATTTTATTGCACAAAAGTAATAAATTTAAAGTATTGACCAAACGTTATGTTGAAGGATTTTATTGCATTGATATTTCCACACAACTGTGTATCATGCGGAAAAAATTTGTATAAAAAAGAGCAAAGTATATGTACTTATTGTGCCTATTATTTGCCAAAAACCAATTTTCACCTTAACGAAGATAATCCAATTGCGAAAATATTTTGGGGGCGTGTTCCCATTTTTTCTGCCGCCGCCTTTTATAGTTTTAATAAAGGAGGGAAAGTCCAACAGTTAATTCATCAGTTAAAATACAAAGGTCAAAAACACATTGGTCTTTCTATTGGAAAATTATATGGTTATGAATTAAAGGATTGTAAAAATTTCAACACGGTAGATACAATAATGCCAGTGCCTTTGCACCCTAAAAGAAAAAAGAAAAGAGGGTATAATCAAAGTGATGACTTCGCCATAGGTTTAGCGGAAAGCATGAATTTGAAGGCAGATTTAAAAACACTATACCGTGCGAAGGAATCTGAAACACAAACCCGAAAATCGCGTTTCAGTAGGTGGCAAAATGTTGAATCTGTTTTTCAATTATATAACCCTTCAGATATTGAGGGTAAACACATCTTGCTTGTAGATGATGTAATAACTACTGGAG
Source organism: Chitinophaga pinensis (assembly GCA_945865315.1). Lineage (GTDB taxonomy): Bacteria > Bacteroidota > Bacteroidia > 2-12-FULL-35-15 > 2-12-FULL-35-15 > 2-12-FULL-35-15. The sequence goes on along the minus strand of CAMBDK010000036.1, from coordinate 13,098 downwards.
CCACCTTAGAGGCTTGTGCCCAAACATTGTTAAAAGTTCCTGGAGTAAAGGTTAGTATTGCAACTATTGCTTTCGCATCTCATTAAGGTCTTGTTAAAAAACAACTAATACATTTTGACTTGTTCTTTTGCCGCTGCCAAACTGTCTCGCTTAGACAGTCACAGGCTGGTTGTCGTGCATTGAAAAAGAACAAAATTACTTTGCCAATTCTATGCCATTTATGTCTTAACAATGCCTAAGATTATTTAAATATTAAAATCCATATGGTTTACAAATTATTATAAAAGGATGGGAAGGGTTCTAAATGTTTTTCCTGACTTTAGAATTTATACTTTCGCTTTTATATCTTTGTAAATCAAAACAAATAAAATGGCAGAATCAATATTAGTTTCTGGGATTAATAAAAAGGAGAGATACGAGTCCCTTATTCCTCAAATTGAATTTTTGGTTGAAGGAGAAAGCGATTATATTGCTAATCTTTCAAATATTCTTTCGGCTTTAAAATATGGGCTTAATTTTTTTTGGGCAGGAGTTTATTTTGTAAAAAAAATACACATAAAAAGGTCGGCAGATTTCCAAAATCAAACGGATGAAGCCTTATTTTTAGAAATTTCGCCGGATACAAAAAACAGCTCTTTGGAATTGGTGTTAGGGCCCTTCCAAGGTCCGGTAGCGTGTTCTCGTATTGCTTATGGTAAAGGAGTTTGTGGGAAATGTTGGGAGTTAAAAAAAACAATAATTGTGGAGGATGTGAACCAATTTCCTGGACATATCTCCTGCAATTCAATTTCGAAATCTGAAATAGTTTTGCCCGTTTTTAATGAAAGAGGGGATGTAGTATTAATTTTAGATATAGACAGTGAAAAAATTTCAAATTTTGATGCAATTGATAAAATGTATTTAGAGAAAGTGGCCGCCATAATAAGGCGATGTGCCGAAAAAAACGCAAACTGATTCGAGGATATAAAAGTATTATTAATAATTATGAAAAATATTTTAAATACCACCCTTCCTTTAGCAGTTCGAAATAAGCTACAAACACTGCTTTATATAGTTTTTGTATCATTTTTTTTTTCTTGCGCACAGGTAGTTATTCCAAGTGGAGGCAATAAAGATATTGTGCCGCCTAAAGTGGTAAAATATATACCCGATAGTGCGTCTATAAATTTTAAGTCAAAATCTATTGCCATTTTTTTTGATGAATTTGTGCACCTGAAAGATTTAAACAACCAACTAATTATATCGCCTCCACTGGAATATCAGCCGGATATAAAATTAAAAAATAAAATAATTACAATAGATTTTGATAAAAATGAAATTTTAAAATCAAATACTACCTATTCCATTTCTTTTGGGAATGCCATACAAGATATCCACGAAAATAATCCCATCGAAAACTTTAAATATGTTTTTTCTACTGGTAATTTTATTGATTCATTGATCGTGAAGGGGAAAATAGAAAATGCTTTTGATCACAAAACAGAAAAAGGCATATTAGTGATGCTTTATAATGATTTTAACGATAGTGTAATTTATAAAAACAAGCCGCAATATTTTTCTAAAACAAAAGAAGACGGATCTTTTCAAATTAATAATATAAGTGATGGTAAATTTAAATTGTTCGTTTTAAAAGATGCGAATGCAAATTATAAATATGATAGCGAAAAGGAAACGGTTGGTTTTTTAGATTCATTTATTGAGATGTCTGAAAAAAAAGATATTTTAATTGATGTGTTTCAAGAGCCCGCTAAGAATTTATTTTTAAAAAAAACAATTTATAATTCGTACGGAAAAATAATTTTTGTTTTTAATAAGTCTGCTGAAAACATAAGCATTGAACCAATAAGTAAAACATTAAATAAGTCTGATATTTTTCTGGATTATTCAAAAAATAAGGATACCCTATGTTATTGGTTTAAACAGAGTGAAATAGATTCATTAATTTTTATAGTTAAAGATGGCAGTGTAACAATGGATACTGTTTCATTCAAAACAATTAATAAAGAGGCCGCATTAACAAGCAAAAGAAGTCCTTTGAAATTTACAGTGCAAAGCAGCCCTTCAGGGAATAATAGTTTTGATTTTAATGCAGATTTTAAAATTGTTTTTAACAATCCTTTAGAGCCCTCTTTAATGGAAGAGTTAAAAAAGAAAAAAATAAATCTTATGGAAGATACTGCATTGTATAAAAAATTTAATGATTTAAATTATATTCAGGAATCTATCAGCACTGTTTTAATTAGCGGGAAAGTCCCCAATAGCATAAAAGCCAATACCGCCGATTCTTTAATTTTAAAGGGAAATACTAATTATCATTTATTAATTCCTTCGGGCACATTTACCGATATTTTCGGATTAACAAATGATACCATAAAAATTGATTTTAAAACAAGGGATGAGAAATTTTATGGAACACTGAAATTAAAAATTGAATTACCTACAACTGTCGGGAATTATATTGTTCAGTTATTAGACGAAAAGGAAAATATTTTTCGAACAAACTACATAAATAATGCAACAATACTCTCCTATGAATATTTAGCTCCTAAAAAATACAAATTAAAAATAATTTTCGATGAAAATAAAAATTTAAAATGGGACTCTGGAAATCTTATTCTTAAACAACAGCCCGAAAAGGTTATTTACAATGTCGAGCCAATTAATATTAGATCTAATTGGGATTTGGAATTAGAATGGAAAGTAACTCTTTAGGTCTTCCATCTGTTCTTTTTTTAATACTAATATTCCTTCTTTTCGATTTTATCAATTAATTTAACCAGGGCGTTATAATAATTTATAAATGCCATAGGGTCGTAGGATAAAAAAAGGAATGGTTCAATTAATTCAAGCTCCATTAATAAAAATGTATCGTTAACTATAACACCATCAACTCTTGAGTACAAGCATCTTTCGGCGTGCTGGCGTATGTATTTTTCTGCCGCATATAAATGTTTGTCATTCATTTTTATTGGGTGTATGCTGCCGCCATGGGTGTGCTGCACTCTGAAGTCTCCAGATCGTGGCTTTTTTAAAACGCTATGGCTGAACTTGCCATCAAAAAATATCAAGGACCACTCCCCTTCCGATTCAATTTCTTGGATATAGGGTTGAATTAAAAAAGCTTCTTTTTTTAAAAATTCATCAATTGCAATTTGATGGGATGTAATATTCTCAGGTGTTAGGATAAATGTGTTTTTTGATCCTGCACCAATGCAGGGTTTTATTATAATTTTTTCGCTATTCAGCTGATTAAAAACAGACGCTGCTCTCAGGCTCATGTTTTTTTCAACAAATAATGTAGGAATTATAGCTAGTCCAGAATCTGCAATGTCTTTTAAATAATGTTTGTCGCTATTCCATTTAATTATTTCATAAGGATTAATTGTTTTAATATTTAATTGATTCAGGTGTTCTAACCAATTATAAAATTTAATAATATCTTCGTGATAATCCCATGGGGATTTAAACAATACTAAATCATAATCAGCCCAATCAACAGAGGTGTTTGTCCAAACTTCCCTATGAATATTTAATCCTTTATTTTTAAAAAATTCTATCAATAGTATATCTTCATCCTTAACTGTTTCCGAGGTGTATTTTTTTTGAATAGTATAACAAACATATGCGATTTTCATAAACGTAAATTAAAAGTTGGAATTTAATATTGGTAAATATTAATTAATTGGTTATTTCAAAAGTGTCGGCATCTAAAATAGATGGAAAGGACTTCCGATAGGAAATTAAGTCAGCAGAATTTAATGTAATTGTTTCTGTAGATTCTTCATGCGGTTTTGTATTACTAATTATTTCTCCTTTCGGCTCTATAATAGCAGAATCGCCAGAATGATAAATGCCATTTCCATCTTTCCCAATTCTGTTTAGCCCAACAACAAAACATTGGTTTTCAATTGCTCTTGCTGTTAATAATGATTTCCAAGGGTAGCGCCTTATTTCAGGCCAATTAGCTATGTAAATAAGTAAATCATATTCGTAACTATAAGTTGCTTCAGCAGGATTGTTCTTTATCAATTTGTTTCTACTCCATACAGGAAAGCGTAAGTCGTAACAAATTATTGGACAAATTTTCCATCCTTTTAAATCTAATAAAATTCTTTCATTCCCAGCGGTATAACAGTCGTTTTCATTCCCCATTCTAAATAAATGTCTTTTATCATAGCTGCTTATATTGCCCTCTGCTGTTACCCATATAAGCCGATTAAAGTATTTTCCACTTTCTTCATAAATAATACTCCCAGTTATGGCGCAGCCTTTTTCTTTGGCTTTCTCTTTCATCCACCTGATGGTTAATCCATCCATCGATTCACCATATTTTGCAGGCTGCATGCTAAAACCTGTTGTAAACATCTCTGGAAGGATAATTAAATCAGTGTCTTCAAAAATATTATTTAATTTCTCAGAAAACATATTAAGGTTCAATTCTTTATTTTCCCAATGTAAATCCGATTGGATCATGGTAATTTTTAAATCTTTCATAATTATAGTTTCGTTGCTCATCTTATAAATCATTAATTAAAGAGGCAAAAAGGGTTTTACAAGCCTGCTTAAATTCCGAAAAAAAATCTTTTAGCACTAAATATTATTAAGCAATATTGTTGTAATATGAATCGCAAAAATTTATATAATACTGTTAATTAAAACTGCGACTATTGTTTTTTATAAAATATTAAATATTATTTAATATTTCCACGGCCTTTGTTAAGGTCTCTTCTTTTTTTGCAAAGCACAGACGTACCACTCTATTGTCAATTAAATTATGATAAAAAACCGATATAGGTATCGATGCAATGCCTAATTCTTTAGTTAATCTAGCAGCAAAGTCAGTATCTTTTTCATCGCTTATTTCACTGTAATTTAATAGTTGAAAATAGGTTCCAGCCGAAGCCGCCATTTTAAATTTAGAATCTTTAATGGAGGTATTAAAATAGTCCCTCTTTTTTTGATAAAAACTTCCTAGGTTTAAATAGTTTTTTTTATTCTTTAGGTATTCAGCTAAAGCATGCTGCATTGGGGTGTTGCAGCAGAATACCACAAATTGGTGTACTTTTCGAAACTCCGTCATTAAGTTTTTTGGCGCTACACAATAACCCATTTTCCATCCCGTGGCGTGAAATGTTTTGCCAAATGAAGAAATAATAAAACTTCTTTCGGCTAGCCTTGGAAACCGAGCAACACTTTGGTGTTCATGGCCGTCAAAAATAATATGTTCGTATACCTCATCACTTAAAATAACTATTTCTGTTCCGCTGGTTATTTTTTCAAGTTCTGACATATCGCTAGCAGTCATAATGCTTCCAGTAGGATTATGCGGGGTATTAATAATTATCATTTTAGTGCGATAATTAATTGCCTTTTTTACTTCTTCCCAATCTATGGAATATAATGGCGCCTTTAATTGTAAATAAATTGTTTTGCCGCCATTAAGGGAAATTGCTGGTTGATAACAATCGTAAGCCGGTTCAAAAACGATAACTTCATCGCCTTCTTTTATTATAGCTGAAATAGCTGTAAATATAGCTTGTGTAGCACCTGCCGTAATTGTAATTTCTGTTTCTGGGTCGTATTTTGCCGAATACATATAATCCGTTTTTTCTGCAAGTACTTCTCTAAGGCTTATTAATCCAGCCATGGGAGCATATTGATTAAAGCCTTTAAGCATATATTTATTTACCAAACTAACCAACTCTTCATCGCAGTTAAAGTCTGGAAAACCTTGTGAAAGATTAATTGCATTATAATCTGTGGCTAATTTACTCATTACAGTAAATATTGTAGTGCCAACCGTAGGCAACTTACTTGTAATTAAATTAGGATACTTCATAAGTGAATTTTTAGTTTAATATATTTAAAGTCCATAATTTTAATGTCATTAAATAATTTTTAATATTTGCCTTACATCTTATAAAATTTAGCTTAGCCAAGAAATATTTATTTTATTTTTTTGATTATATGTATTTATTTCTCTAAGGACTTATTTTGTATCTCATTTATAAAATTATTTACAAACACTCACTAATATTAGATATTAATTATTGTTGTTTTCAATAAGCATATATTGTTGACACAATGGTGCCGCTATTTTAATGCTTATTTTTTAGGCAAAACTACAAACGCATCTACAAATCCCATTTCAATAAGCTTTGGAAATATTGATTTTGCCTCCTCATAAGAATTAAATCCTTGGATGCGAACCTTAAATAATCCTCCTTCATTAAGAATAATAACAGGTTGGGTAATGTTTTTTTTAAGAATTATTTCTGTTGTTTGGGCATTTAATAAGTGACTGTGCCCCCTCACCTGTACAACAAAATTACCTTTTTTGGATACCGCTGGTATAGTTTCAGTTTTATTGTTTGCCTTATTTAAAAGTAAATCTTTAGAAAGTTTTGTTTGATTTATATCTCTGCCATTTTGTTTTCTATTCTCCTCTGTCGTTATTTGCTTTATATCGGCCTCAATTAAATTGTTTAGTTCGTTAGGGGTGTTTAATGAAGTGGTAGCATTTATAATAGCACTTGAAGTGGAAGAAACGCTGCCAAAATCAATAATCTGTATTTTCCTTTCAATTGCTGCTGTTGGATTGTAAATTGAATTTTTCTTATCGTAATAATCATCACTTACGTTAGCTCTGGCTTTTAGTTCCCCTATGTCTTCATTAATAAAAGTGATAGACGCAGAGCTATTGTCTGTTTTATTAATGAAAGATAAAAAGAATCCATTTTGATATTCCATAAAATAATTTTGAAGACTTGAAATTCTCCGTTTCGCAAGATTTATATTATAATCGGAGGATGCTAGTGGGCTGCAGTACCCCTTCAATATTATGGTAACTTTTTCTCCACTTTTTAATACCTTTACTAATAGTTGCGAAAACAATTCCAGGTCACGCATGCCGGCATCTATCGAATCTTCAAATAATATATCAATATCATTAATTGCGCGTAACAGCTTTGCATCTTTTGCTCCTTTTGAATATTCGCTAATGTACAATTCTCGCATTGCATAATAATCTTCGTATGTTTTTTTGTAATTTCTTGTTGTTGTTATCGCCAAAGTTTTTTTGTCGGGTTCGTCATTATGGAAATAGAGTGTAAGCGGGAGCAACTGTTTCATTTGAGCAACAAAGATTTGTGTGCTATCTACCTTTTTTGGAATCACTTTTATTTCAGGTGCCACCGGGATATTAAACATATATATATCGTTACAGCAACTTTCTTTCCCTTCAAAAAGAGAACCCGGCCTATTGGAAGATATAAAAGCTGATTTTCGTGTTGAGCTTATCGAAAAATAAATATCATTATAACTGGTGTTAATAGGTAAACCTAAATTATTCGCTTCGCCAAATCCTTCGTCTTTAAAGTTGCTTTTAAAAATATCAAAACCTCCTAAGCCTTTGTGCCAGGTCGAACTAAAAAACAATTCCTGGCAAGGGTTGCAATAATAAGGTGTAATTTCATCCTCTATAGAATTTATTTTTTTTCCTGCATTAATAGCTTTTCCATAACTTCCATCATTGTTTAATTTGCAATACCAAATATCCATGTTTCCTTCCCCTCCTGGGCGGTTTGAAGAAAAAAACAACACCTCTTCTTTACCCAAATAACCTATTGCCGGTTGTGTATTTGTAAACCCCTCCATATTTATTTCTGGTGGTAATTTTTGTATATTACTCCAAAAGCCCGATTTATAAGCAGAAAAATATATTTCGCAATTGAAGTCTCTTGCATTTTTTTGCTCACAGCGGGTTATATAAACTTTAGTTTTGTCGGTATTAAAAGCTGTGTTTGCATTGTGTATACCATTTTTATTGAATGAAGAGTCTAGTTCTATTGCTTTTTGCCAGCTAACACTTCCCTGAGTTGCGGAGTAAATTTTATTATAATTAATATTGTGCTTTTCATCCTTGTTGGATTCGTTTCTCAAGGAAGAAAAATACAATACGCTATCCAGCTGAATTGGCGCGTATTCCGAAACAGTGCTATTAACCAAAGTGTCTAAGTGGATAATGGTGATGCTTTTATCTTCACTAGCTATAAGTAAAGAGGAATAGTCGCACGCCGCCAACTCCTGCGTTGCTTTCAAAATAAAATAATTATTTTTTTTCTTTTTGTTTTTCTTTATGTATTTATCAAATAGCTTTTTTGAATCTTTATAATTGCCAGCATTTTTTTTTGTAGTGGCTAACCAGAAAGCGCATTCTGGAAAAAGCTCCCCTTTTATATCAACTTTTAGTACCTTTTGGTACCAATGGTTTGCAACGATATAATCAAAATTTAAACGACTTGCCTCTGCATACTTATACTGCAAAAGTATATTTGTAGAGTCTTGTAAAATTGCTTGATTATAATAAAGGGAGGCACTAAAATAATTATTATCAGAAAACGCATTGTCACCATTTTCTATTATATCGCTCTGCTTCTGAGCCTTAATAGTATTTGTGTTTAATAGGATTTGAAATAACGTTAATATTAAAAAAAACAGTCTCCCTTGCCACATAAAAATAGACAGCAGGTTTTTATTATTCAATTGAACAATTAATTTAATTATTGTTTTTTTGTTTTTCAAATTTTTCTAATTTTCCTGTAATTTAATATAACAAGGTACTACATGTATATTGGGCACGCTCTTTTTTTTGCAACATAGGGGACTGCTTTTTTGAATATATAAATTATTGAAATTTCAAAACCCCCTTTATTATTCGTTGCTTCAATAAGTTTTGAAGTGTTAATATCATAACTAAGTCCGAAAATAAAACTGCGATAGTCTAAATTAGCAGCAAAAATAAAGGAATCTTTTAAACGATAAAAACTGCCTACTGAAATTGCTGTAGTCATTCCATTGATTGGTTGCAAATAATATTTTCCAAATAAACCTAAAATAGTTTCTTTATATTTCCCTTGCCTTTCATTTAAAAACGAAGGAATTAAATCTAGTTTTTGAGCAATTGGGAATGCCACATTCCCTGAAATTACAGTTTTAATATCTAGTCGGATATTATTATCATTAAAAAAAGACTGTTTGGGCATATTTATATGAAATGCAGAAAATCCTAAACTAAATTGAGTTCGTTTCGATTTCATCCACAAGTATGTAAGCCCTGTTCCTAAATCTAGGTAAGTAATTCGATATTTACCAAAATCTTCTCCACTGCTTAAAGCTGGATTATAATTATCGCCATCGTATTGGTTATCAAATGTTAGTTCATTTATCTTAAAACTTTTTGTTGTAAATCCTGGCTGCAATCCAATAGAAATAAAATGTGTAGAGTCTTTTCCAATATTTTTAATGATAGCTGCAGATAAAAAAAACTGCGAGGCCCTAAATTTTGAGTCGCCTGCTTTATCTGTATTTATAAGTAATCCAAGCGCTGGAGTTATTCCTGTTTTCTTTTTATTAAATCGCTTATCTACTGCTATGGCGTATGTTTTATAAGGTACGGGAATAGCAGCCCACTGGCTTTTCTGATTTCCTACAATGCGCAAATCTCCATCAAATAATCCTGCGCTGGAAGGGTTGAAAATTTGTGGCGAGGAGTTAAATTGAGAAAAGTGTATGTCTTGCGACAAACAATTAAAAATTGTCACTTGAGAAATAAAAATTAAATGAATGAATTTAATTATATATTTTTTTCTTTTCATCTCTCTTACTGCATTATTATTTTACCAAGGTAACATTTCCTTTGCTTTGTAATTTTCCGTTGTTAAAACAGACGGCTCTTAAATACCATGCAAAAATGTCTGGATCTGCTTTCGCTCCATTATATATACCATTCCAGCCTGTATTTATATTGGTCGTCTCGAAAACTAGCTCTCCTCGGCGATTATATACTGCAAAATATAGTTCTTTTATTTGTTTTCCTCTAACAAATAATATATCATTATTGCCATCTCCATTTGGCGTAAAGGTATTAGGCACAAACACTTCAGATTCGTCACAATATTTCGGCACAATATAAATTGTAACAGAGGATATAATTTGACAACCGAAGGAATCTAATATCGATACAGTATATGTTGTAGTGCTTTCTGGTGTTACTGTTGGATTAAACGAGCTTGGATTACCTAAGCCTGTTAGCGGAGTCCAATATACAGCAAGTGATGTGTCGGTAATTGCATGCATTATGGTTGATTCTCCCTGAATCAATGTGTCCTCATCTGTGGTAGCATTTAAAGAATATATTGCAGGATCTATAACATATACTGTAGTTGTTAAATTATGTAAACAGGTGTCACCAAATGTATCCACATTTAATATTGAAACGGAATATAAAGTCGTTGTATCGGGATTCGCTATTGGGTTGGATATAAATGAATTGTTTAAGCCTAAAGGCGGGGTCCACACATAAGAAAATCCTCCTGAAGCAAATAATTGTGAGCTTGTTCCTAAACAAATAGTATCACTTGGGTTTATTAAAAAGGGATTTGCTGGCACGAAATTTACATCTACATTAACAGTGTCCTTGCAACCGTTTATAGTCGACGTTATTAATTGAATATTATATGTGCCCAATGTGTCAAAATCATGCTGCGGATTTTGGGTGCTCGATGTGTCACCATCATCAAAATTCCAAAGCCAAGACACTGGTCCAACAGCCGATGAATCATAAAATGCAACCTGAAAAGTACATGGTATTGTTACAAAATCAAAATCGGCTTCTATCCCATTAAAAACAGTTATGGTTACTAGTTGAGGCACTCCTTCGCAACCATTTGGAACCGATGTTGGAGTTACCATGTAATTTACTGTTTGAGTTACGGAAGTATTATTTGTAATAGTATCACTTAGTAAATTACCCGATCCTGGTATAATACTTTCGCCACTGGTGTTTGCGTTATCAAGAGCAACCCAGGAAAATGTTGCTGTGGTATCGCTTGTTAAGCCAATATTAAAACTTTCCCCACTACATATGGATGCTGAAGTAGGGCTAGTAATTATTGGTAGGGGAAGGATTGATACAGTCAACGTTTGTGGAATACCATTACATGTTCCAATAATCATTGTTGGAGTAATTGTATAAATTACATTTTGTATGGATGTGCTTGTGTTTTGTATCGTATTAATTAATGGATTACTGAATTGAAGTGTTGTGCTTTCGCCTGTTGTATTTGGATTGTCTGCCGCAACCCACGAATACGAAGAAGGCATTGAACTGGTGAGGGGTATATTAACAGTGCCGCTATCACAAATAGTTGCCGTATTGGTATTGGTCATGAATGCCGAAGGATTTATTATAACCGAAATTGTTTGAGCGCTGCCGATGCACCCTTCAGGACTTGAGGTAGGCGTTATTGTGTAAATTAATGTTTGCAAAATGGCCGTGTTATTATATAATATATTTATTAATGGATTAACCGATTGCACTGTGGTGCTTTCGCCAGAAATGTTTGGATTATCTATTGCAACCCAATTATAGGTGGATGTCATATTGCTTGTTAATAAAATATTTAGCGTGTTGCCATTGCAAATAGTGTCGCTTGGCACATTGGTGATAGTTGCACTGGGATTTACAAGCACCGAAATTGTTTGAGGGGTACCAATACAGCTACCTGCAACAGTTGTTGGAGTTGCCGTATAACTTATTGTTTGGCTTACCGAAGTAGCATTGTTTATTGTATTGTTAATAATACCGCCTGTTTGAAGGGTAGTGCTTTCTCCGCTAGTATTTATATTATCCAATGCTATCCACGTAAAAGTTGAAATTACATTACTTGCTAATGGAATAATAACGGTTTCGCCATTACATATGGTATCTTCCAATACGTTTGTAATAATTGGGGTAGGATTTACATTTACATTTATATTTAGCGAATTGCCAACACACAAAAATGCAATTGACGTAGGTGTTATGGTGTAAATAATTGTTTGTATTGTGCTGGTATTATTTATAATAGTATTATTCAAAGGATTGCTCGTCTGTATGGATGTACTTTCGCCACTCGTGTTTAAATTATCTGCTGCATACCACGTATATGTAGCTGCATTATTGCTAGATAATGGAATTATTACATTGCCTCCATTACAAATTGTAATATCACTTATACTATCCAAGCTTGGTCCAGGATTTATAGTTACTGTAACAGTTTGTGGAGAACCTGTGCAGCCCAGAGGTGTTGAAGTAGGGGTTATGGTATAAGTTACAGTTTGAATAGAAGCCGTGTTATTGATTATTGTATTGCTCAATGTGCTGCCAGATTGCAATGTGGTGCTTTCCCCTGTAGTATTTATGTTATCTGTCGCAATCCAAGTATAGGATGATGGCAAGGTGCTTGATAGTATTATAGTTGCAGTTGCTCCGCTGCAGATGGATACTGCATTGGCGCTATTCATTAAAGGCACAGGATTAACTGTTACTAAAAGATTTGCTGTGTCTGTGCAGGGGGTCCCCGGATTAACAATCAAGGTTAAGTTAAATGTACCTGTATTGGTGTAAGTCCATGTCGGACTTTGAATATTTGATGTGTCAATACTCGTTAACGTGTCTCCAAAATCCCAATGATAGGTAATTGCATTTATAGAGTTTTGACTAAAGTTGGATGGGGAGCCGAAACAAAAAGGCTGAAGTATAGGGATAGATGCCACAGGAATGCCGCACTCAACCACATTAAATTGAAAATCTCTTTTGTTGACATCTATTAATATACCATTTCTAAATTCACTAACACATACTGCCACTACCCATTGACCAACCATATTAGGAGTTCCTGTCAACAGTCCTGTTATTGGGTTTACGGCTATCATAGGGGAGGAGCTCATTGGGCTTGTTCCCGAATAAGGTGCCAGCCAAGGAACCAATGGATAAGGTGGTGGCGATGCTATAGCAGGACAACCACCGCTAGCTGCCGCACCTAGTATTGGACAGGATGGATCTAGTCCGGTAAATGCATCACATAACTCATAATACAAGGAGTCAGAATCTAGATCCGTGGCAGAGTGGTCAAAATTTAATGGAACCCCCGCACATAAAAAAATTGGAGGGAAATTATTATAGCGCGGACTACTATTACAAACAGCTATAGCAGGATCTGGAATATGCGCCATATAGGTAGAGCCGACATTTCCTGGCAAGATTAAATTTAATAT
>CAMBDK010000035.1 GCA_945865315.1 Chitinophaga pinensis | reverse complement strand
TGTAACAGTTCACCACAATTTACAAATAGGCCTATACCTTATACATGCGTTGGTCAAACTTTTTGTTTTAATAATGGGTCGAGCGATGTTAACGGAGATTCCCTTTATTTACAGCTAATTACACCCCGTCATTCAGCTACTGTAAATGTTACCTATTTGGCAGGGTTTTCAGCAACTCAACCTTTAACATCAAATCCTTTAGCAACATTTAATCCGCTAACCGGAGATTTTTGTGTTAGCCCTACTTTGTTGCAAGTTTCCGTTTTAGCCGTTTTGGTAAAGGAGTTTCGCAATGGGGTTTTTGTAGGTAGCGTGATGCGTGACATTCAAATTAGAACAATAGCTTGCAATAACATTAATCCTTCATTGTCCGGAATTAATGATTCGACGAATTTCACTCAGAATATATGCGCAGGAGTCCCATTTTCTTTTAATATCATATCCGCCGATCCCAATTCTCAAACCTTAACACTCTCATGGAATTCGGGAATACCTGCTGCTACTTTTAACCCGGGAGTTCCAGGAACAAATCCAACAGGTGTTTTTTCATGGACACCTACTTTTGCTGATGTAAGCTCTGTGTCACATTGTTTTACTGTTACGGTGAAGGACAATAATTGCCCTATTTACGGTAGCCAAACCTATGCCTATTGTTTAAAAGTAGGTGGTGTTAGCGCCTCTATATCCTCTGTCAATGCCATTTGTACTGCTGCTAATGGTTCTTCCTTAGTTAATTTAACCGAAGGAGTTCCTCCTGTTTCATATAATTGGTCGCCAAGTGGTGGAACAGGAGCATCGGCCACAGGATTATTGGCGGGATCCTATACCTGCACTGTTACGGATGCTTTGGGGTGTTCTGAAAATTTACCAGTTACAATAGGCGTTACACCGGGAGGTACAGCGTTGGTTAGTTCATACTCAAATGTAAACTGTAAAGGAGCTAACGACGGCGCTGTTAGTGTAAGTATTGGATCAGGTGCAACAGCTCCAATTTCATATACTTGGTCTCCGGCAGGAGGAATTAATGCATCGGCAATTAATTTAGCACCTGCTACCTACACTGTTTTGGTAAGCGATGCGAATGGCTGCACAAGTGGTGTAACACAAGTAATAACGGAGCCAGCACTTGCTTTATCAATATCTCCAACTTTTACAAATGTTGGTTGTTATGGCGCCAGTACAGGAACAGCAACAGCTTCGGCAGCAGGCGGTACAGGGCCATACACCTATTTGTGGATGCCGGGAGCATTTAATTCAGCCGCTATTAGTGGATTAGCTGTTGGGACCTATTCTGTTACCGCTACCGATTCAAAAGGTTGTATAGCAGCGGGGACAGCTACTATTGTTCAACCTCCTGCTTTGTCAATTACAGCAACATCAACAGATGCAAACTGCGGATTAGCAAATGGCACAGCTACAGTTATTGGATCTGGAGGTTTCGCTCCCTATACTTGGGCTTGGCCAAATGGTCAAACGGCTTCAGTAGCAAATGGTTTGCTGGCAGGGTCTTATATCGTATCTCTGACAGATTTAAATCTCTGTTCTACTTCTGTCCCTGTAATAGTTTCAAGTATCGCAGCTGTAGATGCTAATATCATTTCATTTTCTAATGTGTCCTGCCATGGTGGAAATTCAGGAAACGCCACCGTTGCAGTAACTGGTGGAGCATTTCCTATTTCTTATTTATGGAGCAACGGTCAAACAAGCCCAACAGCAAATAATTTAATAGCCGGGATTTATTCAGTTTCTGCTACTGATGGGGTAGGCTGTGTTGCTTCTGCTAGTGTTATAATAGCTGAACCTGCCCCACTTAATGCAAATGCTGTTGGCAGCAATCCTTTGTGTTTTGGTGATGCAAATGGCATAGTAACATCGGGAGTAGTAGGGGGTACTGCGCCCTATAATTATTTTTGGACAAGCCCTGGTAATCCTGTATCAAATATTGTTACAGGCCTTGGAGCTGGTACATATACCGTAACAGTAACCGATGCTAAGGGATGTGTTAATAATGAATCGGTAACCTTAACAAATCCAACTTTACTAAGTACCTTAATTTCAAAGGTAAATGCATCCTGTGATGGTGGATGTGATGGCATCGCATCGGCTGTTGTAAACAATGGAACCCCTCCTTATACTTATTTATGGAATAACCCCTCCGCTCAAACATCGCCAATAGCTACAGGATTATGTTCAGGAAGCTATACCCTAGCAGTTCTAGATGCAAATGGATGCGCTTCACAAGCCGTAACTTCAATAACAGAACCTCCTTTGTTAACAAATGTTATTGGCTCGGCAGGAAACCTAACATGTTTTAATGTTTGCACGGGTTTTGCTCAAGTAACGGTTGGCGGGGGTACAGCACCTTATTCTTATAGCTGGAGTTCAGGAGCTAACACAAGTTCAACAATTACAAATTTATGTGCTGGGTATTTTGCTTGTACAGTAACCGATTTTAAAGGATGTACAGCCATTGCCGACACAATGATTACAGAGCCTCCGGAATTACTTGGCAGTGTAAGCGGTGCAAATATTACTTGCAGTGGTACTTGTAATGGAACCGGAAACATTGTTTTTTCAGGGGGTACTCCTCCTTATATACCCTTGTGGACCCCTTCCATGCAAAATGTATTTAACCCTACTAATTTATGTACAGGTAATAATACGGCTAAAGTTACTGACGCAAATGGCTGCTTTGTAACAGGAAGTATTAACTTAACTGAATCGAATACTCCGATTGTTGTTGCCATAACTACAACACCATCCAATTGTGGGCAATCAGATGGTGCGGCATGCGCTATGGCTAGTGGTGGCGTTGCGCCATATTTTTATTCATGGAACGATATAAACCTAACAGAAGATACTTGCATAAATTTAATTTCTGCCGGAACATATTATGTCGCCACTACGGATGATTTAGGATGTACCGTAAATACTGTGGTGAATTTAAATGATGCTACCGGACCTTCTGTTACAATAAGCTCCCATACTGATTTAGTTTGTTACGGTTTCTCAAACGCCACAGCTAACAGTACCATTTTATTAGGTGTTCCTCCTTATAATATATTATGGACTCCCGGTGGACAAACAACTCAAAACCCTATTAATTTGACAGGTGGGGTAAATACCATCACTATTACCGATGCCATAGGGTGTATATATTCTAATTCCGTAACTATTTTAGAACCTCCTCCAATCGATCATGCTATTCTATTGGTAAATAATATCAGCTGTTTTGGTACTTGTGATGGATTGGTAGAAATTGGAGCTACAGGAGGAACAGGAGCTTTTACTTATTTATGGGATGATCCCGGACTGCAAACATCAGCAATAGCAACAGGACTTTGTGCGGGGATTAAAAATGTAATAATTACTGATATTAGTGGCTGTTTTGTAAGGGATTCTATAATTATTGTGGAAGAACCAAACGCACTCTCCATTGCAAGCAGCATAGTTACAAATAATGCATGTTTTGGAGAAAATAATGGTAGCATAATAACGACCGTTAGTGGTGGAATGCCTTATTATACTTTTGCCTGGACTTCAAGTGCTGGTAATGGTCCTGCAGAAAATTCATTAGCAGCAGGAAATGATACCCTTACAGTAAGCGATCAAAATGGTTGTACTGTTTCGCAATATTGGACCATTACGCAACCCGATATACTGGCAGCTAATTTATCTTTTACCTCCTCCACATGTACACTAGCTAATGGAACAGCACTAGCTGTTTTGACAGGGGGTACAGCACCATATACCTATCAATGGAACGACCCATTATTGCAGACTAGCGCAAACGCTACAGGATTGTTTGCCGCAACATACGAAATTGCTGTTACAGATTTTCTTGGTTGTACAGTTAATCAAACGGTAATAATAACCGATGCTCCCGGACCTGTAATTGATTCATTAGCTTCAACAGCGCCTTATTGTTCTAATGGAAACAATGGAACAGCTTCTGTTTTTATTCTTTCAGGAACAGGAACAGCCCCGTTTGTATTCGATTGGAACCCCGGAACACAAGTTACATCAACAGCCACTGGATTACCCCAGGGTGCATATAGTGTAATAGTTACAGATGATAATGCTTGTAAGGTAACTGGTTATATTGATATAAATGATATACCATTATTGGAATTGTTCGTTACTTTTAACGATTCTGTTTGCTTTGGAGATACTTCGCAAGTATATGCAACAGCTTCGGGTGGAACTCCTTTATATAATTATTCATGGATAGGATCTTCCGGAGCTAATTTTACGGGGGCTGGCCCATACATGGTTGTTTTAAGTTCAGATACTGTATTCACAGTTTCTGTGATGGATAATAATGGATGCAGTACTGGCCCTCTAGACATAAATTTTTATGTAAATGCCCCATTGGTTATTAATGCATCCGACACAGCCATTTGTGAAGGAAGCGACGCATTAATTTATGTAAATGTAATGGGTGGTAATAGTAGCGCTTATTCCTATTCATGGAATAATAGTATTGCCAGTTCATCACAAATTGTTAGTCCGCTAACAACTACTGATTATTTTGTAACCATTTCTGATGGTTGTTCAAGCCCATTAATTGATACAGCAACAGTTATAGTTAATCCTTCCCCTGTTGGCTCGTTTCAAGCTCTTTCAATAGCAGGCTGCGCTCCATTTACAACTGTTTTTAATGCCAGCAGTGATATTGGTGTTTGGTATAGCTGGAATTATGGTGATGGTAATACCAGTGATGCAAATAACATATCTAATACCTATGTTAATCCGGGAGTTTATGATATATCCTTAATCATTACCTCCGCTCTTGGTTGTAAATCCTATATAGATAGTGTTAATTATATTACAGTTTACCCGAAACCAGTAGCTGACTTTGTAGTGTCTCCGGTAATTTCATCCACTTTTGTTTCGTTCCTCGATTTATCAGCTATAACAATCACGGATTGGGTTTGGGATTTTGGAGTTTTAATTTCTAGTGCCGATACTTCCAATATTCAAAATCCAAGTTATCAATATTCCGATGCAGGTAGCTATGGTGTTTCCTTAATTGTTATGAATCAATTTGGCTGCTGGGATACAATAATAAAACAAATTGATATTTTTGAAGAGTTTGTATTTTTTGCCCCCAATTCCTTCAGTCCTGATGAAAATGGTATAAACGATATTTTTTTACCAACAGCGAGGGCATATGACTTTTCTTCTTTTAGTATGATGATTTTTGATCGTTGGGGAAACAGAATTTTTGCAACAGAAGATTATAAATTAGGTTGGGATGGCAGGGCTAATTTCGGCTCTGAAGTAGTACAAAGAGATGTTTATGTTTGGAAAGTAGAACTTTTGGACAAGCAGAATCGCAGGCGGAAATTCATTGGTAATGTAACATTGGTAAACTAAATTATCGGCCATATAAAAAACGTAGTCTTTTGTAAATGAGAAACAAGGAATTAGTATTTTTATTCTAGGCAGCTAAAAATTAGGGGGGTATTTTAGTTTTTTTTCATTTTTTTTATATTTTAATTTTTTTTTAGGGGGGTGCTAGCAAAAAAACACATCTTTTTTGACAGTTTATCTTTTTTTTTATTACATTTGCCAGCGATAAAATTAATAAATGCGAAATAAAATTTCGAATTTCCATTTCAGTTTAATTTATCCTTTTCAAAAGTTTTAGAAAAAATAATAAACATTCAAAAAAAACAATCATGGCATTTCATCGATTTAAGGCATTAGAAATTGTTCTATCAAGAACTCCCTTAGAGGTTACCTTACCTAGTAATAAAGTTTCGGAATTTTTTGGCGAAAATGTTTTTGGCATAGATGCCATGCGAGAATATTTATCAGAAGAGGCCTTTATTAGTGTAATGTCTGCCATAGAGCAAGGCTCAAGAATCGACCGCAAAATGGCTGACCAGGTGGCGGCTTCAATGAAGTCCTGGGCAAATTCAAAAGGTGCAACACATTATACCCATTGGTTTCAACCGCTAACAGGAAGTACCGCAGAGAAGCACGATTCTTTTTTTGAACCAACCGAAGGAGGAAGAGCTATCGAACGTTTTGGGGGTAGTCAGTTGGTGCAACAGGAGTCGGATGCGTCAAGCTTCCCTAATGGTGGGATACGTAATACTTTCGAAGCTCGTGGGTATACAGCTTGGGATCCTACATCGCCAGCATTTGTGATTAGTAAAACATTGTGTATTCCAACCATTTTTGTTTCCTATACTGGTGAAGCCTTAGATTTTAAAACACCTTTGTTAAAAACCCTGCATGTATTAGATAAGGCCGCCGTGGAGGTGTGTCAGTATTTTGATAAAAATGTAACGAAAGTTAATGTAACATTAGGTTGGGAGCAGGAATATTTTTTAGTTGACGAGGCGCTTTATAATGCCCGCCCAGATATGGCACTGACAGGTCGCAGTCTTTTTGGCCACGCTCCTGCCAAAGGCCAACAATTAGAAGACCATTATTTTGGTTCTATCCCAGAACGAGCAACCGCATTTATGAGAGATTTTGAAATAGAATCCTTACGTCTGGGCATACCAATTAAAACCAGGCATAACGAGGTAGCTCCCAATCAATTTGAGTGTGCCCCTGTTTTTGAAGAATGTAATTTAGCTGTCGACCACAATCAATTGTTAATGGATGTGATGGAAAAAACGGCTAGGCGTCATAATTTTTGTGTTTTGCTTCATGAAAAGCCTTATGCAGGAGTTAACGGCAGTGGAAAACATAATAATTGGAGTTTAAGCACAAATACCGGTAAAAATTTATTGAGCCCAGGTAAAACACCTAAAACAAATTTACAATTTTTAACATTTTTTATTAATACAGTAAAGGCGGTTCATGATAATGCGGATTTGTTAAGAGCTTCTATAGCATCAGCAAATAACGACCACCGCTTGGGTGCTAATGAGGCGCCTCCAGCAATTATGTCTGTTTTTTTGGGTACACAGCTGTCGGGAGTATTAGATGAGTTGGAAACCAAGGTAAAGTCAGGGAAAATGAGCCCAGATGAAAAATCTGCTTTAAAATTAGGGATAGGGAAAATTCCAGATATTTTATTAGATAATACAGATAGAAACAGAACATCGCCTTTTGCATTTACAGGTAATAAATTCGAATTTCGCGCTGTAGGCTCTTCTGCCAATTGTGCCGGACCTATGATTGTATTAAATGCGATAGTAGCAGATCAGTTAATTCAGTTTAAAAAGGATGTAGATAGCTTAATTTCTGAAAATATTGATAAAGATGAAGCGATTTTCCAAATACTAAGAAAATATATTGTTGCATCAAAAAAAATTCGATTCGAAGGAAATGGTTATGGTGAAGAGTGGGTAAAAGAAGCCCTTGGAAGAGGACTTTCAAATATTAAAACTACCCCACTGGCTTTAGGGGCATTTGTTTCGAAAAAAACCATTGATTTGTTTGAACGTAATCAGATTTTAACCGAGCGAGAACAACATGCTCGATATGATATTTATTTGGAGACATACACTAAAAAAATTCAGATAGAATCCCGCGTAATAGCCGATATTGCTATGAGTAATATAATACCCACAGCTATTAAATTTCAAAGTTCCTTAATTGAAAATGTAAGGGGCTTAAAAGAAATTATGGTGGAGGCAGATTATAAAAAAGCTGGAAATATTCAATTAGCAATGATTTTAGAAATTTCTGAACGCATCAATACCATCAAATTAAATGTTGATGATATGACAGATGCCCGAAAAAAGGCAAATAAAATTACGGATACAAAAAGTCAGGCCATTGAATATTGCGAAAAGGTGAAATGTTATTTTGATGTTATTCGTTACCATGTAGATAAACTCGAATTGCTAATTGATGATGAAAGCTGGCCATTACCAAAATATAGGGAACTGTTGTTTACTAAATAATCCTTTAGCAAATCCCATTAAAAAGGCCTTTTACAGATGGCTCATTTATTCACAGAGAGTTCATTCGAATTGAAACCTATTGTAATTTTAATGCGACAAAAGCATTGTGCTTAACAGGCATTTTAATAAGCTCTTCTCCAATAGCAGCGTACTATAAAAAGAAACAAGCATGTTTAGCATAAATATGCTTGTTTCTTTTTTGGTATTAACCAGATACAATGGAGGTTTTAAAATCCTCCTAAAAATGTTTAACAATTTTTAACACCCGAAATAATTTTTTTAAAAAAGACTTTTTTTACTTTTGCCATGTGAAAATAGTTAACACAGTACTATCAAATTAATAATATACAATGACTGATATAAAAGAATTAAATGAGCGCATTCAACAAGAAAGTGCCTTTGTTGACCTGTTAACCATGGAAATGGATAAAGTAGTAGTAGGTCAGAAATACATGGTTGAACGTTTGTTAATTGGATTATTGTCCAATGGGCATATACTATTGGAAGGATTGCCAGGTTTGGCAAAAACCTTAGCCATCAAATCATTGGCATCAACCATTCATGCTAAATTTAGCCGTATTCAGTTTACGCCAGATTTATTGCCTGCCGATGTTATCGGAACCATGATATACAATCAGAAAAAGGAAGAATTTACAGTAAGACAAGGGCCTATTTTCGCTAATTTTATTTTGGCTGATGAAATAAATCGTGCTCCGGCAAAAGTACAAAGCGCATTGTTAGAAGCTATGCAGGAAAGGCAGGTAACTATTGGAGACCAAACTTTTAAATTGCCAAGTCCTTTTTTGGTGCTTGCCACCCAAAACCCTATTGAACAGGAGGGTACCTATCCTTTGCCAGAAGCACAAGTAGATCGTTTTATGTTAAAAATAGTTGTGGGTTATCCAAACAAAGAAGAAGAACGAAAAATTATTCGTCAAAATTTAGCTAACGAATATCCTGAAGTCAATCAAATATTAAATCAGGAAGATATAATAAAAGCAAGAAAAGTAGTGAAGGATGTATACATGGATGAGAAAATAGAAAAGTATATTTTGGATATTGTTTTTGCAACGCGTTTCCCGGCCGATTACAAATTAAATAAATTTGTAGGATTAATTAATTTTGGTGGCTCGCCACGTGCTAGTATAAATATGGCAATGGCAGCAAAAGCCTATGCCTTTATTAAGCGCAGAGGTTATGTAATACCAGAAGATGTAAGGGCAGTTTGTACGGATGTGCTGCGTCATCGCATAGGACTAACATACGAAGCGGAAGCAGAAAATATCACTTCCGAAATAATTATCAATGAAATATTAAATACGGTAGAGGTTCCATAATAATTAGAGTTCAGACTCTCGACTATGTTGACAGACACTAATTAAAAGAATTGTAAAGTTTGTTGATTTTAATAATCAGTAATAAAAATTAATTGTAAAGCTGTGAAATTGCTGCAATGGAAACGAGTGAATTATTAAAAAAAGTCAGAAAAGTAGAAATAAAAACGCGTGGGCTCTCTAACCAATTGTTTTCGGGAGAGTACCATACTGCTTTTAAAGGAAAAGGGATGACTTTTAGTGAAGTTCGTGAATACCAGCCTGGCGACGATATTCGTTCTATTGATTGGAATGTTTCAGCGCGTTTCAATAATACATATATAAAAGTATTTGAAGAAGAGCGGGAAATGACTGTTATGCTTTTAGTTGATATAAGTGCTTCGGGTGAATTTGGAACCCAAAAACAATTAAAACATGAGCTAATTACTGAATTGTGTGCCGTACTGGCTTTTTCGGCAATCCAAAATAATGATAAAATAGGTGTGATTTTTTTTACTGATAAAATAGAAAAATTTATACCCCCCAAAAAAGGTAAAAGCCATATTTTAAGGATCATTCGTGACTTAATAGAATTTAAGCCGGAACATAAAAAAACGAATATTAAACTTGCCTTAAGATATTTAACTAATGTGATTAAAAAAAGAAGCATCGCATTTGTGATATCTGACTTTATAGATAATAATGATTTTATTGACGCATTAAAAATTGCAAATAAAAAACATGATTTGGTGGCCCTGCGAATTTTTGATAAACGAGAAATGGAATTGCCTGACATGGGCTTGGTAAAATTTATGGATTCAGAAACAGGAGCTTTAGTTTGGATAGACTCTTCTGTAAAAGATGTACGCGCTCACTTTTATGCCTCGGCAAAAAAAAGAGCCGCTTCATTAAAAGAAATGTTTAATAAATGTGGCGTTGATTCGGCAGAAATAAATACTGCAGAATCATACATTAAACCACTAATGAATTTATTTAAAAGGAGATAAAATTGGCTTTTATTACTAATACCATTTAATTGAAATGCTATTAAAAGCCTCTGAAATATAAACAATGAAGCAGTTATTAAAAAATAAAAAGAAACATCATGCAGCCCAATTCTTGAAAAAGATTTTTGGGGTTTTTGTTGTTGTTTTTCTTTGTCCTCTTATAATAGCTGCACAAGATATAAAAGCCACAGCAGAACTGGATACTAATAGTATAAGGATTGGTGAGCAAGTTAAATTGTATTTAAGAATTCAATATAATGTAGATAATAGTAAACAAATTATTATCAGGTGGCCCGAAATTGCTGACACAATTAGAAAAGAAATTGAAATTGTAAATCAATCAAAAATCGATACACTAATACCAGATAAAAATAACCCTTTCCAGTTTGTACAATCAAAAATAATTTATCTTACTTCATTCGACTCTGGTTATTGGGCAATTCCCCCTTTTCAATTTAGGTTAGAGGAGGATACTTCAGTTTTTTATACCGAACCTTTATTATTAAGTGTTGGTTCCATTGCTGTGGATACAACACTGGCTATTAAAGACATTAAACAGCCATTTGACCAAAGCTATAATTGGTTGGATTGGTTAAAAGACAATATGTATGTGGTTTATGGATCCTTGCTTGCAATATTATTAATATTACTTATTATTTATTTAGTAAGGCGTTTTTATAAAATTAAACCTGCTGTAGTTATTTTAGAAGTGCCTAAAATACCTGCACATATAATAGCAATTCAAAAACTAGATGAACTCAAAAATGAAAAAATTTGGCAACAAGGGAAATTAAAAGTATACCACATACGGCTTACTGAAATAGTGCGTGAATATATCGAGAATCGATATAGAATAAAAGCGCTAGAAAATACTACCGATGAAATTTTATTTGGCTTTCGTAATGTTGCTATTGATGAGGGGAGTAGATTGAAATTAATGAAACTGTTGGTTCTGGCCGATTTGGTAAAGTTTGCCAAAGAGCAACCTTTGCCTGATGAAAATGAATTAAGTTTAAGTGATGCATACGATTTTGTTAATGGAACAAAAATAGAATTGAGCATCAATACTTCCTTACCTGCTTAATTTTTATGGAGGTTTAAAAATATTTGGAGGGTAGTAATGATTATATCAATATAAAAGTAAGGTTTTAAAAATGCAGATTAATTATTAACAATAAAATTTTAAATTTCTTAACTCTTATTTAAGGAGGTCGGGAAAGTATCTTATGTTCGAATTTTTCAATGATATAACATTTGCTAATAAAGAATTGCTTTGGCTTTTTCTTATAATACCAATTATTATTGCTTGGTATGTATGGAAAAACAAATTGTATCATGCGGAATTAAAAGTGTCTTCAATAGACGGCTTTGTAGGGATAAAAAAATCTTTAAAAACTAGATTTCGTCATATTTTAATAGTACTGCGAATATTTTCTGTAGGATTATTAATAATTGTATTAGCTCGTCCACAATCTCGCTCTAGTTGGAAAGATGTAAAAACGGAAGGAATTGATATTGTTATGGCATTAGATATTTCCGGTAGTATGCTGGCAAAAGATTTTAAGCCCAATCGTTTGGAAGCCTCTAAAGAAGTAGCTCAAGACTTTATTGATAATAGGCCCAATGATCGCATAGGATTAGTTGTTTTTAGTGGTGAAAGCTTTACCCAATGCCCATTGACTACAGATCATGCTGTAATTAAAAATTTGTTTGCAGGAATTAGGACAGGCATGGTTAAAGATGGCACAGCCATTGGAAATGGTCTAGCCACTGCTGTTACAAGAGTAAAGGACAGCAAAGCTAAAAGCAAAGTTGTGATTTTATTGACAGATGGAGTCAATAACCAGGGAGCCGTAGCTCCATTAACAGCAGCCGAAATTGCGAAGGTATTTGGTATTAGAGTTTATACGATTGGAGTAGGCACAATAGGGAAAGCATTGGCTCCTATAGCAATGTATCCCGATGGCTCTTATCAGTTTGGTTATGTGGATGTAAATATTGATGAAAAAATGCTTGGTGAAATAGCTAACATGACAGGAGCTAAGTATTTTCGAGCTACCGATAATGATAAGTTGAAGGATATTTATAAAGAAATTGATCGTTTAGAAAAAACTATTTTCGAAGAAAAAAACTTTACGAATAAAGCGGAACATTTTTTACCTTTTGCTATTTGCGCTGCATTATTGTTATTGTTGGAATTTATTTTGAAAAACAAAGTTTATAGAAGTATCCCTTAAAAAAACAGTGTTTTCAGTATCTTTTTTTTAATAAATATAATTGAATATTAAGTAAAGCTTTCAAAATAATTTCGACAAAACAGATACATTAATAAAAACAGATGATTTCATTTTTTTGCAAAAAACATCCTTATGAAAATGCGCATGAGGAATGATCAAACGCGATGCAGGGTTGCAAGTGGGGAGGGATGATTTGTTCTTGATTTTTTGTTTCTTTTGTATCAAGACAAAAGAAAAACACACAGTTTTTGAACCATTTAATTTGCGGGAGTTATTTCGAAAACTTCACTAAGAGTAAAAAAATATAAAAGAAGGAGAATTTTATAAATAATAATTTTAATAAAAAAAAGCCATAGTCAATTTATAACAGTCGAAAGAAATAAATTATGTATCAATTTGAAAATATATATTTTTTTTATGCCTTGGGTTTATTGCCTGTTTTTATTCTTATGTATTGGCTGCTTAACCGATGGAGAAAAAAAACATTTGCGACTTATGGTGATTTATTAATTATTGAACACCTAATTCCTGATGTGTCCAAATCAAAACGTAATTGGAAATTTTTTGCTTTTACACTTGCATTTGGATTAGTAATTATAGGAATTGTAAATCCACAGGTAGGAACTAAATTGGAGGAGGTGAAACGAAAAGGAGCTGATTTAATGATTTGTTTAGATATTTCAAATAGTATGAAAGCCGAGGATCTACAGCCTAATCGCATTGAAAAAGCAAAGCAGGAAATTTCTAAGTTGATTAATAAATTAGAGGGTGATAGAATTGGGATTATTGTATTTGCAGGCGAAGCCTATGTTCAATTGCCCATAACTACCGACTATGCAGCGGCTAAGTTGTTTTTAGAAAGCATAAGCACCGATTTGATACCTACACAAGGTACAGCTATTGGCACCGCTATTAATTTGGCATTAGAATCTTTCGGTAAGGATGAAGGGAAAAATAAGGCAATTGTTATCATTACTGATGGCGAAAATCACGAAGACGATGCAATTAGCGCTGCTGAGGCTTCTGCAGAAAAGGGCATTGCTATTCACACAATTGGAATGGGATCTCCGGATGGTGCGCCAATTCCTATTTATAAAAATAATGTTAGGGAAGGCTTTAAAAAAGACAAAGAGGGGAATTCTGTTATTACAAAATTAAATGAACAGTCGCTGCTTGAAATTGCTGCTGCGGGAAATGGTATTTATGTTAGAGCCTCTAATTCTGATGCTGGATTATATAAAGTAGTTAATGAAATTAACAAATTGGAAAAGAAAAGTTTTGAAAGTAAAATATACAGTGATTATGAAGATAGGTTTCAATGGTTTATTGCACCTGCATTATTGTTCTTATTGATTGAGTTTTTATTGACAGAACGTAGAAGTAAAATTTACAAACGATTAAACTTATTTAATGATCCTAAGTAATTTATTATTTTGATGCTGAGAGATAAAAAAATTTACAGATTATTGAAATGCCAATTTATTTAGTTAGTTTTTTTGCAAATAATTAAATACATGGCTTAGTAGCATGTTCCGATTAATATAATTAAATAATGCTTTTAGAAGAAAAAAATATTGATATGAAATATGAAAGCTGTATTAATGTGAAAAATTACATTAGTATAAGTAAGGTCTTAATAACGCTGTTGTTGTTTATTTGCAATTTCTATTGTTTTTCTCAAGAAGAGAAAAAGTTTATTAGGGAGGGGAATAAACAATATTATGAAAAAAAATATGAAGCTGCTGAAAAAAAATATTTGCAAGGCTTAATCAAAAATAAAGATTCGTATAAAAGTGCATTCAATTTAGGAGACGCTTATTACCAGCAAGGTAAATATGAAGAGGCTGCTGAACAATTTCAGTCGCTTACGCACAGAGCTACTGCAAAGGATACCTTATCAAAAGCATATCATAATTTGGGTAATTCCTTAATGAAAACTAAAAAATACCAGGAAGGATTAGATGCCTATAAAAATGCTCTGAAAAACAATCCTAACGATGAGGATTCGCGTTATAATTATGCTTATGCACAACAAATGCTTCAGCAGCAGAAACAGCAGCAGCAAAAGGATAAAGATAATAAGGATAAAGATAAAAAAGATAAGAAAGAGGATAAGGATAATAAAGATAATAAAGATAATAAAGACAAAGATAATAAGGATAAAGACAAAAAAGACGAGGACAAAAAAGAGGAAGAGAAAAAAAACGATAAGGAAAACAAAGACAAACAAGAGCAAAAACCGCAACAAAATAAAATTTCAAAAGAGGATGCTCAAAGATTATTAGATGCTCTGCAAAACGATGAAAAAAATTTGCAGGATAAAATTAAAAAAGATAAAATGAAGGGCGTAAAAGTTAAAATTGAAAAAGATTGGTAGTAACTTTATATTATTAGAAGAATTAAAATTTATCATTTAAAAATTGGAATGAAAAAAACACTTTTTATATTACTTTTCTTTATTTATTTGGCTAATGTTTCATTGGCTCAAAAATTAACTGCTCAAGCTAGTAAAAACAAAGTTGCTGTTGGTGAATCGTTTCAAATTTCATTTTCCTTGAATACTAGTGGCAGCAATTTTAAAGCGCCAGCATTAAACGAGTTTGATGTTTATTCTGGGCCTAGCCAATCTACTAGCATGTCGTTTATTAATGGAGCGATGAGCCAATCTATTTCCTTGTCGTATATTATTGCTGCAAAAAAAGAAGGCAAAATAAATATAGGCCCGGCAAGTATTAATATGAATGGAACAATTATACAATCGAATAGTATGACCATTGAAGCTTTTAAGGCAGGTTCATCTAATGCCCAACACCAGGGGAATAATAATCATTCAAATCAAAATTCTGCTGCTGCTGCTGCTGAAAATATAAGCGAAAACATATTTGTAAAAACTATTATAAGTAAAACCAAAGCGTATTTGGGCGAACAAATAACAGTTACCCATAAAATTTATACACTTTATCAATTGCGTGGCTTCAAGGATATAAAGTTTCCTGACTATACTGGTTTTTGGGCTCAAGATATTGCAAGCAATGCGCAAATACAAGTAGTTAATGAAAACGTTAACGGTGTAAATTATCAGGTGGGAGAGTTAAAACATACTTATTTATTTGCTCAGCGATCGGGTAAAATAGAAATTGAACCCATGAAAATAGAGTGTGTTGTAAGAAAACAATCCAATAAGAAATCGAATGATATTTTTGAACAGTTTTTTGGGGGAGGCTTTGAAGATGCTACATTTGCAGTAAAGAGTAAGGCCGTTACAATCGAAATATTGCCATTGCCAGAATTGAATAAACCGGCAGGTTTTTCTGGTGCCGTTGGCAATTATACTTTTAAAACGCAATTAAGCAAAGATAATATTAAGACAAATGATGCGATTAACTTAATTGTTACCCTTACAGGCAGGGGTAATATTAAATTAGTGGAGCCGTCAAAAATTGACTTCCCCGAAGATTTTGAAACCTACGACCCTAAAATTAAAGAGAATGTTGTCGCGGGTACTAATGGAGTAAGTGGCAGCAAAACATTCGATTATCTTATTATCCCAAGGCACGAAGGCGATTATAAAATTAACCCGCTCAATTTTAGTTATTTCGATACTGAAAAAAAACAATATGTTATACTGCCTTCTCCTGAATTTAATATTCATGTTATAAAAGGGCCAGAGGATAATAACCCTGCTGCAAGCTCGCTTAATTTCAGAAGTAAAGA
The DNA here is from genome assembly GCA_945865315.1 of Chitinophaga pinensis. GTDB lineage: Bacteria > Bacteroidota > Bacteroidia > 2-12-FULL-35-15 > 2-12-FULL-35-15 > 2-12-FULL-35-15. The sequence goes on along the minus strand of CAMBDK010000035.1, from coordinate 10,789 downwards.
AGATATTAAGGTTTTGGGCAATGATATTAGGTACATCAAAACAACGGATATACAGCTCCAACCAAAAGGGGATTACTTCTTTGGATCCAAATTATTTTATTTAGGGATGGTACTTCCCTTTTTTGCATTTTTTGGTTTTCTTTTTGTTCAGAGAAAAAAGGCAGAACTAAATAAAAATGCAGTGGCCATGAAAAGCAGGAAAGCAACTAAAATGGCGAAGAAACGATTAATACTTGCTGAACAATATCTAAAATCAAATAATAAAGAAAAGTTTTATGTTGAAATTTTTAATGCCCTTTATGGATATGTTGGCGATAAACTAAATATACTTATTGCTGATTTAAATAAAGAGCATATTTCGGAGAAATTAATCGCCAGAAGTGTGGATAGCGAAACCATTCAGCAGCTGCTAACTACACTTGACAATTGTGAATATGCCAGATATTCACCCAGTGCAGTTTCATCTGATATCAATGATATTTACAATAATGCAGTTCAGTTAATTACAAAGATTGAAAATGGACTTTCATCTTGATTTTATGGTTTTTATTAATTTCTGCAGGTTTTTTTTTATTTAATGAGTTTTGATAATTTTATAATAGGGGATGAAATCCATTACGCTTATAAGGATAGAGAAATTTTAAAAAACTTTTTAAAATATAAAGAATAATTTATTTAAGCCTTTAGCTTATTACTATTGCATTAACAAAATATATTTTTCGACTTTTTAATAATTTAAAATACTCATAATGAATGTTTTTGGACTTTATAAAATTAGATGGAGAGCTCTATTTTCAGGGCTTTTCATTCTTTTTTTTCATGCTTTTGCCAAGGCAAATGAAGGTCAGCTAATTCTGGATAGCGCCAATGTTGCATATTCAAAAAGTGAATATGTTAAAGCTGCTAAGTTATATGAAAGTATTGCAAATGTTGGCCTTGAATCCGCTGAAGTTTATTTTAATTTAGGTAATGCATATTATAAATCAAACAACTTAGCATTTGCTATTTTGAATTATGAACGTGCAATAAAATTAAAACCGGACAATGAAGATTTTTATTTTAATTTAAAATTAGCCAATCAAAAAACAGAAGATAAAATTGATGCTGCACCACAATTTTTTTTAAAACAATGGAAAAATGCTCTGGTAGATTTAATGTCTGAAGGTAACTGGTCAAAGTTGCTTTTGCTCTTAATTGTAGTTGCATTAATATTAATTGCACTTTATTTTACTAGCGCTATAAGAGGTTTAAAACAATTTTATTTTTTCTGTGGAACAATTCTGTTTATGATTAGTATTTTCACTTTTTTTATTGCACAAAATAAATACAACAGAACTAAAAATAGTCGTGAAGCTATTATAACCTCAGCTGCAATAACTGTTACAGGATCTCCTAGTGATAAAGGAACCAAACTTTTTATTTTACACGAAGGAACAAAAGTTGCTATTACACATGAAGATGAAGCTTGGGCAGAAATTTATATTGCAAATGGTAATACTGGCTGGATAAAAAAAACAGAGCTGCAAAAAATTTAATAAATATCAAAACAAGTACTATCATTTTTATTTTATTATCGCTTTCATCACTTTTTTTTAATTTTACTTCATTCAAATTTAGTTTATTGATTATTTAAATTTTGTTCTTTTCTAGTTGCTAACTATAAAAATTCATCCGATACAATATTTAAATGCAACGCATAGTGCTACTTTCCGATACACATAATTATTTAGATCCTAAAATATTTAAATACTTTGATTCCTGCGATCAAATATGGCATGCTGGCGATATTGGTACAAGTTCCGTTGCCGTGGAATTATCAAAAATAAAACCTTTAATTGCAGTGTATGGAAATATTGATGGGCAGGATGTTCGTGGTTTATATCCTGAAAACCAACGCTTTATGTGCGAAGACGTTGATGTTTTTATGACTCATATTGGTGGTTACCCTAATCGTTATTCGTTTAAAGCGCTCGCTGAAATTAAACGAAACGCTCCTAAATTATTTATAAGTGGTCATTCGCATATATTGAAAGTGATGTTTGATACTAAATATAAATTATTGCACATTAACCCTGGTGCCGCTGGTTATCATGGGTTTCATAAAATTAAAACCCTCGTTAGCTTTTTAATTGATAAGGATAAGATTAAAGATTTGAAAGTTATTGAGCTTGGAGAAAGGGTGTAATTTATTGTAATGTGTAGGATGCAATTTTCGATAGGTTTTCAAACTGTTTTCTTTCACTTCTTTATTTTGATGTAACTTTATCCTGTGAAAAAGTTATTTTTTATTTTCAATTATTTTATTTTTAAGTTGAAAGCGTCAAATGAACATGGCGTGCATTCCCCCTTTGTGTTCCATTTACTTACAAATGTTATATATAATAAAAACGAGTACTACTGTTTCAAAAATATTGATAATTTAAAACTCCAATTTGTTTCATCAAAAAATATTTTTAATTGGGTTAAAAATAAATTTAGTTTGCCCAATAATACTCTAGGAAAGAATTATAGTGAATCAGATTTTAGATTAATAAACAATACGAATCAAATTTATTGCCATAATAAATATTCGGCTAAATACTCTAAATTGTTATTTCGTTTGGTTAATCATTTTCAGCCTGAACACATTATTGAAATTGGAACTTCATTTAGTATTCATTCAATTTATTTGGCCTCGGCATGTTCAAAAACCAGTTTAATAACTATTGAACAGAATGCCGAAATTGCTGATGTCACAAAAGATAAATTTAAAAAAATAAACTTAATTAATATCGAACAAAAATTTGGTAATATTCCAACAAGTATTTTCGAAATTTTTTCTAGATTTAGTACCCTTAATTTTGTTTGTTTTAACCGAGGTTTTTGTGCATCTGAAACTTTAAATTATTTCACCCTCTGTTTGGAAAAGGTGTCAAAAGATAGCATATTTGTTTTTTGTGATATGTACGCATCATCATCCAATAAAGAATTGTGGAATACAATAAAAAATAATAATAGGGTAAGTGTAACAATTGATTTTTTTTTTATGGGGATTGTTTTTTTTCATAAAGAGCAAGCGAAACAAAATTTTCGTATTAAATTTTGATTCCCATGATTAAGTGTTTTTAATTTTTTCTTTTTTTTCATTGAAATAGTTCTCTTGTTAAAGTATTAAATTTCATTAATTAGTGTCTGTCCATAGAGTCGAGAGTTTGAACTATAATGTTCGAGTTCGAGGCGTAATGGACAAACTTAATGCTATTCTTGATATTTTTAGAGGACTTTATGCCTAATAAAAACTCACATAACATACGCTAATATTGACTTTTACAATAGATTTACCAATTCTTAGTTTAAAGAAAAAACTTCTGAAAAGTTTTGACTTGCTTCAAAGCTAATTATAACAAGGCTTATAGATTTTTTGAGCATTAAAAATGTCCATTAACCCGAGTTCGAGGCTTTTGTAGTTTTGAAAATTAGGAGTTTACATTGGTAAATTACTGGTTTTCAAAACAAGAATAACGAAGACCCGAGTGAAACGAACTCACGAATACCTTTTAAAATAATATATTTAGGAGTAAATCGGCCATTATAGACAGACTCTAATTATTTTATTTACTTTCGTATTGTTATTTGATAACAAATAAACTAGTTTGATTTGGTATGCTTTGTTTGTAATTAGTTTCGCAAAATTAACTGAACCTGTTTCATTTGAAAGATTCTTAAATTATATTTAAAGCTTGTAAATATTCTGGTTTTTATAAATCTTGGTGCCCTAAATTTATTTTTATTTATTTCATTCCTTTAATTTATATAGTATGATAGCCATTAATAATACAATTGTTTCCGAACATTTGCTTGAAAAAAAATTTGTTTGTGATCTTAATGCATGCAAGGGAGAGTGCTGTGTTGCTGGAGATGCTGGAGCACCTTTGGAAATTGAAGAGATTTCTATAATGGAAGATCTTTTAGATATTATAAAGCCGTATCTACCTAAAGACGGTATTAAGGCTATTGAAAAAAACGGTGTTTTTGTTATTGATGAAGATGGGGACCATACTACCCCTTTGGTAAAAGGAAAACATTGTGCCTTTACATATTTTGAAAATGACATTGCCAAATGTTCCTTCGAAAAGGCTTTTTACGATGGGAAAACAACTTGGAAAAAACCAATTTCATGTCATTTATATCCTGTACGTATTACTAAATTTAAGGATTACGATGCTGTTAACTTTCATAATTGGGAGGTGTGCAAGCCAGCTTGTGTTTGCGGTGGCAAATTAGATGTGCCGGTATACAAGTTTTTACGTGAACCCCTCATAAGGAAATATGGCGAAGAATGGTATCAGCAATTAGAGTTTGCAAATAAAATGAACAAGGATGCTAATCAAAAGTCTTAATATCAAATGGTTCTATTGCACATATCCTTTCAAACCTCATTGTTTCTAATCGAATATTTTTTTGAATGCCGCAAATTTTTTAACAATTATTTTTCATTTATTTTTCCAACTTCCTTAATATGATGTTTCTTAGTGTTTTAATAGTGTAGCCTAAGTGTTTTGATAAAAGTCAATGTTTATAACTTCCTCTAAATGTTAATTCAATCTACTTGCCTACTTATTTTTTTATTGCAAAATTTGTACACCTTAATTTAACAACCAATTCTTTATTAAATGAATCAAAAAGAAAGCACTAAACTTTCAGGGGCGTTTAACCCTTTATTTTTGACTAATAAAATATTGTATTTGTTTGATTATTAGAATTTTATAAATTATTTAATTATTGATATTGTGATGAAAGAAGAGTTAATATTAAAACCGAATAAAGATAGATTTGTGCTTTTTCCAATTAAGCATTATGATATTTGGGAGATGTATAAAAAAGCAGAAGCAAGCTTTTGGACTGCCGAAGAAATTGATTTAAATCCTGATTTACAAGATTGGGAAAATAAATTAAATCCAGATGAGAAACATTTTATTAAACATGTACTTGCATTTTTTGCAGCAAGCGACGGGATAGTAAATGAAAATTTGGCCGTTAATTTTATGAATGAAGTTCAGTATCCTGAAGCACGTTGTTTTTACGGTTTTCAGATAATGATGGAAAATATCCATTCCGAAACATATTCATTATTAATAGATAGTTATATTAAAGATCCGAAAGAAAAAGATAAACTTTTTCACTCTATAGATACACTGCCATGTGTTGGAAAGAAAGCCGATTGGGCTCTCAAATGGATAGGAAACGGAAGCTTCGCTGAACGCTTAATTGCTTTTGCTGCAGTAGAAGGGATATTCTTTTCAGGAAGTTTCTGTTCTATCTTCTGGTTAAAAAAACGTGGATTGATGCCGGGCTTAACTTTTTCCAACGAACTTATTTCACGTGACGAAGGGTTGCATTGCGATTTTGCATGTTTACTTTACTCTCAACTTGAAAATAAACTGCCCATAGAAAAAGTGAATGCAATTATTACAAATGCTGTGAGCATTGAAAAAGAATTTGTTCGTGATTCCTTACCTGTTCGTTTGATAGGTATGAACGCAGATATGATGTGTCAATACATTGAATTTGTAGCCGATCGATTATTAGTTGCTCTTGGCTGCCCAAAAACATTCAACGCTGTTAATCCCTTCGACTTTATGGAGCTAATATCTTTACAAGGGAAAACTAATTTTTTCGAAAAACGTGTTGCCGAATATCAAAAAGCAGGAGTAATGGGTAAAAAGGAAGACAATGTTTTTAAATTGGATGAAGATTTTTAAAAAATATTAATTAGTGTAATTAAATTTTGTGGAATGAATAAGCTTGAGTTTTCTCATTTGATTTCATTGTCAAATTAACATTAAAAATTCAAAAAAAATTAAATATGTACGTTATAAAAAGAGACGGAAACAGAGAATCGGTAAAATTTGACAAAATAACATCGCGTATTCAAAAGCTTTGTTATGGATTAGACCCAACCCATGTAACAGCTATAAGTGTTGCTATGAAGGTGATTGAAGGTATTTACGAAGGTGTGAGTACAAGTGAGTTAGATAATCTTGCCGCTGAAACAGCAGCATCCTTAACTACCAAACACCCCGATTATGCGCTATTGGCATCGCGAATTGCAGTTTCTAATTTGCATAAAAACACAAACAAATCGTTCTCCAAAACAATGGAAGCGCTACATTCCTATGTGGATCCGAAATCAGGAAAAAAGGCACCATTGATAGCAGAGGATGTAAATGAAATTATTCAAAAAAATGCTCAGGAGCTAGATTCTACAATTATTTACGACCGTGATTTTGGTTATGATTATTTTGGATTTAAAACGCTTGAACGTTCTTATCTATTAAAGTTAAATGGGCAAGTGGCAGAGCGCCCTCAACATATGATTATGAGAGTAGCGGTAGGGATTCATAAAAATGATATTCCAGCCGCCATTGAAACATACAATTTGATGAGCGAAGGCTGGTTTACACATGCTACTCCAACATTATTTAATGCCGGCACTCCAAAACCACAAATGTCGTCCTGCTTTTTGTTAGCAATGAAAGAAGACAGCATAGATGGTATTTATGATACCTTAAAAAACTGCGCGAAAATTTCACAAAGTGCTGGAGGTATTGGTCTCAGCATTCATAACATACGTGCAACAGGATCTTATATTCGTGGTACAAATGGTAATTCAAATGGAATAATCCCCATGTTACGTGTATTTAACGATACAGCGCGTTACGTCGATCAGGGTGGAGGGAAACGCAAAGGATCTTTTGCTATTTATCTGGAGCCTTGGCATGCTGATGTGCACGACTTTTTGGATATACGCAAAAATACAGGTAAAGAAGAGGCCCGTGCTCGTGATTTGTTTACTGCAATGTGGACGCCCGATTTGTTTATGAAACGGGTAGAGGCAAATGCCGATTGGTCCTTATTTTGCCCCAATGAAGCACCAGGTTTGGCAGACTGCTGGGGTGAAGCATTTGATAAATTATATACTAAATACGAACAAGAAGGGCGCGCACGCAAAACAATTAAAGCAAGAGAATTATGGGCAGCAATTATTGATTCGCAAATTGAAACAGGCAACCCATACATGCTTTATAAAGATGCTTGTAACTCCAAAAGCAACCAACAAAATTTAGGTACTATAAAATCATCTAATTTGTGTACCGAAATATTGGAGTACACTTCGGCGGATGAAATTGCTGTTTGTAACCTTGCTTCTATTGCCCTGCCGCGTTTTGTAGAGAACGAAGTTTTCGACCACCAAAAATTATTTAATATTACTTACGTAATTACTAAAAATTTAAATAGGGTAATAGACGAAAATTATTATCCTGTGGAAGAGGCTCGTAAGTCAAATTTACGTCATCGTCCTATTGGGATAGGAGTGCAAGGCTTGGCAGACGCTTTTATTTTAATGCGCTTCCCATTTGATTCTCCTGAAGCTATTAAGTTGAATAAAGAAATACATGAAACTATTTATTATGCTGCCATGACAGCCTCTAAAGATTTAGCGAAAATTGAAGGACCTTACGAAACTTACGAAGGTTCGCCAGTATCAAAAGGGATTTTCCAGTTTGATATGTGGGGGGTTAAGCCTTCAGATGGTTGGGAGTGGAACATTTTAAAAGAAGAGGTAAAAAAATACGGTATTCGCAATTCTTTATTGCTAGCGCCAATGCCGACGGCTAGCACTTCGCAAATTTTAGGAAATAATGAATGTTTCGAACCTTATACTTCTAATATTTATTCAAGACGCGTATTGTCGGGGGAGTTTGTAATTGTTAACAAGCACCTTTTAAAGGATTTAGTTAGACTTGGCATTTGGAATGATGGTTTGAAAAATAAAATTATTATAGCAAATGGTTCTATACAAAATATTGATGTAATACCTGCTAATATCAAAGCATTATACAAAACTGTTTGGGAGATATCACAAAAGGTGATAATTAATATGGCAGCAGATCGAGGCGCTTATATCTGTCAATCACAATCATTAAATTTGTTTGTTCAGGATGCCAATTTTGCCAAACTATCTTCCATGCATTTTTATGGTTGGAAAGCAGGTTTAAAAACAGGTATGTATTATTTACGAACTAAAGCAGCAGCCGACGCTATTAAATTTACAGCTGATATTACAGCCGCCAAAGTTTCGCAGGAAGTTTTAGCTAATGAAGATGTTTTAGTGTCGGAGCGCCAACAGCAAATGAGTGCCGAACGCCAGGCTATATTAGAAGCCGAAAAAGCAGCACAAATAACTTGTTCTATCGATAATAAAGATGATTGTGAAGCTTGCGGTAGTTAAATAGAGGCTGTCTATAATTCCCGATTTACTCATAAATATATTATTTTTAAAGGTGTTCGTGAGTTCGTTTCACTCGGGTCTTCGTTAGTATTGTTTTTAAAATCAGTCATTTACAAATGTAAACTCCTGATTTTCAAAACTGCGAAAGCCTCGAACTCGAATATTATAGTTCAGACTCTCGACTATATTGCCAGGCATTAAATAATTTAATGATGCATGGTGTTTTTAAAATAAAACCATTACTATATGCAAAATTTTTTGTGCGAATAGCTTATTGTTTCTTAAATTGTATTTTTTTAAAAATAGATTAAACTATATTTGAGGCATCACAAAATAAGTCGTAATTTTTTATAACAAATTAATTGGAATGAAAATAGCAGTAGTTGGTGCAACAGGCTTAGTAGGCACAAAGATGCTCCAGGTGCTGGAGGAACGAAATTTTTTAATAACTGAATTAATTCCTGTTGCGTCCGAAAAATCTCTTGGAAAGGAAATTGATTTTAAAGGAAAGAAAATTAAGGTGGTAAGCATGCAGGAAGCAATTCTGATAAAGCCTGCTGTAGCTTTATTCTCGGCTGGTGGAAGCACATCACTGGAATGGGCCCCACGTTTTGCTGATGCAGGAATTACTGTTATTGATAACTCCTCGGCATGGAGAATGGATCCTTCAAAAAAATTAATTGTCCCCGAAATAAATGCAGCAGCGTTAAGCCCTAACGATAAAATTATTGCCAACCCAAATTGTTCTACCATACAAATGGTAGTTGCTTTAAATCAGCTTCACATAAAATATAATATTAAAAGAATTGTTGTTTCTACCTATCAATCGGTTACAGGTACAGGCATTAAAGCTGTTGGGCAATTGATGAATGAACGTAAAGGAATACAAGGTGAAATGGCCTACGCTTATCCAATTGATTTGAATGTGATACCCCAAATTGATGTTTTTACCGAAAATGGATATACCAAGGAGGAGATGAAAATGGTAAATGAAACAAAAAAAATTATGGGGGATTCCATTCTTGTTACCGCTACTACAGTGAGAATACCAGTAATGGGAGGGCATAGCGAAAGTGTGAATGTAGAATTTCAAAATGAATTTGACTTGAATGAAGTAAGAGAAATACTCCAAAAATCTCCAGGGGTAGTTCTGGTAGATGATATAAAGAATTTAAAATACCCCATGCCCATCAATGCACATGATAAAGATGAAGTTTTTGTTGGGCGGCTGCGCAGGGATGAAACCCAGGAAAAAACATTGAATTTATGGATTGTGGCCGACAATCTTCGCAAAGGTGCAGCAACCAATGCTGTTCAAATTGCAGAATACCTCTTCCATAATAAATTACTGTAATTTATAATATTTTATACGTGCCCCCTCCTCTTCACAATTCTAAGTAATAAGCGCAAAAACATATATTAAAAAATAATTTGCTGTTTAGCTAATTAGCATCGTTTTGTATTGAAATAATGCTATATTTGTAATAACAGCATTTTTTAAAAATTTCGATTCAACTGATAAAAAGAATTTTTGAGAGGAACAAACGATTAAATTTTTTCAGAAAGCAAGTAATATAAATTACTCCTAATAATTAATTGAAAAACAACTAAAAAAAGCTATCAGCATGAAAAAAATTATACTCTTTTCTTTCTCTCTAATTTCAGTATTTTCTGTAAAAGCCCAAATAACTATTAATTCGAGTGGGTTTTTTAATCTAGGCGAAAAATACATTAGTCATCATGTTGATAATGTTACCTCCTTTGGTGGTTCAGGTGCTAACCAAATATGGAATTTTACATCTTGGACAAACCAACAATATTCAGATACGCTAAGTCCGAGAGCAGCATCTGTTGGTCTAAATTATTCCAGCTTTCCTTCAGCAAATCTTTTTTTAGGGGATAGCCTAGGACAAAAAGGTGTTTATGTAAATTTATCCGCTACTGAATTAGATATGCTAGCGTATGATTTTAATAATCAAATATTTATCTTTTCTCCCCCCTTTAAAATTTTATCGTTCCCTTCCAGTTATTTAACAAGTTATAATTCATTTTATAGTTCTGAGTTTGCTGCTTTTGTTGGTGGGGGAGGGTTTGATTCTGTAAAAGCTATAGACACAGTTACTTATTCAAGTATTATCGATTCCTGGGGCACTATAACTACCCCTGGGGTATCAAATGTTAATTGTATCCGTCAGAAATTTACTGAAGTCAAAACCACTACACAATATGTGAAACCTACTGGGCAACCATGGACCTTTGCTTCTCAGGATACCGGAACAACTACCATTTATTATAGATGGTTTTCTGATACAGAAAAATCTATTGTAGCAGAAGTTATGACAGACGCATTCAATCAGATTTCGGGAGCTTCTTATTTGTTTTTAACCATACCAGCAGGAAATAGCAATGCTGTTAACGAGCGTACAACAATGGAAAGTGATATAACAGTTTTCCCAAATCCAGCAGCGGATAAAATAAATATTGCAGGAGTTTCGCAAGCGTCAGAGCTTTTTGTTT
>CAMBDK010000034.1 GCA_945865315.1 Chitinophaga pinensis | reverse complement strand
AATGGAACTAACTTTGTTTCTTCGGCTTTACAGGTCAGCGATCTCCCATCACACACTCACCCTTGGAGCGCAGTTACCAGCAAGCCGGCAGCATGGCTTGATGGCACTAACCTTATTACTGATTTACCAAACTTTAATAATTCGGTTCCCAGTGGCTTTTATCAGAGTAGTGGCGCAGCTAATGCTCCCGGTGGTAGCTGGTACAATTTAATTAATATAAGACACAGCAACCCCGGAAATGACCATGGGTTTCAAATAGCAGCATCTTATTATGATGAAAATATTTGGACAAGAACTTACCAAGGAGGCTCAGGTGCTAATAATGGGAGTTATACACCATGGAGATATTTGATTCACTCAGGCAACATAGGCTCTCATTACCCTACTTGGAGCCAGGTAAGCAGCAAGCCGGCAGCATGGCTAAACGATGCTAATTTGATTCAAGATTTACCTAACTTTAATAATTCGGTTCCCAGTGGATTTTACCAAGGCTACAATTCTACTAATGCACCCAGGGACAGCTGGGTTAACTTAATTAATGTTAGGCACTCAAACCCAGGTAACGACCATGGTTTCCAGATTGCAGCCTCTTATTATGATCAAAATATATGGTCAAGAACATACCAGGGAGGGACGGGTGCTAATAATGGAAGTTATACTACATGGGTAAAATTAAATGTTAGCACTGTAGTTTTTAACTATACAGGAGGGAATCAAAATTTTACTGTTCCTGAAGGGATAACTTCTATTAAAGTAGAAGTTTGGGGGGCAAAAGGAGCAGGTGGTACACCCGGCGGGTGGAACCATGGTGCAGCAGGTGGCGATGGAGGCTATACTAGAGGTTTGGTACCTGTAACTCCTGGCGAAAGCCTCATAATTAAAGTTGGAGAAATGGGGTATGTAAACCAAGGTGCTGGTTATGGTTATGGTGGAGGTGCCAGTGGTACCAATAATAATGTTGATAATCGTTACGGCAGCGGTGGTGGTGGTATGTCGGCAATTTTTAGAGGAGGCACCCCATTATTAATTGCCGGAGGAGGAGGAGGAGGAGGAAGTTCAAGAGCATGGAACGATAATATAGGAGGAGGAGGAGGAGGCTTATCTGGTGCATTTGGTTTGAGTCCATATACTATTTGTTATGGTGGATCGGGAGGTACACAAACTGGAGTAGGGGCAGGAACCTGCGGTGGCCAAAGTGGTACGCAATACCAGGGTGGTCATTCAGGAACAAATAGTTATGGCGGTGGCGGCGGCGGCGGCTGGTGGGGTGGCAGCGGCGGTGGATACAATGAACCTAATACCATGGGTGGGGGTGGCGGAGGATCCGGATACATCCACTCCACTATTGTTGGTGGAGTAAGTCAAACAGGTGCCAGCGGAGGAGGAGGTGGTATATCCTCTCAAGGTGCACATGGCACTGTTATTATTACGTATTAAAAAAATAAAAACCAATAATTATTTTTTAAAAATATTCCTAATTTTAAGGTATGCTGCCTAATATAATAATTGATTAAAAAAAATGAAGATTATTATTTACAATTGATAATAATTACAAGCGACAAGGATGGTACATGCAATAATTACTCTGAAAATATTTGTACATTCGTAATTATTTCTTAAAATTAATTTCCAAATCAAATGAATAAAAAAATAGCCATTTTTCCCGGTTCGTTCGATCCTATTACCAAAGGCCATGAAAATATATTACTAAGAGCATTGCCCTTGTTCGATGAGGTTATTATTTCAATTGGTATCAACCATAGTAAACAGAGTTATTTTACACTGGAACAGCGTAAAAAATGGGTGAGCGAGGTTTTTGCTAATGTACCAAAGGTGAGGGTAGAAACTTATACGGGCTTAACCATTGATTTCTGCAAAAAAATGAATGCAGGATTTATATTGCGTGGTTTAAGAACATCGGCAGATTTTGAATTTGAAAAAGCGATTGCTCAAAATAATAAAGTAATGGCCCCCGAAATAGAAACTGTTTTTATTTTACCTGTTTCGGAACTTTCTGCAATAAATTCAACAATTGTGCGTGATATAATACGTAATGGAGGAAATGCAAAGCCATTTGTGCCTGAAAGTATTAATTTGAATATTTAATTAGAGTCTCCTGTTTTTTTTATTTTATGCTGCAGGATAAAAAAAATTTGTCATTAAAAATATATGCCTTGCGCACTATTATCATCTAGTATGATAATTATAGTATGAGCTGTAGCTTAATAAAAATAAGCGTTTTTTATAAACTCTAATAAAATAAAATCAATGAGTATAATATGAATAAACTAGCTTTAATAATTTTATTAATTAGTTTAAAATATGTAAGTCTGGCCCAAAATGTAATTATAAAGGGCCATGCCAAAACATTTGAAAACAAAGAGCTTGGCCTATGGATTTACAATGATTATATTTCGAATACAGAAAAACAGCTAAGCTTTTCAACCATCGATTCTGCAGGCAATTTTATTTTAGAATTAAATAGCACTAAAATTCAATATGTTACATTAAAGATAGAAAACCACATTGCTTCGATGCATATTGAGCCTTTTGCAAGTTATGAAATCTTATTATCACCGGCAGATTCAACAAGCTATCAAAATCAAAATTTAGAGCAGGACATAAAGATTTCTATCAAATTAAAAAGTAAAATTGAAATCAATGCACTTACCATGGATTATGATAAACATTTCGATGATTTTTTATCCGTTGATTACCGATCATTTGTAAGTAGAAGTGCTCAAACTAAAATAGATTCTTTTAAAATAGCAATGAAAAGCTATTATGCGACAGTGCAAAATAATTATTTTGAAGCTTATCTAACATATACTATTGCTGCGCTTGAAGAAAAAACGCAAGTAAGTAAAAAAAAACTATTTGAAAGTTATTTGGAAAATAAACCTATATTATATTATCATCCGGAATACAATAATTTTTTCAATACTTTTTACAAACAAAAACTTCAAAGTATCTCTCTTACTAAGCAAAGTTCGGGTATTGTGCATCAGATTAATGACCGCCAAAATTTAAAAGAGACCTTGTTGCTAATGAAAATTGATCCTTATTTGCAAAATGATACTATTTGTGAGTTAGTATTAATAAAAGGTTTATACGAAAGTTATTACGATGGCACTTTTAATAGGGGAAGCATAATTGCCATGCTCGACCATATAATTATGGAAAGTAACATTGCAGAAAATCGTGATATTGCACAAAATATATTAAATTCATTTTCAAAATTAAATGTAGGAGCAGCAGCTCCTATTTTTGAATTGCCTGATATAAAAGGATATTTGCATAGCTTAAATAAATTACGCACAAAAAAATACGTTTACCTAATGTTTTTTGATGTTAGCTGTTCCGCTTGCATGCAGCAGATGAAGGTTTTACCATCATTGAAAAAACAATATGGTACACAAATAGAATTTGTAAGTGTTTCATTAGATTTATCGAAAGGTGATTTCAAAAATTTTTGTATTAACAATCCGAAATTTGATTGGTTGTTTTTACATGATAATGCAGCAGCACAAATGAGAAAAAAATATGAAATAAAATCATTGCCGGCATATTTTTTAATAAACCCTTTAGGGAATTTTATGCAGGTGCCGGCAGAAAGTCCGGTGGGAGATATTGACCGTATATTTTACGATATTACCAAGCCTAAATGGAAAAAACATAATATAGGCAGTAAAAAAAACAACTAGGTAGTAATAGCAAAAGTTTATATTTTTTGAACCTGTAAGAACGGCTTATTTAATATCTTTCATTTTATGTGCAAGTAAGTTGAAGAAATTACCCAGAGGCTTCACTACCATCATTTTTAACATAGGATTTAATTCCGATTCAAAAATTAATTGCCCTGAGGAATTATTATCATCTTTTTTAGTAATGAAAATAAACAATTGAAAGTTAAAAGGGACTTTGCCGTTAGAGTTAATTGTAATTTTATTGAAGGGTGTTTTATCAATAATTTTCATCCCTATCGTTGCCATACCATTAATATTAAAAGAGCACTCATCACTTGTTGCTTCCCACTTAGTAACCTGCGAAGGCATTAGTTTCTCGAAATTTTTAAAATCACTTAAATAGTTAAAAATATTCTCAGCCGAATTATTAATTTCGACTATTTCGCTTTCAATTTTTGTTAATGACATTTTAAAAGGGGTTTATAAATTAAGAGTTTAGAATTTACTTAGAGTCTGTCTATAATGTCCGATTTCCTGATAATTTTTTTTTAAAAAGGTATTCGTGAGTTCGTTTCACTCAGGTCTTCGTTATTCTTGTTTTAAAAACCAGTCATTTACCAATGTAAACTCCTAATTTTGAAAACTGAGAGAGCCTCGAACTCGCACATTATAGTTCAGACTCTCGACTATATGGACAGAATCTACTTAGACCATTCCGCAGGATTTTCCCGCCATTCTTTTAATGATTTTAAATTTTTCTCAGTTATGTAGTTTGATTTAAGGGCCTGTTTTATAAGCGCATCATAATCGCAAAGAGTAACTACTTTACATTTAGATTTTTTAAAATTGTCGCTTGCTGTTTTAAAGCTATAAGTAAATATAGCAGCCATGCCTTTTACTTCGCAACCGATTTCGCGCAATGCTTCCACAGCTTTCAAGCTGCTGCCGCCGGTTGAAATTAAGTCCTCTATAACTACCACAGATTGCCCTTTTTCTATTATTCCTTCTACCATATTCGTTAAACCATGTTTTTTAGGTTCGGACCTTATGTATATGAATGGCAAACCCAATTCCTGAGCCACCAAGGCCCCTTGAGCAATTCCTCCTGTTGCAACACCTGCTATAACATCGGGCTTGCCAAACTTTTCTAAAATAGCATTTACAAATTCCTGACGGATATAGGTACGAATCTTTGGAAAGGATAATGTTACCCGATTATCGCAATAAATTGGCGAATGCCAACCCGAAGCCCAAACAAAAGGTTTGGTAGGTTGTAATTTAATTGCTTTAATTTGCAGTAGAAATTCGGCAATCTTTAATGCGGATTCTTCATTTGATTTCATGAAACAAAGATATTAAACTATTACACATATAATTTTTAAAAATAGAAATGATAAAAATATTCTCCCTTAATAAAATTATTTATCTGATTGATGATAAAAATGACTTTAACCTTAAAAAGGATGCAATATTAATAAGCGTAAATTCAGCGAAGGAAATGCTAATTAAATATAATGAATTAACTCAAAATGAAAAACCATACAATCTGTATTTTTTTAATAAGGACATTAAGACGCTATTTAAATACTTTTCGGGCATGTTCCGTTTAATTGAAGCTGCTGGTGGATTGGTAAGAAACAAAAAAAATGAATATTTATTTATCTTTAGAAATGGGAAATGGGATTTACCAAAAGGGAAAATAGAAAAGGGAGAAGGTGTTAAAACGGCTGCAATTAGAGAGGTGGAAGAAGAATGTGGCATTAGTAAATTAACTATTACAAAAAAAATAACTGCTACCTACCATATTTATTTGATAAAAGAAAAAGCTATCTTAAAATGCACCTATTGGTTCGAAATGGATTGTAAGGATACTGCTGTATTAGTGCCGCAAACGGATGAAGGGATTACTGATGCCAGGTGGATAGCAAAGGGAAATTGGAAAATAGTTTTTGACAATACTTTTGAATCTATATTAGAAGTATTAAAGAATGAAAGTGTTATACCCTTAGCAAATTAACTGTTTGGGATATTCAGAAACACGAAACACATCAAAATAAATTTTTCAATCTGTTCGTAAATAAATTACCATATTTTATTAGTTTTAAAAAAAAATTAACAGAAGTATGTAAACACAACTAATATTAAAGGAGTTAGAGAAAATATGAAAAATGGCTAAGAAATTTATGCAAATATTATTGACAATTATCCTTTAATTATAGATGTTAAAACAAAAGCTCTTTTTAAAATCCTCCTCTTTGTTTTTTAATATTTTCGTAGGCTTGTAGTACTTTTTGAAATTTTTCTTTTGCAGCTTTTTGAACCTCCTCACCAAGCGCTGCTACCTTATCGGGGTGAAATTTCACAGCCATTTTACGGTATGCTTTTTTTACTTCTTCATCAGTTGCAGATCTTTCTATTTCCAGAATTTTATAATCGCTGTTTACATCCTTGAAATACATTGCTTTTAATGAATTAAAATCTGCAGCACTTACTCCAAGATAATTAGCAATTGTTTGAATTGTCTCTAGCTCCAATTCATGCACATGATCATCAGCTTTTGAAATGCCAAAAAGATAATGTATTATCTGCAGCCTTTCCGAATGAGGCATAAATTGCTTAATTTGTAGGCAAACCTTTTGCAATGGAATTTCCTGCTTTAGTATTTCTTTTAGCATTAATAACTGCTGCTGCGCATTTTCCTCGCCAAACTGCCGTGTTAAAAATCTTTTTACGAAATCTAGTTCACTCTTTAGGATTTTACCGTCGCTTTTCATAACAGCGGCAGACAATACCAATAAACTAGCCGTAAAATCTCCTGCATGGGAAGCCCCACCAGCTGCATGTCTGTTATTAACACCTTCTTTACTAGGATCGCTTGCTGCATCAAATGCAGACCCTACGGAAAAGCCAAGTATGCCTCCTAAAGGACCGCCCAAAGCCCACCCCAAAGCTCCACCCAACCATTTACCAAACTGTATTTTTGCCATAACATTTTTTTTGTGAGCCACAAAGATATACTATTCGATGAAACATAGGGAACTTAGCATCTCATCATTGGAAAAATTAACCCAATGTATCACCTAACATTTTTTTATTTTTTTATTGAAAAAAAATAAAATTGTTTTTAATATATTAAACTGCTTTTTTACAGGAAGTTTTTTTGTAAAAATGCATTACAAAAAAAGGACCATGAAATAATTTCAATAAACAAGTATAAAAGTTATATAAATAGAGCATTAGTAATGCTTTCAAAACAATTTCGACAAAACAGATATATTAATAAAAACAGATGATTTCATTTTTTTGCAAAAAATATGCTTTTGAAAACGCGCATGAGGAAGGTACAAACGCGATGCAGGGTTGCAGGTGGGAAGGAATCGTTTGTTCTTGATTTTTTGTTTCTTTTGTATCAAGACAAAAGAAAAACACACAGTTTTTGAACCATTTAATTTGCGGGAGTTATTTCGGAAACTTAACTTACAGAATATTTAAAAATAAAAAACTAGCAAAGATGCTTTTGTTCCACCTACAATTACTTATATTTGTCATAAGAACTTTTAGACGCACCAAATGCCAACTATAGAAGAAACAATTGAAATACGTAATAAACAAAATATTTCTAAAGAGGAATTCATCAGTATCGTGTTAGACGATTATCGCATCGCGAATGAAAGCAGGGAAGCCAGTATTATGGGCAGGCGCGAAGTGCTAACAGGTAAAGCAAAATTTGGAATCTTTGGTGATGGAAAAGAATTGCCTCAATTAGCCATGGCAAAGGTATTTAAAGATGGTGACTTCCGTTCGGGTTATTACCGCGACCAAACATTTATGTTTGCAACTAAAAATTTAACACTACAGGAGTGGTTTGCAGGATTATATGGTCATACTGATTTGGATGCTGAGCCGATGAGCGCAGGCCGTCAAATGGGTGGGCATTTTGGTACCCGCAGCCTTAATGATGATGGTAGCTGGAAAGATTTAACAAAGATAAAAAATTCATCTGCCGACATTTCACCTACAGCAGGACAAATGCCTCGTTTGCTAGGTTTGGCGATGGCATCAAAATATTACAAAGGGAACATACTGTTGCAAGGAAAAGCGTTTGAGAAATTTTCTAACAAGGGTAATGAAATTGCATTTGGTACTATTGGTGATGCAAGTACTTCGGAAGGTTTGTTTTGGGAAACATTTAATGCCGCCGGGGTAATGCAAATACCAATGCTTATTTCTGTTTGGGATGATGGTCACGGAATTTCTGTACCTAAAAAGTATCAAACTACAAAAGAAAGTATTTCCGAAATATTAAAAGGCTTTCAACGACAAGGTAATAGCTTGGGTTACGAAATTTTTAAAACCAAAGGCTGGGATTATCCACATTTATGTGAAACATTTGAAAAGGCTGCCAAAATATGTCGCGAAGAGCATGTTCCAGTATTAATACACGTAGAAGAAGTAAATCAGCCACTAGGGCACAGCACTTCCGGATCTCATGAACGCTATAAATCTAAAGAACGCTTACAATGGGAAATTGATTTTGATGGTATAAAAAAAATGCGGGAGTGGATTTTAGAACAAAAATTTACAAGCGAAGAAGTTTTAAAAAACATAGAAGAAAATGCAAAAAAAATAGTACGTGAAACCAAAGCTGAAGCATGGAATGCATATTTAAATCCAATAAAAAAAGATTTAATAGAGGCCGTTGCCGCAATAGATTTTATTGCTGAAAAGTCTGAAAACCCTACAAATATTAATAAAGTTAAAGCAGCATTAATAGCTATTAATGAACCTAGCCGCAAAGATATTTTTATTGCTGCTAATAGTGTATTGCGTTTGGCACGAAACGAAAATAATGGTTCAAAAACACAATTAATAAATTGGGTGAATGCGTCCTCCGTTTCAAATAGTGAACGTTATAGCTCTCACCTGCATAGCGAATCAAAAAATAATGTATTAAATGTAAAACATATTTTGCCTGAATATCTTACAGGAAAAAAAATGGTGGATGGACGCGAATTACTGCGTGAAAACTTTGATGCGATACTTTCAAAATATCCGGAAGTGCTTATATTTGGAGAGGATGCCGGAAAAATTGGAGGAGTGAACCAAGGATTAGAAGGATTGCAATTAAAATACGGTGAAATACGTGTATTTGATACTGGAATTCGTGAAGCTACAATTATAGGACAAGCTATAGGGCTTGCTTTAAGAGGTTTGCGCCCAATTGCTGAAGTACAATACCTGGATTATCTATTATATGCGCTCCAAATAATGAGCGATGATTTAGCTACGCTGCAATATCGTACTAAAGGTGGACAAAAGGCCCCTGTCATAATACGTACAAGAGGTCATCGGTTGGAAGGCATATGGCACAGTGGGTCTCCAATGGGGATGATAGTTAATGCCGTTCGCGGAATTTATGTTTGTGTACCACGCAACATGACTCAGGCAGCAGGTTTTTACAATACCCTTCTCAGTGCCGACGAGCCTGCATTGGTGATAGAACCGTTAAATGGGTATCGGTTAAAAGAGATGCAGCCAAGCAATATAGGCGAATATAAAGTTGCATTAGGATGTGTCGAAATTATAAATGAAGGTAAAGACATTACACTTGTTACTTATGGTTCGTGCTGCCGCATTGCAATGGATGCTGTGGCGCAGTTATCTGAAATGGGTATTTCTATTGAAGTAATTGACTTACAAACATTGCTGCCCTTCGATATAAATCATGCTATAAAAAAGTCCATAAAAAAAACAAGTCGTTTATTGATTTTAGACGAAGATGTTAATGGGGGGGCAAGTGCATATATTTTACAGAAAATTATTGTCGAACAAAACGCCTTTCAACTTCTTGATTCGGAACCAAAAACATTAACTGCCAAAGACCATCGGCCTGCCTATGGTACAGATGGAGATTACTTCTCCAAACCGAATGCTGAAGATGTTTTTAACAAAGTATATGAAATAATGCATGAAAGTGATCCAAATAAATTTCCTAAGATTTATTAATTTATTCACTTTTAGAGATTTTATTTTGTTCCCAAATTATTTAATAAATTTAGAAAAGAGTATGATTAAAAAAACTTTTATATTATTATTACTATTAAGCCTTAATATAGCTTTTACCCCTATACCTTCCTATCAAATAGCATTGCTTAAATATAGTGGAGGCGGCGATTGGTATTCTAATTTAGAGACATCATTGCCTAATTTAATTAAATTTTGCAACAGTAATTTAAAAACTAATATAAACCCTGAACAAGCAATTGTTGAAGTGGGAAATCCCGACATATTTAACTATCCTTTTATTCACTTGACAGGCCACGGCAATGTGGTTTTTAATTCTCAAGAAATAGAAAACCTAAGGAACTATTTAATTGGCGGAGGCTTTCTGCATATTTCAGATAATTATGGTATGGATAAATTTATTCGTCCACAAATGAAAAAAGTTTTTCCCGAACTGGATTTTGTTGAACTTCCATTTTCTCATCCCATTTATCACCAAAAATTTGAATTCCAAAATGGGCTACCCAAAATACACGAACACGAAAATAATGCGGCAAAAGGTTATGCCCTGATTTTCCAAGGTAGAGTAATTTGTTTTTATGATTATGAGTGTGATTTAGGCGATGGTTGGGAAAGCTTCGAAATACATAAGGATTCACCTGAAATACATCAAACGGCATTAAAGATGGGAGCAAATATGATAAAGTATGTTTTGATGGGTGGTGAGAATGCAGTAAAAAAATCAATCACAAATTAATTCTTTTAATTATAATACTTAAGAGGAGTTCCGTTTTATAAGTTTAATCACGAACCTTTGAATTTTTCTTTTAAACTTTAGAATCGACTTCATTTCTATTTTTAAAATTTTATAGGATATTTAAATAAAGAATTATCTATAAAAATTGGTATCAAGCATAATATTTTTTTAACTTCGCAAATAAATAAAGGAACATAAATTTTATTACCACAATTTGTTCATAATATGCTTTTCAATTAAATTGTTTATACAAAAAAATAAATATATTATTTAAAATATTAACTTTTATTTTATTACATATTAAACAAAATAAATATAAATTCTAAAAAATGAAATACAAACGAATTCTTTTAAAATTAAGTGGGGAATCCTTGATGGGGAAAAAACAGTTTGGCATTGACCATGAGCGCTTAAATGAATATGCCCTGCAAATAAAGGAAATATCAGAGATGGGAGTGCAGGTAGGAATAGTTATTGGAGGAGGCAATATTTTCAGAGGAATTCAAGCTGCCGAAGGAGGAATGGATCGTGTGCAGGGTGATTATATGGGTATGTTAGCTACTGTTATTAATTCCATGGCGTTGCAGTCGGCATTAGAAGCTATTAAAGTTGAAACAAGACTTCAATCGGCTATTAAAATGGAACAAATTTGCGAGCAATTTATACGCCGTAGAGCTATTCGCCACCTCGAAAAACACATTGTTGTTATCTTTGGTGCGGGTACTGGCAACCCTTATTTTACTACCGATACAGCTGCAACATTAAGAGCAATTGAAATTCAAGCCGATGTTATTTTGAAAGGAACGCGTGTGGATGGTATATATACTGCAGACCCTGAAAAAGATAAAACGGCAACAAAATATGAAACAATAACATTTAATGAAGTATTTACAAAAGGCTTAGAAATTATGGATATGACAGCCTTTACTTTGTGTAATGAAAACAAACTGCCTATCATCATTTTTGATATTAACAAGCCAGGAAATTTAAAAAATATTGTTCAGGGAAATAAAGTTGGAACCTTAGTGGAGTTTTAACATAAAATTATTTGAAAAACTGCTAATACTTATACCTAATATTAAAGGAATAAGCGCTAATTTTTTCCAATACACTTATTTTAAGCACCCGCTTTTTTTTATTTGTTTGTTATAGAAATAAATTGTCCTATTAAAATATTAAAAAATTAAAATATTATATAAAAATAATATTTTTGAACTAATGGTTCGGTAGTTTTTTCAAGTAGGGACTAAAGTCCCGAAATTCATTGGGTTTCATTGCAACCCCAACCTTTAGGCTGGGGTTAATAAAAATGCCAGATATTAGAGGGCTTCAGCCCTGACTGCTAAAAAAGTACCGAACTATTGTGAATAGATTGTATAATAAAACAAAAAATTAAAATTATGAATGAAGAAATTCAATTTATTTTAGACGATACGAAAGAGCAAATGGATAAATGCCTTGAGCACTTGGAGTTAGAATTAGTAAAGGTGAGAGCTGGCAAGGCTAGCCCAACTATGTTGGAGGGAATATTTGTAGATTATTACGGTACCAGAACCCCACTTAATCAAGTTGCGAATATAAATACAGGTGATGCTCGCACATTAATAATTCAACCTTGGGAAAAATCAACGCTAACTCCAATTGAAAAAGCTATTATGGCAGCGAACTTAGGATTAAATCCGCAAAATGATGGTTTAATTATTCGTATTTTGGTTCCAGCATTAACCGAAGAACGCAGAAAAGACCTGGTTAAAAAAGCTAAAATTGAAACTGAAAATGCAAAAGTAAGTATCCGCACCATCAGAAAAGAAGCAAATGAAGAATTAAAAAAACTTCAGAAAAATGGCCAGCCAGAAGATGAAGTAAAAGAAGGAGAAGCCAAAGTACAGCTTATAACTGACGGTTATGTAGTTAAGTGTGATAAACATTTGGAAGTAAAAGAAAAAGAAATTATGACCGTTTAATAAAAATTAGTATTGTTTTGGCTTTTTTCCAATAGTTAATGCAATATTGAGAATGAGTATATAAAGTTGAAATGGAGGATCAAAAAAACGGATGGGCCTAATTTAAAACAACATCTGAAATTAAATCAGGTAAATACTCAGCCAACACCGAGCCATCCGGATCTAATTCCTTAAGCGAAACCTGCCTTAACTGATTAATAAGTAAACTATTAAAGGGTGTTTTTACTTTAATATAATTATCAGTAAACCCGTGCATAAAACCGCCTTTATTATCTCCTTCAAATAAAACAATTCGTGTTTCACCTAAATGTTGTTCATAAAAATGACGTAATTTTTTTGCAGAAAGTATTCTAAGCATTTTATTTCTCTTCTTGCGAATAGGAATAGGAACAGTATCTTTTAGCTTTTTCGCATCCGTATTATCCCTCTCCGAATATGTAAATACATGAAGATATGAAACGTCTAATTTATTTAGGAAATTATATGTCTCTATAAAATCATCCTCGCTTTCGCCAGGGAATCCAACAATTACATCCACACCTATACAACATTGCGGCATCAGTTTTTTTATTCTATCCACACGATCCGAGTAAAGTTCACGCAAATAGCGCCTGCGCATTGCTTTCAAAATCTTATTACTACCCGATTGCAAAGGGATGTGAAAATGGGGGACAAATTTTTTAGATTGCGCTACAAAATCTATAATTTCATTTTTCAATAAATTAGGCTCTATTGAAGATATTCGAAAACGTTCTATGCCTTCTACCATATCAAGCTTTTCAATTAAATTGAAAAATGATTCAGCTTTCGTATTATTTATTTTAGATTCATCGTTCCAAAAATCGCCTAAATTAACTCCTGTAAGTACTATTTCTTTTACATCTTTCTTTGCTATTTTTTCAGCGTTTTTGAAAGCATTTTCAATGGTATCGCTTCGGCTACCTCCTCGTGCTAATGGGATAGTGCAAAAGGAACAATTATAATCGCAGCCATCTTGTACTTTTAAAAATACACGCGTGCGGTCTCCCAAAGAATAAGCATCAACGAAAAAATTCGCTTCTTCAATTTCACAACTATAAATTTCAGCTTTGGACTTTTTTGTTAAATCATTTAAATAATTAAGTAATTTAAATTTTTCAGAAGCCCCTAATACAAGATCAACTCCTTGAATATTAGCTATTTCTTCGGGCTTTAATTGCGCATAACAACCTACTACAACAATGTATGCCTCTGGTGCGATAAGTTGTGCAGCCTTTACTATTTGCTTGCATTCCTTATCAGCATTAGCTGTAACGGAGCATGTGTTAATTACATAAACATCAGCAGGTTCTTTAAAATCGACCTTTTGATAACCTTGTTCATCAAATAACCTCGCGATAGTTGATGTTTCGGAAAAATTTAACTTGCAGCCAAGTGTATGAAATGCTACTCTTTTCATTTAGGAGTACGAAAGTAGTTAATTTTATTGATAAATAATATTTTGGGGGCAAGGCTTTTACGTTTGTGAAAACAATTATGAAAAACTAAAAATTACATAATTCTTCATACAATTCTCTCAAAGGTAATCCCATCACATTAAAATAGGAGCCTTCAATTCTTTCAATAGCAATGAAGCCCATCCATTCTTGAGCACCGTATGCACCAGCTTTATCATATGGATTATAATTTTTTATATAATATTCAATTTCTTGTGGGGACAAAATCTTAAAATACACACTTGTTAATACATAAAATGATTTTGTTTTATGCCTAGACCTTAAGCATACCGCGGTAAATACCTCATGTTTTCTGCCAGAAAGCAAATTAAGCATGCGTAAAGCATCATCATAATTTTGGGGCTTGTTAAGCACTTTGTTATCTATCCAAACTATTGTGTCGGCTGCAATTACAATAGTATTATCCGTTAGTTCTTCATCAAATTGTGCCGCTTTTTTTTCACATAAATAAAGTGGTATTTCATAACTTTTTAAATTACCAGGGAAACTTTCATCAACATCCTTTAAACTCACCTCAAAATCTAATCCCAATTCTTTTAATAAATACTGCCTCCTTGGAGATTTTGAAGCTAGTATTAATTTATATTTTTTAAATTCATTCATAAACTATAATTTTCATTCTTTAATCTTTCAGCAATTCAAATTGCAATTTTATTTTAAAAGTAAATAATAAATAAAACAATTCTTACTATTTCTTTTAAAGCAAAATTTATAACTTGGCCGAATACATTATTCATTATTTTTGCTGTTCTAAATATTTTATGTTTTTTCGGTCCTAATTTAAATATACGAAATTTTATGCTGCAACACCTATCCATTCAAAATTATGCATTAATTGACAAGTTGGAAATTGATTTTACTGATGGTTTAACTATTATAACTGGTGAAACAGGTGCTGGCAAATCTATTCTTTTAGGAGCTTTAGGCCTTATAGCAGGAAGTAGAGCCGACATACAATCTTTACAGGACAAAACAAAAAAATGTATTGTAGAAGCTTCATTTAACATAAAAGATTATGCATTAAAAGATTTCTTTTGGTCAGCTGAATTAGATTATGAAATTACTACCAGCATCAGAAGAGAAATAAGCTCTGAAGGAAAATCTCGTGCATTTATTAATGACACACCTGTTAGCCTTTCACAATTAAAAGCATTGGCCGAACGCCTTATAGATATTCACTCTCAACATCAAACATTGACTCTTAATGGAAGTGAATTTCAACTTTCTGTTGTGGATGCGTACGCAAATCATCCTGATTATTTATTAGATTATGCTACTAATTTTAAACAATTCAAAATATTCGAAAAATCATTAAATGAAATGCTTGCAAAAGAAGCACAAGCTAGAAAAGATTTAGATTATTTTCAATTTCAGTTTAATGAACTTGAAGAGGCCAATTTAAATAATATGCGAGTTGATGAAATTGAAAATGAATTGGAAACCTTAAACAATGCTGAGGAAATAAAAATAAATCTTTCAAAAGCCGCTTCCGGACTAAATGGTGGCGAACAAAATTTACTTTTGTCATTAAACGAAATAAAATCTATTCTATCAGCATTGGCAAAATACAAACCAGAAATAAATGAATTAAGTACAAGGTTAAATAGCTGTGTTATTGAATTAAAAGATATTAGTAATGATATAGATGGCCTTGAAGAGAAAATTGTTTATGACCCTAAACGTATTGAAATACTTAACGAACAATTGGAAATTGTATTTCGTTTACAACAAAAACACCAAGTGAAAAGTGTGGGGGAATTAATTTCAATAAAGGATGAGTTAAGTAATAAACTTCTTGAATTTAGTTCCATAGAATCCGAAATTGAAAAAATAAAAAAGCTGTTATTTACAATGCAAAATTCTTTAGCCATTCTTGCTAAAAAAATTGCAGCTAATAGAAAAAAAGAAATCCCTAAAATTGAAAAAGATATTGCTTCCATTCTTTTTTCCTTGTCTATGCCAAATGCACAATTAAAAATAGAACATATAGATTCAAATACTTTTGGAACCTATGGAACCGATAGGGTGAATTTTCTTTTTTCTGCCAATAAAGGAAGCGATTTCAAGGAACTAAATAAAGTTGCATCGGGTGGTGAACTATCTCGTTTAATGTTAAGCATTAAATCATTGATTGCTCAATTAACAGCCCTGCCTACCATTATATTTGATGAGATTGATACAGGAGTTTCTGGCGATGTGGCTAATAAAGTGGGTAGTATTATGAATTTAATGGCTAAATCAATGCAGGTAATTACAATTACGCATTTGCCTCAAATAGCTAGTAAAGGAAATACGCATCTATTTGTTTACAAAGAAGATCGATACAATAAAACATACAGTAATATCAGGAAACTTTCTTCGGAAGATCGCATTAGTGAAATTGCTAAAATGTTGAGCTCTGGAATTCCAACAGAGGCAGCTATAAGTAATGCAAAGGAATTACTTAATAATTAAAATTCTGCTCCTAGTTGATAGCGATGCTAATTTTGGAAATGACTCCTAAAATTTTGGACATGGAATTAGCAAACGGAATTTTTTCTTCTTTTTGAATTTACATAACTGGTAGGAAAGTGTTATTTCATGAGCTCCCTGGGCTATTGTATTTAACTTTGAAATAGTAATATCATAACTGTATCCAATATTAAGTCGGTCGGTTTTTATACCAATGATTACAGCAAGAGCATCACTATTGCTATATCCCGGTTTATAAGCCTTCAATAAAGGAATACCTCTATACCAAAGGCCAATATTGAAAACATATTGAGTAAAATAAAAACCGATGTCAAATTGATCAAATTTTCTTTGTCCACGATAATTAAAAGCGGGAGAGATTGACTTCTGCTCATAAAGATTTCTCTCTTTTGGGTTAAAAACATATTTAGCTCCACCATGTACACTATATTTTATTGGCAATATATCACCACCAACCCCCATCAATGAAATATCAGGTCTTGTAAGGTGATAAATAGATGTTCCTATCCAATATTTAGTGGAATAAAATAATGCGCCAGCTCCTATATCAAGATAAGTTTTTGATTGGGTTGGTGTTTCTAGGGTTGCAACATTTCCGCCTCTTGCTATTTGATCGCCAAATAACAAGGCATTAAAATTGATGCTTTTTAAACCAACACCTGCCTGAACACCATACCGCATAGAGTATTTTCTATTTATTTTTATTTCATAAGCAAACATTGGATTAATTACAGTTGTTTTCAAATCGCCCGATCCGGCAGCATCATTACCAAATAATAATCCAATTCCAATGTTATAACTTGGTAAATAATGATCGGCAGAGAGTAAATACGATTTAAATGTTTTTGTTATTCCAGGCCATTGATTTCTATAGGTAGTAGATATTCTCGAACAAACGCCGGCTCCGGCAAATGCAGGATTCAAATATAAAGGAGATGAAAAAAATTGTGTAAAATGCATGTCTTGTGCTTTTACAATAGTTACATTAACATTAAAAAACAAAATAAAAATACTTACATATAAGCAAGCCCATAATTCTTTCCCTCCTCTATTTACAGAGGAAGCTAAAAACAGGGGAGGCATTTTTAATTTATTTTTTAAATAATATTGATTTATTTTTTTCATTCTATATTTTTTTAATTACAAATGCCCTCTATACTCTTTAATAAAAATAAGTTGTTGAAAAGCCTCGTATATTATCGTAAAAGTGCTAGTTTATATAAAATATTTATATTTTTATCTAAAACAACATTTGTTATAAGCCGCTCATATCCTGGCGAATCTATAATTATACGATATTCTTTATTTGGCGGAGAAATAAGTAATAATTTCCCTGTCTTATCGTTTGACTTATATACCCCATAAGTTGTCTCATTCTCTATATTAATTATTTTTATTTCCACATCTTTTATTACGGAGCTTAATTCATCCACCACGTGTATATTAAAAACACTTAAAGGGGGAGTAGAAATAGGGAATGTAATAAAATAAATATCCTGCAAACCAAAACCTCCCTGTCTTTCCGACGACAAATACCCTTTGGAGCCATCAGGATTCAACACAAAAAATATATCATCTTCTACGGTATTAATTGGACTTCCTAAGTTTTCTGGAATATCAAATTTTCCTGCCTCATCAAATGTAGATTTAAAGATATCGTAACCGCCCATATTTTTATGCCCTTCGGAACTAAAATATAAAGTATTGCCAAGAGAGTGCACAAATGGCGCATCTTCATCGTATTCGGTATTTATTTTTTCACCTAAATTAAATGGCTTGCCCCATTTCCCATTTTGTAATTTTCTTACTAGATATAAATCTTTTCCGCCATATCCGCCTGGTCGGTTACTCGAAAAGAAAATTATATTACCATTAGATGAAAAACAAGCACTTGTTTCCAGATAATTTGTTGAATTTACTATGGAACTAAGAATTTCAGGCTTCGACCATTTATTATTGATAAAAGAACTTTCATAGATGTCGCCGCTAATTAAATCTTTACTTGTACGATATATTAATAATTTTTCACCATCAGCAGATAATCCTGTGCAAGCATCGTGCAAAATTGTATTTATTGTTGAATCTAGCATTAATGGTTCAGTCCAACTTGATGCACTGCTATTTGAACTGTCTTTTAAAGAAATATAAATATCTTCAAAATAATCCCCTAGGGGGTCTTTTTTATCCCATTTTAAATTTTTCCTGCGGGAAGTGAAAATTATAAAGTTTTCATCAGCAGGAATTAATGGGGCATATTCAGAATATTCAGAATTCAACAGACTACCAGCATTTACTATTGAAATTGATTTATTAGCGGTAGTTTCAAATAATAATGCTGTATGGCATTTTTCAATTAAATCATCAATCTCTTTCCTTGTAAATTGACTTTCTCCACCAAAATATTTATATTGGTTATAATAGTAAATAGCGCGATCATATAGTTTATGCGAATGATTTAATTTACCCAAATAATAATTAACCTCAGGGAAATCTGCAGAAGTTACCTTTTCAAAATATTTTTTTGAATTGGGCCTGAATTTTTTAATTTCAAAATTACATAATCCTATTTTGAAATTGGTTTCGTTATCGGTGCTATCTAAAATAAATAATGTTTCATACATTTTTAATGCTCCTAAATAATCACCCAAATCAAATAATTTATCCGCCTTTACCAATAATTGCCTATCCTCACGTGAAATAATCTGAGCATAGGTAATACCCAGAAAACCACATAGTGATCCAGCTGTATGAAGCGACAGGGAAAATAATAGAAACCAAAATGCCCTACCCAAATTAGTAAATTTAAAATTTCTGAATGAAAAAATATTTTTTGTATGCCTTATTAAATCCATATAATTTTCTTTATCTTCATTTCTTTTAACAAACAATGATACAAATATTTTTTTAAAATTAAAACATGTTTTATTTTAATGCACCAAAAATATAATCTTTTGCCATTTGCTTCTTAATTAATTTGGTTTGCTGGGATTTTTTAAAATGAAATATTATCCCCCATTATCTCAGCAGCGAAATGTTCCCATTTTTATTATAAGTGTTTCCATTATTAAGTTTGATAGTCGCTACCCAAATATAAACATCTTGCGGACATAAAACACCTTTATAATAACCATCCCATCCAATTTTAAAGTCTTTTGTTTCAAAAACCATTTCGCCCCAGCGATTATAAACCTCCAAACTATAAGCTATTACTCCCGAAGTATAAGGAAAGAATGTATCATTATTTAAACTATTAATATCGTAGGTACCACCTGAAACGCCATCTAAATTAGGGGTGAAAGCAGTTGGGAAAGTTACATCTGCATTTGTTGTAACCTTAGTATAAGCAGTATCCAAACAACCAAATTGATTCATCACTATAAGCTGAACACCAAAAGTATCAATGTATGTATATAAATGTTGAGGATTAATTTCACTAGAAAAATAACCGTCTCCAAAACTCCAATCATAAATTATTCCTCCTGTTGAAAGATTATTGCAAATCAATTCATCAAATGGAAGCTCTAAGTAAGTTGAATTAACTGAAAATGCTGCTACAGGAAATGGATAACCTGTGATAATTAATGGTGTAGATAAATTATTAGCAGTACAACCACCAGATGTTGTAATCGTTAATGTAACTGAAAATGTATCAGGAATGGTATATAAATGTGATGGATCTTCTAAATTGGATGATATGCCATCTCCAAAATCCCAATCCCAGCCAGTAATTGGATCGTTAGGATTTCCTGCTATTGAATTATCGTAAAACTGCATTACTCCTGGTGCGCACAAAGCACTGGTGTCTGATGTTAATGAAATAATGGGTTGAGGATTAAAAGTAACTTCTATTGAATCGGTTACCGAATTACAAATATTACTTACCGTAACAATGTATGTTGTAGGTTGAGTTGGTGTAACTACATATACACCAGGTCCTGTTCCCAACCCATTATTCCATTGATAAGTTAGCGCACCAGTTTTTCCATATGTTTCAACATATATCACCGAGTTTTGTCCAATACAAATTGGAGAAAATCCAATCACCTCAACACTTGAACTATCCAGCGTATATACCAACACAGAAATAGTTGCTTGTGCGCCAGGACAGCCTATATCATCATAAGCAACTACTGTATAGGTTATATCAGTTGTTGGACTTACCGGTAATGTTCCAGCAGTTATGGCGGCTGAAGGTTGCCAAGCATATATATAATTTCCGGAACCTCCTGTAGCTGTGGCAGACAAAATCACCGTTTGTCCCAAACACAATGTGTCATCCCCCCCGGATGTTGTTATTACTTCCGTAGGGTTAGTAAATATTAAGTTATTTGTGCTAACACAACCATTTGCATCTGTTACAGTAATTGTATAAGAACCGGCAGTAATACTATTTTCTTCGCTCTCCGTGGAACCTGTAGGAGCCCACAAAAAACTATAAGGGCCAACTCCTCCATCTGCAAATACCTTTGCGCGTCCAAAGTCGTTATAACAAACCGGATAAAATAAGGAGTCGATAGTTGAGGTCAATAATTCTGGCTCTGTAATATTGATTGAAACATTTACAAGACAATTATTCTGATCTGTTACATCTAATATATATACTCCCGAAGGAACATTGCTTGCCGAAGAGCTATTAGAAATTGCTGGAATCCATAAATAATTATAATTACCTATGCCTCCTGTTACTGTAAGTGAAACAGAACCATTGTTTTCACCAAAACATATATTGTTTCCAACGGATAAATCAGATAGATTAAGAATTGTTGGTTCTGTAATTATAATACTTTCAGATGTTGCACATCCTAATGCATCCGTTACATCGATAGTATATGCACCAGATACTAATGAATCGGCAGTTAATGCGTTTCCACCTCCCGGTGCCCAGATTATTGAATATGGTGCTTTGCCCTGGCTTATGCTTATTTCGGCATTACCATCATTACCACCAAAACAATTTATATTATTTACAGCTAATATATCAATAACTGGAGGGGGTAAATCAGTTAGAGTGGTAGATAATATTATGCTGCAATTTAATGAATCGGTAATTTTTAAACTATATGCTCCTTGGCTATTGCCAATAATGGAAGAGTTGGTAGATAATCCCGGTGTCCACAAATACGCATAGGGGTAGCTCCCTCCTGAAATTTGCGAAGCAATTGAACCATTAGGTAAATTGCAATAAGGATCTATAATTGAAAATGAACCTAATAGTGCCGTTGGTTCCTTAATATCAAATGATACGTTTACTTCACAAGCATTGAAATCAGTAACTAAAACAGTGTATGCTCCGGGTGAAAGTCCCGAAGCGGAATTTGTATTAGATACACTTGGGCTCCATGAATATAAATAGGAAGGTGTTCCGCCAATACTATTAATATTAGCTGTGCCATCTCCTAAGGCGTAACAGTTTATATCTGTTTTTGTGAAAGTTGCTGAAAGTGCTTGTAATGGCTCTGTTATGGTAACTGCATCTGTTGCAATACAGCCATTTAAGTCAGTAATAGTTACTGTATATGTATTAGGTCCTAATGATGTTCCTGTTGCCCCATTACCTCCCGCAGGTAACCAGTTATAATTATATACCGGCGTACCACCTGTTGCAGTTACTGTAGCAAAACCAGTGCTTTCGCCATAACAACTTACATTTTTAATTGTGGAGATGGAAGCTATTAAAGAATCCGGTTCATCAATGGTAAATAGTTCCACCTTCACACAGTTATTGGCGTCTGTAACTTCTATCGAATAATTATTTCCCGATAAATTACCAATGCTTGAACCTGTAATTCCACTAGGTAACCATTTATAAGTATAACTAGCCGTACCTCCAGTAGCTATGGCTGATGCTGTTTCATCATTTTCTCCAAAACAATTCATTATACTTGTTGTAATATTTATTGTAATTGGAAATGGCTGAGTAATTAATGGACTTATTGCCTCTAGAGATTGACATCCGTTGGTATCGGTAACAGTTAATGTATATGTGCCAGGCAATAAACCTGTTGCGGTAGAACCTCCGCCACCAGAAGGTAGCCAGGCATAGCTAAATGGTCCATGATTTCCAATAACACTAGAAACAATAGTACCATCAGATCCTCCCTCGCAACTAATATTGGTTGAGGATATTATATTAGCAATAGGAATTGGGTTATCATTTATAGTTATTTCATCTGATGTAATACAAGCATTAGCATCCGTAACGGATACAGTATAGGTTCCGGATAATAAACCTGTTGCACTTGAATTTGTTCCTCCACTAGGTAACCATGAATATAAATAACTGCCAGCTCCACCTGTAGCAATAACTGATGCCGCACCATTTGCTAAGCTACAGTTTGAATTGCTGCTGTCGGTAGTAACTTGCAATAATGTGGGTTGAGAAATTACAATTGTATCTTTTATGATACAATTTTTTGAATCAGTAGCTAAAACGATATAGGTTCCCATCGGAATATTGTATTGGTTTTCACCATTCAAATTACCTGGCATCCATAAATAATTATAGGGAGCGGTTCCACCTAATACGGATGCAAATAAAGAACCTTCTGCTACTCCGTAACAGTTTATGGGTGTAAAGGATGCCGAAACTGAGAGGGGTGCAGAGGGCTCTTCAATTGTAATAGTTGCTGTTTTATTGCAGCCATTAGCATCGGTAACAGTTAAGGTATAAAGTTGTGAGGGTTGGTTTAAAATTTGCAAATCAGTGCTTCCCGTATTCCACATATATGTGTAACCAGCTACACCTCCAGATACAGTTGCTGTTGCGCTACCATCACTTCCTCCATAACAGCTTACTATAGTGCTTTCTATATTTATTGAAATTGGAGGAGGCTCTGTAATTTCAGTACTTTTAAATGGCTCGGATTCACACATATTTTTATCGGTAACGATAAGGGTATAGGTACCAGCAAGTAATCCTGAAGCTGCAGCGGTAGTACCTCCAGATGGCTGCCAATTATAGGTGAAGGGACCATTGCTGCTTGTTACAACAACTAATATTTCACCTTCATTGGAACCAAAACAATTCACATTTGTTGTGGATGATAATGTAACAATAGGTATGGGATTATCATTTACAATTACTGCACCTGAAGTGCTGCAGGAATTGTTATCTGTAACAGTTACTGAATAACTTCCAGAAAGCAACGTTATATCTGATGCATTTGTGCCGCCCCCAGGAAGCCATTCATAGGTATAAGCGCCTGTGCCTCCCGATGCCAATACAGAAGCCTTGCCATTAGCTAAACTGCAATTGGAATTAACACTATCCATTAACAGAACTATTTTCGGAGGCTGTGTAATACTTATGGTATCAAAATACCCACAGCCCTTTGAATCCAATAAATTAACTGTATAACTACCAATAGCAAGATTGAAAATATTTTGTGCATTAATATTAACTGGCGACCAGATATAGTCATAGGGTCCTGTACCACCGGTTGCTGTAGAATATATTGCACCATCATTGCCTCCATAACAGGATATAGGAGTATTTGTAAATGAAACAGAAAGTGAATCAGGGGATCCTACGGTAAAAATGGTGCTTGCTATACAACTGTTGGTATCTGTTACTGTAATTGTATATGGTTGAGAACTAAGATTTGATATTTGAGTTAATGTAACACCAGTACTCCACAGGTAAGTATAACCCGCTGTACCTCCTGATGCTATAGCGGATGCCGTTCCATCGCCCCCTCCAAAACATGTGAGTGGAACCAAGTCAAGAGTAATTAAAATTGGTGGTGGTTCAGTTATTGCAGCACTTGTTGCAGGTAAGGATTGACATAAATTAGCATCTGTTACAGTAACTGTATGGGTTCCAGCCAACAATCCCGTCGCAACAGCATCGGTTTTGCCGGATGGTTGCCAATCGTATGTGAAAGGACCATAATTTCCTATTATAAGAGGCGTTGCAGTACCACTTGCTCCTCCATTACAACTCTCATTTGTAACTGAAACAACAGTAACAACAGGTATTGGGCTGTCATTTACTGTTACAGAGTTTACAGCATAGCATAAATTATTGTCAACAACAGATACAGTATATGTTCCTGCTAATAAGCCTGTTGCTGATGCATTGGTGCCTCCGCTTGGAGACCATTGATAAATAAAGGGGCCTGTACCTCCTGCAACAGTAACAGAAGCAATACCATTTGAAAAACTACAAGTAGAATTGATACTGTCCATTATTAAATTTAATTTTCCCGGTTGGCTTACCGTTATAGAGGCATTAATAGTACAGCCTCTCATATCACTTGCTGAAACATCGTAAGTTTCTGATATTAAATTAACAATGGTGTCTGCAAAAACATTTACTATGCTCCAGAAATAGCCATATGGTGCTGTACCTCCACTGGCAACTGCTGCTGCCGTACCATCTGACCCATCAAAACAAGACACGGCTGTATATGAAAGAACAACGCTTATAGGAGCCGATGGCTCTGTAATAATAACGGAGCTTGAATCTACACAGCTATTTGTATCTGTAACCACTACTGTATAGGTTTGAGCTATAAGATTGTTTATTTCAAAGTTTGTGCTACCATTGCTCCATGAATAGGTATAACCCGGAGTACCACCTGATGCAGTGGCTGCTGCACTGCCATCAATAGCTCCAAAACAACTAACAGGATAATTACTTATTGTAATTAAAATTGGGGAAGGCTGAGTAATTAAAGGACTTACTACTTGTAAGGATGGGCATAAGTTGGCATCGGTAACAGTTAAAGTATAGTTGCCAGGAGTTAATCCGGTAGCTACCGAATTGGTGCCTCCAATTGGTTGCCATAAATAGGTGAAAGGACCATTACTTGACGTTACAGAGCTGGTGGCAGTGCCATCCGAGCCACCATTACAACTTACATTACTTGTAGAAGCAATGCTTACTAATGGTGCTTGGCTGTCATTAACAGTTACCCCTTTGGTAGCAACGCATGAATTTGCATCCGTAACAGTTACTGTATAGGTACCTGAAAGTAAAGCGGATGCAGATGCGCTATTTCCTCCTGCTGGGGCCCATTGATAAGAATAGGCGCCGGTACCTCCCGTAACATTAACGGAAGCTTGTCCATTGGCAATACTACAAATAGAATTTACACTATCTACGATTAATTGCAAATTAAGCGGTTGCGAAACTACAATAGAATCTATGATAGTACATCCTCTTAAATCACTTGCAGAAACTATATAAGTTTGTGATGTTAGGTTAGAAATGGCATTAGCAAAAACATTTATTGGACTCCAAAAATAGCCATATGGTGCTGTACCTCCAGTTGAAACAGGAGTTACGGTTCCATCTGATCCTCCGTAACACGAAACTGGTGTACTGGTAAGTGTTAAAGTTAAAGGGGCTGCTGGCGCAGTAATTGTAAATGATGTAGCTTCAACACAACTATTAGTATCCGTTATTGTTAAAGTATAAGTTTGAGGTGGAAGATTACTTATTAAATTAGTAGTTTCGTTTGTTGACCAAAGGTAATCATAACCTGGTGTACCACCAGAAATAAGAGCCGATGCATATCCGTCATTTGCTCCGTAGCAACTAACAGGAACATAGTTAAGTGAAATAAGAATAGCAGGGGCTTCTGTAATTTCAGGACTTATTGCCGGGCTGGATTGGCATGCATTAGCATCCGTTACCACAACTGTATATGTGCCTGGCAGTAATCCTGTTGCAGATGAATTGGTTCCTCCGGAAGGTTGCCATTGATAGGTAAATGGTCCATAATTACCTGTTGCTATAACCGATGCAGCACCGTTACTCCCCCCATTGCAGCTTACATTGCTTGTTGAAGAAAATACAACAGAAGGACTCGAATTATTACCTACTGTTATTATTTCGTTGGCAGTACATAAATTATTATCGGTAACAGTTACCGTATATGTTCCAGACAGCAATGCGTTTGCAGTATTATTGGTTCCTCCTGTTGGTGCCCATTGATAAAGATAGGATCCTGCTCCCCCGCTTGCAAAAACAGTTGCCTTACCGTCTGCATTCGAACAATTGGAATTGATGCTAGTGGATGCAAGAACCATGGGTGTTGGTTCAATTATAACAACAGCGGGTGAAACATACATACAAGCTTTTGCATCTGTAATAGTTACTGTATAGGAACCAATAGTGAGATTAACAACATTAGCTCCTGTATAATTTCCGGGCATACATATATAATTATATGGTACCGTACCACCTGCAGCCGCAATTGTAATAGAACCATCCGAACCGCCATTACAGGAAACTGGCACATAGGAAATATTAGCTGTTAATGGCGCTGCTGGTTGTGTTAAGGTTATAATTTTTTGTGCTTCACAGAAATTATTATCAGTAACTGTTAATGTATATGTTCCAGCTATTAAATTAGTTCTATTAGCCGTGGTAGCTACCCCTGGTGCCCATGAATAGGTATAGCCAGGTGTACCACCCGAAGCTGTTCCGCTGATAGAACCAGTGCTGCCTCCATAGCAATTAATATTTACTTGTGTAGTGCTTATACCTAATAAGGAAGGTTCAGTAACAATAGAGGTAGTATTTACATTACAACCCAAGAAATCAGTTATGGTTATAGAATAAGTTTGTGATGGAAGACTTGATATTTGAGCTAGCGTTGAACCATTACTCCATGAATAACTATAAGGGGCGGTACCTCCTGTTGGGAAAGCTTCTGTACTGCCATTGTTAAGGTAATCACAAGTTTCATTAAC
>CAMBDK010000033.1 GCA_945865315.1 Chitinophaga pinensis | reverse complement strand
TTCTTTTTAAAGGCGTAAATGAGGCGAATAGCCTTAGCTATTTAACGATTTTACAACGCAGAAAAAGGACAAAAGAACAAGCCAAAATGTAAAGGTTATTTTGTCCCAATCCCTAAGCAACAAAATCATTATTTATAAATGTTTTTTTGTTCTCGTAAATTTTATTCTTCAATTGATTTTTAATTCAAAATAAGGATAGCGTTTTGAAACAAGTACTCAATTCAAATTATATTCTACCTTTGTTTTTTTATTCAATTCAAATAAAAGTAAAGAATATTTAAATTAGCTTGAATTAATTTCATTTTAAATAATAGATATAAATTTCGGAAAATATAAATTTCTTTTTTTTGAAAAAAAATAATAACATAATGAAGATAATATTCGTTTTTTTGTGCACCTTACTTTTTTCTTGCTCTTCAAGTAATCAAACTCAAAATGCCAATGCCGTAGCTCCCAAATTAGATAAGGAAGGTCACCGGGGGTGCAGGGGACTGATGCCTGAAAATACCATACTTGGATTTAAAAAAGCAATTGATTTAGGAGTTACTACGCTTGAAATGGATGCTGTTATTACTAAAGATAAAATAGTAATTCTCAGTCACGAACCATTTTTTAATCATGAAATTACCACCAAAGCTGATGGTAGTTTTGTAAAGGAAAGTGAAGAGAAATCGTTAAACATTTATGAGATGTCATTTGAACAAACACAGCTGTTTGATGTCGGATTAAAAATCCATCCACGATTTCCAAGGCAACAAAAAGTGAAGGCACAAAAGCCAAAATTAAGTGATGTTGTAGATAGCGCAGAAGCATATGTAATTCGCAATTCTTTGCCTCCACTTCAATATAATATTGAAACTAAAAGCACTACTTTAACGGATGATATTTATCACCCCAAGCCAGAAGAATTTGTTGAACTTATAATGGCTGTTATCCTCCAGAAAAAAATTGAAAATAGAGTTATAATTCAATCCTTTGATATTCGTACCTTACAATATTTAAATAAAAAATATCCATTTGTGAAAACAGCATATTTATATGAACCCCCATCTATTAAATCTTTTTCCACACGAATTCATGAATTGGGCTTTATTCCTACTATTTATTCTCCTGACCATGCAACTGTAAATGCTTCTATTATTAAGGAATGTAAGGAGCGTGGTATAAAAATTATTCCTTGGACAGTGAACGATAGTAATAAAATTATTGAATTGAAAAATATGGGTGTTGATGGTATTATCTCTGATTACCCTGATTTATTTTAATAATAAACTTTAAATTAATAATATACTATATGTCAGAATTTTTAGGTGAATTTATTGGAACAATGTTATTAATAATTTTTGGTGGCGGTGTTGTTGCCGGTGTTATATTAAAAGGTACCAAGTCTGAAAACTCAGGATGGTTAGTAATTACTAGTGGATGGGGCCTAGCTGTTATCATTGCGATATATGCTGTAGGAAGCATTAGTGGTGCGCATCTTAACCCTGCTGTTACAATTTCATTGGCATGTATTGGGGAATTTGAAAAAGCTAAAGTTTTTTTTTATTTATTAGCGCAACTACTTGGTGCCTTTATTGGTGCTGTAGTTGTATGGCTCCATTATTTACCTCATTGGAAAGAAACAAAAGATCAAGCTACACAACTTGCTGTTTTTGCTACAGGCCCTGCTATACGTAAAACATGGGCCAACCTATTAAGTGAAATTATCGGCTCCTTTATTTTAATTTTTGGTATCTTAACTATTGGTGCTAATTCCTTTTCAGAGGGTTTGAAACCATTGGCTGTGGGTGGCTTAATTGTGGCTATTGGTTTATCACTAGGAGGAACAACAGGTTATGCTATTAATCCTGCACGTGATCTAGGCCCTCGTATTGCTCATTATTTATTGCCCATAGTGGGTAAAGGTAAATCAGATTGGAGCTATGCCTGGATTCCTATTTTAGGCCCAATTTTAGGAGGGATATTAGGCGCTCTGCTTTATAAGGCTCTATTTAAGAACGAAGTTCATACACTTTTATGGATTATTGCACCTCTTGTTTTTATTGTTATAATTTTAGCTGTTCTGGGAGAATTTAATTCAGGTGCAGATGAAAAAAAATCGAATTAATATTATTGAACTGAAAAAAAGAAGTTTTTAAAATTGTTTATTTTAAAACTTTTAAAATAATTTAAAATAGGATATTCAATATATTTTTTTGCGATTTATTATCGTTCAATAGTTTATTTTAAAAAGTCGATAATAGGAATGTTAGGGTAGCTTCTAAAAAAATAATAAATTTATAGTATTATAATCAAAAAAATCTAATGGAAAAAAAATATATTTTATCTATTGACCAAGGTACAACAAGTTCTAGGGCTATTTTATTTAATAAATCAGGGGCTGTTGTTAAAATTTCTCAAAAAGAATTTACACAACATTTTCCTAAACCAGGATGGGTAGAGCATGATGCATTGGAAATTTGGCAAACTGTTGAGGAGGTTGTAAATGATATATTAGTAAATTATAATGCAGCGGATATTGCCGCTATCGGTATTACAAATCAGCGTGAAACTACTGTTGTTTGGGATAAAAATACTGGTTTGCCAATTTATAATGCCATTGTTTGGCAATCAAGGCAAACAGCCGATATTTGCGAGGAACTGAAGAAAAAAGGATTAAATAATACTTTTCGAAATAAAACTGGTTTACTTATAGATGCTTACTTTTCAGGAACTAAACTTAAATGGATATTAGATACTGTTCCTGGTGCTCGAGAAAAGGCCGAAAATAATGAATTACTTTTCGGTACTATTGATACCTGGCTGGTTTGGAAACTTACTGGAGGCAAAGCTCATGTAACGGATTATAGCAATGCTTCGCGCACTCTCCTTTACAACATATTTGATTTAAAATGGGATGATGAATTACTCAAAATATTAGATATCCCGCAATCTGTTCTACCAAAGGTTTGTTCCTCTTCCGAAATTTATGGTCATGCAAATCTTAATACTGTCAAAATTCCTATTTCTGGAATGGCAGGTGACCAACAAGCCGCCTTGTTTGGGCAGGCTTGCTTCACAAAAGGTATGGCGAAAAATACATATGGCACAGGTTGTTTTATGTTGATGAATACAGGTGATAAAGCGGTTCAATCGAATAATGGTTTACTTACTACCATTGCATGGGGCATCGATGGTAAGGTTGAATATGCTTTGGAAGGCAGTATTTTTGTTGCTGGCGCAGCTATTCAATGGTTGCGGGATGGACTTCAGTTTTTTAAAGAAGCTGCTGAAAGCGAAACGCATGCCAATAGTGTTACATCTTCGGACGGTGTATATGTAGTTCCTGCTTTTGTTGGTTTAGGAACTCCTTATTGGGATAGTGAAGTGCGCGGTGCTATTTTAGGCCTTACTCGTGGAATTTCGAAAGAACACTTGATAAGGGCAACTTTAGAAGCCATAACCTATCAAGTAAAAGATGTCTTAATGGCCATGGAACAAGATTCGGGTATTCAACTTAAAAGCTTGAGGGTAGATGGTGGTGCAGCAAAGAATAATTTATTAATGCAATTTCAAAGTAATATTTTAGAAGTGGAAGTTGATAGACCAATTGTTAATGAAACAACTGCTTTAGGTGCTGCATATCTTGCTGGACTTGCCATAGGTTTTTGGAAAAATCGGGAAGAAATATCTACCCAATGGCTTGTAGATAATACATTTAAGCCAAGCCTCCCAACTAAAAAAGTAAATGAATTATACAATGGTTGGAAAATAGCTGTAAATGCAGCAATTGCTTTTAAGCCAAATAAAATATCTGAGTTAGTTTAATTTATTAATTTGACTTATTTGTTTTATCATAACTATAAGATGCAATAAAAATAAAAATATTTTTTTAAATTGCTAAAAGTCTTAAATGACATTAACTTTGCATTAAATTTTTAGGTTCAGCTTTTTATAAATATTAATGGTGCTTTTAAATTATATTTAAATTGTTGCAATTCTAATTTTTTCATTTAAAATTAACAATCGATTACCAATGATGAAAAAATTAAAACTCTTTATTTTAGCGGTTTTAATCTCTAATACAGCATACTCTCAATACTCTAAGCTTCAAAATTTTGCAGCAAAGATTAAAGTGGACTATCCATATGGCGATCTTTTGTTCGATGGTACATTCCTTTATGGTATGTCCAGTGTTGGTGGTGCTGATGGATTAGGATTGATATTTAGGGTAAAACCTGATGGATCTGAATTAAAAATACTGCTTGAATTTACTGGTGATAATGGAAGTTTTCCTAATGGTGGTCTTATATCAGACGGAACCTTTCTTTATGGTATGACCCGGCGGGGGGGGAGAAAGGAAATGGGGGTAATTTTTAAAATTAAAACGGATGGTACTGGATATTTGACTTTGCTCAGTTTTACAGGCATAAATGGCAGTAATCCCCAAGGTTCTCTAATTTCAGATGGTAGTTTTTTATATGGAATGACTTATGATGGAGGAAAGAGCGATTTTGGTGTTATCTTTAAAATTAAACGCAATGGAACCGGTTTTTTAAAGCTGTTAGACTTTACAGGCGAAAATGGAACTAATCCTACAGGGTCTCTGCTTTCTGACGGTACTTTTCTTTATGGAATGACTCCTGTTGGAGGATTAAATGCCCTTGGAAATATATTCAGAATATTACCAGATGGAACGGAGTTTACTGATATATACGACTTTTCTGGCTTAGATGGAAGTCATCCAACGGGTACTCTTATAACTGATAATACTTTCCTTTATGGAATGGCTAGTGAAGATGGCACAATTGGCTATGGTGCAGTTTTTAAAATATTGCCCGATGGTTCTGAATATGAACAAATTTATGACTTTGAATCACCTTCCGATCCTAGAGGAACACTTAT
Source organism: Chitinophaga pinensis (assembly GCA_945865315.1). Classification (GTDB taxonomy): domain Bacteria; phylum Bacteroidota; class Bacteroidia; order 2-12-FULL-35-15; family 2-12-FULL-35-15; genus 2-12-FULL-35-15. The sequence continues at coordinate 22,954 of CAMBDK010000033.1, read as the reverse complement.
TGCTGAGGGTACTACTCTTTACGGAATGATACCTATTGATGGTACAAATGGCCGTGGAACATTATTCAAAATTAAAACCAATGGCACAGGATTTTTTAAACCTGTTAAATTAGCAGGTGGTATTGGCGCCTCTCCTTATGGCTCTCTTTTATTTACTAATCCAGAATAATTAGTTGCTGCTATATTATTTAGGATTGTATGCTATCAAAAACTATTTAATTAACCGTTTTTCGGTAAGCATTTGTTTGGTCCCAATCCCTTAGTGAAGTTTTCGAAATAAATACGCAAATTAAATGGTTCAAAAACTGTGTGTTTTTCTTTTGTCTTGATGCAAAAGAAACAAAAAATCAAGAACAAACGATTCCTTCCCACCTGCAACCCTGCATCGCTTTTGTTCATTCCTCACGCGCGTTTTCATAAGGATATTTTTTGCAAAAAAATGAAATAATCTGTTTTTATTAATATAACTGTTCTGTCAAAATTATTTTGTAAAACTTTTTGTAAATCCTAATCCTTGCTTTTTAACATTTTTTCAAGAGCAAACATTTCATCTCGTAACCTTGCTGCTTCCAAAAAATCAAATGCTTTGGCTGCAATATCCATTAATTTCCTGGTTTTGCTTATCGCCTTTTGCAACTCTTCTTTATTCATATACTGCACTACAGGATCTGCTGCATAGTTGGTTTTTTCATTCTCAACATATTTACGCGACAGTTTTCCTTTGGAGTCAACTACCACCGCTGTTTGCCCTAAAATTGATTCTTTGGATTTATTTAATGCTGTGGGTATTATATTATTTGAAATATTATAAGAGATTTGTATCTGTCTTCTTCGTTCTGTTTCATCTATGGTACGCTGCATCGACCCCGTCATTTTGTCGGCATACATAATTACTCTTCCATTTAAATTACGCGCCGCACGACCAGCTGATTGCGTTAATGCTCTGTCCGACCTCAAAAATCCTTCTTTATCTGCATCAAGTATTGCAACCAACGATACTTCTGGCAAATCCAAGCCCTCTCGCAAAAGATTTATGCCTATTAAAACATCAAATAATCCCAAGCGTAAATCTTGCATTATTTGCACGCGCTCCAGTGTTTCCACATCTGAATGTATATATCGGCAACGTATACCTACATTTAGCATAAATTTTTGTAATTCTTCAGCCATGCGCTTTGTAAGTGTTGTAACCAATATTCGTTCATCACGCTTACTAACTTTATCAATTTCATCCAACAAATCATCAATTTGATTGATGCTGGGCCTTACCTCAATAATAGGATCTAATAAACCTGTTGGACGAATAATTTGCTCTGCAATAATCCCTTCCGATCGCTTTAACTCATATTCTGCAGGTGTAGCACTTACATAAATTATTTGTTTAATAACAGCTTCAAATTCTTCAAACTTCAATGGGCGATTGTCCATGGCAGCAGGTAATCGGAATCCATAATCAACTAAATTGATTTTTCGAGCTCGGTCGCCGCCATACATCGCCCGTATTTGGGGAAGTGTAACATGGCTTTCATCTATTACCATTAAGAAATCTGAAGGGAAATAATCCAACAAACAAAATGGCCTAGAGCCTGGTGTGCGGTTATCAAAATATCGAGAGTAATTTTCTATGCCCGAGCAGTAGCCTAATTCTCGCATCATTTCCAAATCATAAGTAACACGATCCTCCAGGCGTTTTGCCTCCAAATGTTTGCCAATTTCTTTGAAATATTCCACCTGCCTTACCATATCGTCTTGTATTTGAAAAATCGCACTTTTCATCGAATCCGGACTAGTAACAAATATATTGGCAGGATAAATTGGTACATTTTCAAGCGTCTCCATATTCTTCCCTGTTATTGTATCAAAAAAATTAATTTCTTCAATTTCATCACCAAAAAAAGTAACACGCAACGAATAATCTGCGTATGCAAGATTAATATCTACCGTATCACCATTAACACGAAAGTTGCCGCGTAAAAAGTCTCCTGTAGTCCTTGAATAAAGTCCTTCCACTAATTTATGTAGAAATTTATTGCGACTGATTATTTCACCTTTCTTTATATGGAGTACATTGTTTTTAAACTCTATTGGATTACCTATACCATAAATACAGGAAACCGATGATACTACTATTACATCTCTTCTACCAGAAAGTAAAGCAGAGGTAGTACTTAATCTTAATTTTTCTATCTCTTCATTAATAGATAAATCTTTTTCTATATAGGTGTTTGTACTTGGAATAAAAGCTTCCGGCTGATAATAATCATAATAACTAACAAAATATTCTACTGCATTTTTTGGAAAAAATTGTTTGAACTCCCCATATAGCTGGGCTGCAAGAGTTTTATTATGACTTAATATTAAAGTTGGTCTTTGTATTTCATTTATTACGTTTGCAATGGTAAAGGTTTTACCCGATCCCGTTACTCCAAGCAATGTTTGAGCAGGTAAATTATTTTGAAGGCCATTAACTAACTGTTGGATAGCTGAAGGTTGATCACCAGTAGGTTTAAAGTCCGATGTAATGTTAAAATCCATTGATAAAATTAATTATGGTTCTATTTAAATAATGGATGGTATTTAGAAATAAAATTCGATTTTAAAAATCATATTTTTTAAACAATATTATTAAAATTTGAAACTCATTAATGCTAATCAATATTTTTTAACCGTAAATTTCTTTTTTGGAGGCTTTTAATGTATTTACCAATAAAGAAGCTATTGTCATCGGACCTATACCTCCAGGTACAGGCGTGATAAATGACGATTTGGGCGCAACTGCTTCATAATTTACATCGCCTACTAATTTAAAACCACTCTTGGTTTTATCTGATGCAATACGTGTAATGCCTACATCAATTATTATCACCCCCTCTTTCACCATTTCTGCCGTAACAAATTCAGGTTTTCCTAAGGCTACAATTAATATATCCGCTTTTCGAGTATGCTCTATTAAATTTTCTGTTCGGCTGTGACACAGTGTTACAGTGCAGTTTCCTGGAACTCCATTGCGTGATAATAATATACTTATTGGGGCGCCAACAATATGACTGCGGCCAAGAACTACACAATGTTTGCCTGTGGTATTAATATTATTCCTCTCTAATAATTGCAGAATTCCAAATGGCGTTGCTGGAATATAGCTTGGTAAGTTCAAAGCCATTCTTCCTACATTCTGTGGATGAAAACCATCAACATCTTTTTTCGGTGATATCGTTTCTATTATTTTATGCTCCCGAATATGCCTTGGAAGTGGTAACTGAACAATATAACCATCCACATCTTCATCATTATTTAAATCCTCAATTTTTATAAGCAACTCCTTTTCATTAACGGTAATTGGTAATCTAATTAAGGTGGATTTAAACCCTGCTTTCTCGCAGGCTTTTATTTTTGCTGCAATATACGTTTCGCTGGCACCATCATCACCTACTAAAATAGCCGCTAAATGTGGCACTTTGCCTCCTGCAGCCTTAATTTTATTAACTTCAATAAAAAGTTCATCCTGTATTTGCTGCGAAATTAATTTGCCGTTAAGGATTGTAGTCATTGTTGAATTGCTTTTTGATGTGCTTAATTATACTTATCAATATTATTTTTAAAAAGAATTATTCTATTATATAAATCAGAAAAAAATCCACTTTGTTTTATTATCATCCTACAATTTTACGATTTATTTATCCTGAAAATAGTTTATTATTAAAGTAAAATAAAAAAATTAAGGCTGCCTATATCTATTAAGGGCTTATAAATTTTTGAACGATTAAAAATTAATAATAAATAACAATTAAAATTGACTTGTAAATTCTTTAAATGGTTTCCCTAATTTATCTTTTTCAGATAAATTTGGCATTAATACACCCCAATTAATTGCCAAATCCTTATCATTCCATAGGATGCAATCTTCTGATGCCCTATTGTAATAGTTACTGCATTTATATGAAAATATAGTATTGTTTTCTAATGTTAAAAATCCATGGGCAAATCCATGTGGTATCCACAGCATTGTTTTGTTTGTTTCATTGAGTTCTATTTTAAAATGCTCTCCATAGCTGGGGGATTTTTTTCTTAAATCTACTGCCACATCTAATATAGAACCCTTAATAACACGAACTAATTTGCCCTGCGCAAAGGGTGGGTTTTGACAATGCATCCCTCGCAAAACTCCTGCCTGCGATAAGGATTGATTATCCTGAATAAAATCAGTTTCGATCCCATGTTGTAAAAAAAGCTTTTTGCTGAAAGATTCATAAAAATATCCGCGTTCATCTTCAAAAACAATCGGTTGAATAATTAATAAATCTGGAATAGTTGTTTTTGTAATTTGCATTTAATTTTTAGATTTTTTATGCCAGCTGCCTGCAATTTTATTTTTTCGAATTGCCACAAATGTAAATATTATTGTCAAGAACTTTGTTAATATACTGAAAAGCTGAAATGTATATTTTATATTTTTATTGTTTTCCTTTGTTAAATTAATATCTTAATTGTTTTTTTGTTTTGAAAGCTTAATTTAATATACATTCATTAAAATGCGCTATATTTTTTTTCGCATTTTTTAAAAATATTATATGTCTCCATCTATTACTATCTCAATTATTCTAGCTTATTTTTTGGTGCTTCTCTATATTTCCTGGTATACTTCCAAAAATGCAGGCAATTTCAGCTTTTTTGCTGGAAATAAATCATCTCCTTGGTACATTGTAGCTTTTGGCATGATTGGCACCTCGCTTTCTGGTGTTACCTTCGTTTCTGTTCCCGGAACCGTTGAAACGCAAGGCTTTTCCTATCTCATGGTTGTTTTTGGATATTTTATAGGTTATATGGTGGTTGCTTTTGTTTTACTCCCTATTTATTATAAACTATCCCTTACTTCTATTTACGATTATTTAAAGCATCGTTTTGGTTGGGTTTCTTATAAAACAGGTGCCATGTTTTTTATTGTTTCCCGAACAGTGGGAGCTACAGCAAGGTTATACCTTGTAATTCGTGTTATGCAATTTTTTATTCTGGATGATGCTGGCATCCCTTTTTGGCTAACTGCCGTTGGTATTTTAATATTGATTGTTGCATATACATTTAAAGGTGGCGTAAAAACTATTATATGGACGGATACCTTGCAAACTACATTCATGTTGGGTGGCCTTGTTATTTGTGTTATCTATATCTTAAGAAATCTTAATTTAAGCTTTGCAGGTGCTTGGGATTTGATGCAAGTAAAACAGTATTCTAAATTTATTGTTAGCGATCCATTAAATCCATCGTTCTTTTTGAAACAAATTTTGGGTGGCGCATTTATTGCAATAACAATGACAGGGTTAGATCAGGAGATGATGCAAAAAAATATTTCTGTAAAAACATTAAAAGACTCTCAGAAAAATATTATTTCCCTTAGTTTTATTTTAATTTTTGTGAATTTCTTATTCCTTTTCCTTGGAGGACTACTATACCTTTTTGCAGCTCAAAATAATCTTAATTTAAAAGGGGATGACCTCTTTCCAACTTTAGCTTTGCAGTATTTCCCTCCCTTTATGGGATTGGTATTTATCATTGGGCTGATTTCTGCTTTATTTCCTAGTGTAGATGGCGCTATTACAGCTTTAACAGCCTCTTTTTCTCTCGATATGTTGGGCTTAAATCGACGTGAATCATGGACTGAAATGGATCGTTTACGAATTAGAAGAATTGTGCATCTCTCTTTCGCATTATTATTTCTTTTATGTGTAATGATATTTCATTGGATCGATAACAGATCTATCATCGATCTCATCCTGAAACTTGCTGGATATACCTATGGACCATTGCTTGGTCTCTTTGCATTTGGAGTATTTACAAAAGTTAAACTGAAAGAAAATTTAGTTCCTATTGTTTGTATAATTTCCCCAGCACTTTGTTATGTATTAAATTACTATTCACAAATTTGGTTGAATGGATATAAATTTGGCTTGGAATTGTTGATTGTAAATGGTAGTATTACCTTTCTTGGTCTTTTTATTATTTCAAAAAAAAATGTTACCTGATTAAAAATAAAAAAAGCTATGCCAATTGCTGGATAGCTTTTTCTGCCTTTTTCGGTATAGGATAATTAAACTTCTGAAATTTTTTGCGATTATTCTACTACAATAACCAAATATTTTGAAATGCTCCAAAACTCTTCCCAATTATTTATAGTAAGTTTTTCAGCCCTACCATCAGTACCCTCAATAGAATAGGAACCACTTGGGTGATTGGTAATAAATTTTGCTTTTTTCGCCCCCAGAACAATTGTATTTGTAACTGAAATATCAACTTTAGTAAAATAATTTTTGTTGAAATCTGCCTTCATTTTTTGAATTTTCCCTATACCAATAAATCCACCTTCTTTTGTTAATACACCATTTTTAATCAATTCTTTCGAAGTGCCAAAAGCATAGTATGCAGTATTTAATTTTTCGGTTTTTACGCCGGATTCTTGAGACGCTTCTTGATAAGTTACATTCAAGTTAGTCATTGCTACATTTAATTGTTCTAATTGAGTTTTTAAATCTCCTATTTCAATATCTTTAGCTTCAATATCAGCTGTTAACCGGGTGATGAATTTCTCAAGATCTGCATTTTGTATGTTAGATTCCTTCATTTTTAATTTCATGGAGGCAAGTCGTTGTTTGTTCCTATTCATGATGTCATATATCGATTGGATATCTGCAACAATTTGCTCTTCTTTTGAATTACGAGTTTCTGAATCTTTGCTAGCTGCCGACACAATTTTTTCTTTCCCCTTTATAATATCCAAGTTGTCTTGAATTTCATTAAATCCTCGTATAAATGATTGTATACTTGAATCTTGATTTTGAATTCGAACTTGCTGACCTCCAGCAACAGCCCTTAAGCTATCCTCTGCCGATAATATTCCTGTTTGTTTATTATCCCCGCAACTAAAGGCAAAAGGCAAAAATCCAATTAAATAGACTAGTTTTTTCATAGTATTATTATTTTTTTGCAAAGATAAAATAATTACAAAAGCAAGTTGTAATTAATTCAATAATTATCCAATATACATATCCAACTACCTGATGCATAAAGTGTTAAATAAAAAATCTACCCCTGCTTTATTTTTTTTCGTAATTATTTAACTAGTAAGTCCCAAATGCTCAAATCTGCTATACAAACTAGCAAATTTTCTTATACGTAATTACTGTAATTTGATACAAGCAAAATTTCAGCTTTCTCCCTTTTATATACCTTTTAATATGTTGATGGGTTTGATGGAATTGAGATTTTTTTTGTTTGTTAAAATAATTGTATTTTTTCATTCTTAAATCGCTGTAATTACAATTCAGCGTGCTGGATTGATTCTTTTTTGTATTTATTTTTAAAAATATATTTTTCTTCTCTTTTAAATCTGCCTTGCAAATTATTCCTAATTTCGTACAATATTGTTCCTGAAATTTACAAAATCCAATTCTTAAATCAGTATGATAAAAGTTCATAATTTTAGCGCGGGTCCTGGCATATTGCCGCTCGAAGTATTGCAGCAAGCTTCCGAAGCATGTATCAATTTTGATAACTTAAACCTTTCTTTACTTGAAATTTCGCATCGCAGTAAAAATTTTGAAGCCGTAATGGAGGAATCTAAAGCTTTGGTGAAAGAATTATTGAAACTGCAGGATGGTTATCAAGTATTATTTCTTGGTGGTGGTGCAAGCTTGCAATTTACTATGGCACCTTTAAATTTGCTGCGGCAAGAAGGTACTGCTGGTTATTTAAATACCGGTGTTTGGGCTAGTAAAGCTATAAAAGAAGCCAAGTTGATTGGTAATACTTCTGTAATTGCTTCCTCCGAAGATAAAAAATTCAGCTATATTCCAAAAGGTTTTGAAATACCTGCTCAGCTTGATTATTTTCATATCACTTCAAACAATACCATTTATGGTACACAAATAAAAAATTTCCCGAAAACTACTGTCCCACTCGTCTGTGATATGAGCAGCGATATTTTTTCTAGGAATATTGATGGTAACGATTTCGCACTTATTTATGCTGGTGCTCAAAAAAATATGGGACCTGCCGGCTGCACAATGGTTGCTGTGCGTGAAGATATTTTAGGTAAAACAGGCCGTAAATTATCTTCAATGTTAGATTATCAAGTGCATATTAAAGGTGAAAGCATGTATAATACTCCTCCTGTTTTTCCAATTTATGTTTCTATGTTAACTTTAAGATGGCTGAAAAAAAATGGTGGCATCGAATGGATAGAAAAAGTCAATCAGCAAAAAGCGGATGCATTGTATCATGAAATTGATCGTAATAGTATGTTTGTTGGTACCACTGCCACTGAGGATCGTTCATTCATGAATGTAACATTTATAATGCATAAACCTGAACTCGAAATGGAGTTTGATAAATTAACTAAAATAGCCAATTTAAGTGGTTTGCGCGGACATCGTGATGTGGGAGGTTACAGAGCTTCCATTTACAATGCTCTCCCATTAGAAAGTGTGAATTTATTGATCGAAGTGATGCAGGAATTTGAAAAAAAATTTTCTTAAAAATATGTTTTTGTAGCTTTGTATGAATAATAAAAAAAACTCCAGAATAGGAGGTCATAAGAATTGTTATAGCAAAATGAGGGCGATTAATTTAATTGATTTAGCCATCAGAAATTTTAAAGCTAAACATATTATTCATCTTAAAACAAACCATTATTAGCATAGAGTCTCTATATTGATGCGTCCGATTCTATTCTGTTTTCTAACTAATATCAGTTGGATGACATCAATCCCAAGTACCGCAGAATCGTTGTGAGGCAATACAAAATTCTCTTTAAGGAACATCAAAACACTATTTCGATAATGAATGTTTTAAGCACCAACGACAATCCAAAGAAATTGAAGCAATTATAATATCCCTCAAAAAGCAATGCCTTTTGCCCGAAAAAAATTGTTTACATTGCTATTCCTGTTATGCAGCAATAGTTAATTTAGCGGTATTGTTAATAAAACCTTAACTTTTTATATCTTTTTTGTGGATTTTAAATAAATGTATTAAGTTTGCATCCGTATTAACCCAAAAAAATATAAAAATGAAAAAAGGATTATTATTTATTGCAGTTATTTCTGCATTTTCTTTTGCTTCCTGCAAAAAAGACCAAACTTGTACTTGTACATCTACTTATAACGGTGTAGCTAGTGGAACGGCTGATGTTACAACTTATCCAAAATCTACAAAAGCTGCTGCAAGAGCAAATTGTATGAGCTCGACTCAAGTAGATGGCACCGTTACGACTATCACAACTTGTGAACTGAAGTAATCAGAAAATCAGATATTCCTATTTTTTTAATCAAACTAAAAAACTAAAAAAAACATGAAAAAATTATTATTAACGGTTGCAGTTATTTCTGCATTTTCTTTCGCTTCTTGTAAAAAAGATTCTACTTGTACATGTACTGCTGTTTATGCAGACGGATCTCCATCACAAACTTCTGTTATTACAATTGTTGATGCAAGAAAAATGGATGCTAAAAAAAGATGTATTAACAGTACAGATGGAACAGGTAATGATTTGCAAACAACAACTTGTGAACTAAAATAAAATAAATTAAATTATTTATTATTTAATCTAAAAATATAAAAAAATGAAAAAAATATTATTAATTGTTACAGTAATTTCTGCATTTTCTTTCGCTTCTTGTAAAAAAGATCGTACTTGTACTTGTGTAGAAACTAGTACTTTCCCTGGTTCTACTCCTTCAACAACTGTGGAAACTTTTACCGATTCTAAAAAAGGTGATGCAAGAGCTGCATGTTTAAGTTATTCTGCATCAACAGATTTTATGGGTACAACGTATGTTTTTACAAGTACTTGTGAACTTAAATAATTATTTTTGAAAAATTATTACTAAAGCGTTCCATATTTTTAATGGGACGCTTTTTTTTTATCTTTACGCCATGTTTAAAAAAATTATACTTGGTTTACTTTGCGTATTAATGAGCGTTGTATTTATTTTTTCAGGATACACGAAATTATACCCCATTGAACCTTTCGAATATACTTTTGTTGATTTAGGTTTTATTAATTGGCAGATAGCTCCCTTCATTGCGCGTATCCTTATAGGACTTGAATTTTTTATAGGAATTCTTCTTCTTTTTAATATCAGTCTTCGTAAAATCGCTTATAAATCAGGCATCGCGGTGTTGCTTATATTTTGTGTTTATCTTATTTTATTGATTTTCTTTACCGGCAATAAAGGCAATTGCGGTTGCTTTGGCACTTTTATACAAATGACACCTTTGCAGGCATTGATAAAAAATGCAATTATGCTTATTGGCTTTTTTATTTTGTATAAGTATCACGATGGTTGGAACTTTAATAAAAGACCGGCAATTATTAATTCATTGTTATTCGTTTCAGCATTTGCTATGCCCTTTATTCTTAACCCTGTTGAGCTAAACTATTCAGAAGCGTATCTTAATAAACCGGAAGAAAATTTCAAAATTGAATTGGATAGCCTTTATCAACATGCAACGCTTAACGTCCCACCAAAAACACTTTCGCAAGGAAAGCACATTATTGCCTTTATGAGTTTAAAATGCCCTCATTGCAGGATAGCGGCTAATAAGATCAGAATTATTCACGAGCGTAATCCATCTATTCCCTTTTATTTTGTGCTCAATGGTGCTGAAAAAAATTTAAAACCATTTTTTGAAGAAACGCATACCGAAGATATTCCACATTGTATGCTGGTAGGCGGAAAGCCTATAAATCATTTTATTTATTTAGCAGGGACAGAGATGCCAGCTATTTATTTGATGAATAATAGTATTGTGGAACACACTGTTTATTATATTGACCTATATCAGGAAGAGATAGAGAAGTGGTTGGAAAAGTAATTTGATAAATGCAGCAAAAATAAAAAAAATGATACGAACCATACTGATAATTATTTTTCTTAATGGCTGTAATTGTTTGATGGCTCAAACCAAGCCCATACAAAATATTGATGGCGCCACGGCACAATCTACTAAAACATCTGCTGCTAAAAAAACCAAAATCTGGCAAAGTAATCTATCTCTTGGGCTAGGTGGCAGTTTGTATAACATAAAAATTGGCGGTGAACCGCTTCGAACAATTCTTTTATCTTCCAATTACGATTCCGTTAGATACGAAAACACACCCTTACTAATGGCTACTTATGATTTAAAAGTATTCAAATTTTTAAGTATTGGAGCAGCTTATTCCTACCAGGATTTAAGTTACAATTATAAAGTTTTTAAAACCGACACAATAACTTATAGAGGATATTTTACAGATAAAATTCATAGAACCAATATTGGCATACGCGTACTTTATTATTTCCAGAATACAGACGATTTAGATGTTTATTCGGGTATAAGAGCCAGCTATACGAAATGGGAAATGCGAAGAACTTTTGAGGAGGATTTTACAGGATATTTAAAGAATAAATATAAAATCCAGGCCGTATTGGGTGGGCGTGGCTTCTTTCATAAAAACTTTGGTTTTACGGCTGAACTAGGTATTGGTGACCCTTATTTGTTTTCATTCGGCTTTTGCATTAGATTGTAAATCATACATTTTGAATTTCAGCTTTTTAAAAAATTCAGCACGATAATTGGCAATTAAAATTTACCCTAATCCGACTTTCGATCAGTTTACGTTAGGAATTGAAATTAAGAATAAGGAAGACCTTTCATTAAAAATTTATGATGTTATTGGTAAATTAATCAGTACAGAGAAAATCTATCAAAATGATCAAAAAATTAATGTTGATAAATTGAATAATGGGGTGTATTGGATAGAAGTTCAATCTTCAAACTGGACCGAAAAAGAACAACTGCTTATTCAAAGATAAAAGCTAAAAGAGGGTTACCCATTAACCATTGCAAGGTTTCGTTTTAGGCCTTCAAGGAAAGTGAAAATCCCACGGTAGAATAGATCCACCTTTTGCACTGAAAGTGCAGAGGCTAAAAAAAGAAAATAACGACATAATTTTTCTATTTAATGTTATCATCGATTTCTATACACAAGATATTGTTTTTTTCTTTAAGTTTGTAGCCATCTCTCCCCTTATTTACTAGGGAAATGTTATATACAAAAACTTGAATATATGAAATTATTAAAACTTTTAATGGGTCTTGCTATTCCGATATTACTTTCGAGTTGCATGTCAATGGTACATTTTAATGGAGGGACAGCCCGTTCGGAAAAATCCTTACCAAAGGAGATTAAATCCATTGTTCTGGTAAACCGCACCCTGCCAGAGTTTAATATTTTCCATACCATTGCAACCAGCACAATCATAGGTGATAGACCAGGGATTACCGAATGTTTAAATGGACTATTTGATGGACTTATTCAAAATAATTTCTACAATGTAAAGAGGGATGTTAAACGACAAAGGTCTCGACAATCAGGCTCATTCCCTCCTCCACTTTTTGGAATTGAGATTCAAAATATTTGCAAACAATTCAATACGGATGCGCTGCTTTCCATAGAGATATTTGATATTAAAACAAATTTCTCTTACCAGCCAGGAGTGAAAATACAAATGGATAATACAGGCAAAGACTACCCCATCAATATTATAACTGCCACACAAGAAACGACAATTATTGCAGGGTGGAGGGTATATAACGGAAAAGATACCACAATAGCAGACGAATATATAACAGAGAGGAAATTACTTTGGAAAGCGGATGGAATAAATGAAATAAACGCGAATTCCAAATTACCATTATTACCAATTGAAATCCCAAAAATAGCTTCGGAAATGGGTTACTCATACGCCCAACGTATTTCACCTAAAACAGAAATTATTTACAGACAATATTATGGAAAAGAAAATGATGAATTAAAAAGAGCTAAAGCATTTATTAAAAGTGGCAACTGGGATGGAGCAAAAAAAATCTGGCTGGAACAAGCAAACCTTAGTGATAACAAAACTTCAAGCAGAGCTACTTACAATTTAGCCATTTACTACGAAAAGCAAAGAGATGTAAATGCCGCACTTGAATTAGCACAAAAAGCTTATAACTTAGACAAGAATAAATATACAAAACTTTATGTGCAGCTACTTCAAATAATAAAAAACCAAAATTGACATAAACAAGAAGCTAGTTTTAACATTTGTTTTTATAAAGGAAATAGATACTGTTTTTCAGCACTAAATAAAATAAAGTTACTTGATTACTTTAATAAACTTATTCTTTGCATTAATCCCCAAAAAATTTTAATATCCTTTACCCTTTCATCGATCACCTTGAAAGGGATAAGCCTGTATTTACCAATTCCCCCCAGAACCTCCACCGCCAAAGCCCCCCCCACCAAATCCACCAAACCCGCCGGAAGAACCTCCTCCACCAAAACCTCCGCCGCCACCTCTATGTCCACCAAATGCATTACCAAGTATAAATCCTGCAGCACCCATTGTTAAACCTCCATTGCCTCCACCACGTTTACTGGCTTTGAAAATAACTAAAAGAATAAATATTATAAGTGGAATTATTAGACCAGCAGGCAATTTTTTTTTGTTTTTTTTGCCGTAAGCACCGGAACTATATTCGCCTTTGGCCATTGCCATCAATACTGTTGTGGCTTTATCCAAAGCAGTATAATATTCTGCTCTTTTGAAGTAGGGATACATTTCGTTTTCACGAATTTGTTTGGTGGTTAAATCCGGGATAGCTCCTTCTAGTCCGTAACCTACAGCAATATGCAAATTACGCTGTCCTTCATCTCCTGTTGGATTTATAAGGATAACGATGCCATTATCAAATTTACCTTGTCCTACACACCATTTTTGACCAAGTTCCGTTGCGTAACTCCATGGCTCATCGCCACCTAAATCGTCAACAATAACAATAACTATTTGGTTGGATGTTTCATTTGCAAAATCAGTTAGTTTCTGCTCCAGCAGCGCAGCTTCATTAGCAGATAAAAAATTAGGCATTGCAACGGATAGGTTATTTACCAAACGCGCTGGACTAGGTCGTTCAGGAATTCCAATTGTTTGAGCTGTAACAGCTGTTATGGTCGAAATAAATAAAAAGGAAAGCAAAAAATGCAGCCACCTATTATTACCATTTTTTTGAATAGTACGTATTAAAGTTAATTCTTGATTATTAATGTTGGTGGAAATCATCAAATGGATCTGAATTTAATATTGTGGATTTTTATTTATCCCCTCAAATTAATAAGGAAATCTTTATAATGCTGAAAAGGAACATTTCCTTATTTTCCAAAACTTACTTCATTAGTTAATTCATTAGTATCATTATGGCTAATGGGGAAATATAATTTTAGTTTTTCTCCTGCAAGTTCAATCCCTAAGGATAAGCCCTCAGTAAATTTCTGTTCCTTGAAATTTATTAACATAGTATCTTTAATTTGATCCCAAAAATCAGCAGGTACTTTTTCATTAATGCCTTTGTCTCCTATTATTGCAAATTTTTGGTCCTTTACCGCTAAATAAAATAAGACTCCATTTTTCAATACTGTTGCATCCATTTTTAATTCATGGAAAATATTGGCTGCTTTATCTAATACTTCTTCCTTGCACAAATTATCTATGTGTACACGTATTTCGCCAGAGGTATTGAGTTCAGCAGCTGCTATTGCTTTTTGGATAATAGCTTTTTGCGATTCTGTAAAAAAAGATTTAGCGGTCATTATTTTCATATTATGTTACTGAAAACTTTAATTAGTGTATGTCCATAGAGTCGAGAGTCTGAACTATAATGTTCGAGTTAGAGGCTTTCGTAGTTTTGAAAATCAGGAGTTTATATTGGTAAATGACTGGTTTTCAAAACAAGAATAACGAAAATATCGGACATTATAGACAGACTCTAATTATAAGTATTTTTTAAATATATCAATACTTATAATTAAAGCTTCAGCAATAAAATTAAAACTATTTTTTCTCCCTCATACTTTTAATATCAGGAGCTGTTTCGGAACCTTCCTGCGATTCGAAATATGCTTTTTTATCGAAATCAAATATCCCTGCCCATATATTTTTAGGGAATTTTCGTATATAAGTATTGTATTCTTGAGCCGTTTCGTTGAATCGCCTGCGCTCTGTCGCTATGCGGTTTTCCATCCCTTCATATTGTGCTTGGAAATCGCGAAAAGCTCCTACTGCTTGCAACTGAGGATAGTTTTCAGCTACAGCCATTAATCGTCCTAAGGAGGAACCAAAAGCGGCTTGTGCCTTTTCAAATTCAGCCATTTTTTCTGGTGTCAAATTAGTTGGATCTATTTGTATGCTCGTAGCTTTACTGC
Organism: Chitinophaga pinensis; assembly: GCA_945865315.1. Taxonomy (GTDB): domain Bacteria; phylum Bacteroidota; class Bacteroidia; order 2-12-FULL-35-15; family 2-12-FULL-35-15; genus 2-12-FULL-35-15. The sequence goes on along the minus strand of CAMBDK010000033.1, from coordinate 7,680 downwards.
GTGCCTCCATAACTTGTTTTAAGGTTTCTTTTTCGAAATCAGCAGCTCCTTGAACTATTTCAAATAAATTTTTCGTCTTATCCATACGTGCCTGATATGCAACTTCTACCTGCTGCCATTGGGCGGTAACTCCTTCTTGTTTTGTTACCATCGAGTTAAATGATCCACAACCGTTAAAACCAATCAATAAAAATATACCAGCAATTACCAGTAAAATTATAGTTCCTTTTTTCATTTTTTTATTTAATTATTTAATTATTTATTGTTATAAAATACCCAATACTTGTAAATTGTTTTTTATTATTTTAAGCTTTCCCTCATTTAATCCCCCTAATTAATAGGGGGATCAAAACAGAGGAACTAGGGTTGAATTATCTTAATCTGTCAACAGCTTTCAGTAAAAATTATTGCTTTTTATATCAACTCAACACTGCGTTTGATAAACTTTGTTAATTCCTCCCCCTTTAGTAAGCCTTGGGAAAGCATTGCTAAATCAACTGTTTGTTTACCTAATTGCTTTTGTTTATCGATATTTGTTTCTTTTAATATTTTTGAAATTAAGGGGTGGTTGCCATTTACTACTAGGTTGTGCATTTCTGGCATAGTACCATAAAAAGCCATGCCGCCGCCGCCCATAGCACTCATGTCCTTCATTCGGCGCATAAATTCTGGTTTTGTAATTAAAATTGGTGAATCTTTTTCACTCAAGCTCTCAAAAACAATACTGAATTTTTCTTTCGCTACTATTTCTTCGATAATTTGCTGCAATTTTTTTTGCTCTTCTTCAGAAATTTTTGATGGCTGTGCTTCTTCTTTCTTAATTATCTTGTCAATAGTATCTGCATCCACTCTTACAAAAGTAGTATCCTTTAATTTTGATTCCAATTGATTAATATAATGAGAATCAATAGGGCTATCAAATAATAATACATCATAACCGCGTTCTTTTGCTGTTTCGATGAAGCTATGCTGCTCCTCCAAATTTGTAGTATATAAATATACTATACGATTATCTTTATTTGTTTGGATTGGTTTTACTCTTTCTGCATATTCTTCTAAGGTAAAATATTTACCACTCGTACTTTTTAATAATGCAAATTTTTGTGCTTTGTCATAAAATTTTTCATCGGAAAGCATTCCATACTGCACAAATATTTTTATATCTTCCCATTTGCTTTCAAAATCTGAACGGTCTTTTTTGAATAGCTCTTCTAATTTATCTGCTACTTTCTTTGTGATATGTCCTGATATTTTTTTAACGCTTGAATCACTTTGCAAGTAGCTGCGGCTTACGTTTAAAGGGATATCCGGCGAATCAATTACTCCTCGTAATAATGTTAAAAAGTCAGGTACAATATTTTCTACCGAATCAGTAACAAATACCTGGTTACTGTATAATTGTATTTTATCTTTTTGCGTTTCGAATGATTTTTTTATCCTTGGGAAATATAAAATGCCTGTTAAATTAAATGGGTAATCAACATTCAGATGTATATTAAACAATGGGTCTTCAAAACTCATTGGATATAATTCATGATAAAACTTTTTATAATCCTCATCTGTTAAATCAGCTGGTTTTTTTGTCCATGCAGGGTTTGGATTATTAATAATATTGTCAATTTCTACTTCTACTTCTGCTTCCTTGGTAGCATCATTTTTATCATCTGCTTTTTTTATCTCTTTTTTAGTGCCAAATTTTATTTCTACTGGTAAAAATTTGCAATATTTACTAAGCAATTCTTGAATTCTATATTGCTCCAAAAATTCTTCCGAATCATCTGCAATATGCAATACTATATTAGTTCCTCTTTCTGCTTTTTCTAACTCCTCTATCGTATAGTCAGGGCTGCCATCACATTCCCAACGTACTGCCTTTGAACCTTCTTTAAATGATAAAGAAAAAATCTCTACTTTTTTCGCTACCATAAATGCAGAATAAAACCCTAAACCAAAATGTCCAATAATAGCATTTACTTCTGATGTTTTATCCTTGTATTTTTCAACAAATTCCTCTGCACCGCTAAATGCTATTTGGGTAATATATTTTTCAATATCTTCAGCAGTCATACCTATACCGCTATCTTTAATAGTTAGCGTTTTCGCTTCTTTATCTATTACTACCTCTACTTTTAAATTACCTAAATCTCCACTGGCTTCTCCAATTGCTGATAATGTTTTTAGTTTTTGGGTAGCATCTACCGCGTTGGAAACGAGCTCACGTAAAAATATTTCGTGATCGCTGTACAAGAATTTTTTAATGATTGGGAAAATGTTTTCAGTTTGAACATTAATTTTTCCGGTTTGCATTTTATTTTGATTTATTTGGTTTATAAATTTTTATGTTGTGTGGCTCGATATTTACAAATTATGTGCCATGGGGGTTTAACTGACAAGTTGGCAAAATAGTTTGGGACTTTCTCTATTTCTAGTGCATTCCCTAAAAATTAAAAAATATTTGTAGGCTATTAAACAAAAGATTAGAAAAATACTATTTTAAGCTGCAAAAAAAGTGCGTTCAATCGTCCAATATATTGCAATTATTGCAATTATCGCTGATATAGGAATTACAATTCGTATTCTATACCAACTCTTTTTATTAAACCATTTCCCGATTAAAAACCAGGCTAATATTATCACTGCTATCTGTCCCAGTTCTACTCCTAAATTAAATGTTAAAAGAGATGTTAAGAATTGATTATGTGGTAATCCTAATTCTGTTAATACATTAGCGAAGCCCATACCATGTATTAATCCAAATACAAATACAATTATTATTCTGGATGGTTTTAATTGTTCGGATATTATATTTTCAATTGCAATAAACATTATTGATAGCGCTATGATGGGCTCTACAATATGAGTTGGTGGTGAAATAAACCCATACATCGCGAGACCCAGTGTTATTGAATGCGCAACAGTAAATGCCGTAGCTTGCCAAATAATAGTCTTTAATTGGTTATTTAAAAAAAATATGCTTAAAACAAATAAAATGTGATCTAGTCCTAACGGGAGTATATGGGTAAATCCTAATTTTAAATAGATAAGTCCTACATCTGTCCTCGAAAATTTACTCAAGTCGGCAATAGCATGTGCATTTGCATTCAATACGAATGCAAATTGAAACAATACTAAGAGCACTATCGCGCATACAAAATTTTTATTAAATCTCATATCTGTTAGTATTAATTTTTCAATTCAGATTTCGTTAATGATGAAGCTTCATTTTTAATGGAAATGTCTGCAATAAAAGGATTTATTTCAAATGCTTGCTGAATCATTTTTTCACCCTTTTCCTCTTCACCGGCCTTTATTTTTATCATCCCGGCACGGCATAAAAGTATTGGATTTTTTGAATTTGTTTTTAAGGCATTATTAATAAATTTATTAGCCTCTTTAAAATCGCCTTTTTTATAATTTACCCATGCCAATGCTTCGCATACATCTATGTTTTCTGGTCTTCTTTCATATTCCAGTTTGGCATGCTTTAAAGCATTATCGGTGTCAGAATTTTTCAAATAAGCATATGCTAGCTCCTTGTCGGCATAATGACCATGAGAACTGCTGCTTTCATCTTCGTTCGAACCAGGTTTTAACATATCAATTACTTCCTGAGCAGTTTTTTTAGCTTTCTCTCCTTCATTATTTAGAAAATATAAATCTGTTAATTCATCGCTGAAGGAATAATCAATGATTATACTTTTTGCTTTTTCATAATGCTCAATTGCTTTTTTATAATTTCCTTTGGCTTTTTCTATTCTTCCCAAACCCGCTATCGCATAGGCATAATCGGGCCGTTCTATTAATGCAGTTCTATATTGGTATTCGGCAGTATCCAATATTCCGGTAGATTCATATAGATGCGCCAATACTATTCTTGAATATTCTGTCTGTTCTAATCCTGGATAACCAGCTGATACTGCCATTTTCGAGGCTTCTATCGAGCCTTTGAAATCTCCATGTATTTCACGTAAATAGGAAATACGGGAGTAGGAACGCATGTCAGGCCGCAAGGATACCATTTTGTCAGCCATCTTTATTGCCTCACCATATTTTCCTAATTCTACATTGGCATCGCACATAAGACCAAATACATATGCACTGCTAGTATTTAATGGCAATGCCTCCTGTGCTACTTTTAGTCCTTCAGCAAAGTGGTGTTGTGATAAAAGTACGGTTGCCTTACAGCATAGGGCTTCAAAATTCTGTGGCTCGGCCTTTATTACCTCCTCTAATAAATCAAGTGTAGCAGCATCATAATAACCGTGATCGCCTGTTACACGCGCTTCTTCTATATAGGCTTGTGCTAGTTTTAATTTTGATTTATTATCATCCGGATTTGCCTTTAATGCTGCAAGTAATCCCTCTATAACTTTTTTAGTGTTGAACCATTCTCCTGTCAATGACATGCTGCCTGTTCTTTCCATGAACGAAGGAAATTGTTTGATGGGTTTCTTCGAAAATAATAGTATTAATACCAATAGAATACCTGTGATACTTACTAAAATAACATATAAATATTTTTTCATTATTTCTTTAAATTTGGATTACAAAAGTACTTAAAATCTTTTATAAAAAAAAACAGCCCCGCATTTCTGTGGGGCTGTTTTTTTTTAACATAAGATAAAATTTATTTAGAAACTGAAATTTTCATAGTTTGTACGATGCTTCCATTTGAAGAAAGAGAAGCAATGTAAGTTCCAGAACTAACATTTTCTGGTGTCCATTTAATTTCATAACTACCCGCTTGGGATCTCTGATTGATTAGCGTCTTCACTTTTTTACCATTGATATCAAAAATACTGATATCTACGTGAGTGTTTTCAGCTAGTCTGTATCTGAATGTTGTTTGTTCGTTAAATGGATTAGGATAGTTTTGTAACATCATTAGTGCTGGCGCACTAATATTTATTCCATAACCACTTACTCCCGTTGGAATTTCTGCTGATGCACCACATTTTCCAAATCCACTCCAAGGTGTTTGAACATAAGGGAAACTTGATTTAAACGTAGTATCGTTTGCTGATACACCTGCTGAATAACCTAATACTCCAAGTAAGCTTGGTGAAAGTGCACTAGCGCCTAATGGACGGTCATCATACCATAATCCAACTGCTGCAAGAACAACACCACCTACTGCTTGTAATTCAATAGTTGTTACATCATCTTCCAATCTTCTTCCATTAGGGAAGCCATCCATGTTAGGAATAAATTGTATAGAAGTGTTTGTATTATAAGCTGCATCCGTTAAACCTAATACAGCTGCATAAACTAATCCAAGTGAGCTGAATTTAGGATCGTTACGTGGAGTAACTGGCACTGCCATGTTCAATCTTAACATATCACCAAATATTGGTAAGAAATTATTGATAAATGGTTTACCAGCTGTAAGTGGGTTACCATCCGTTTTACCGGTAGCCAATTGATATGGTGCTAAGTTAGGAACACCAGTATGAAAAATTGGTAATAAATCCACTGAACGTGGTGCGTTATCTCTTAATAAATAATCACCAAAAATTAAGGTATCTAATGCAGTACCTGTTGTTGCAGCGTGTCCCCTAATAACAAATAAACCATCATTTCCGTTTTGGAAATTAACATTTCCTAAAACTGTCTGGGATGCAGTTTGTAATTTAAGATCCGATAATGCAGGAACAGCAGAAGTATAAGCACCAGTGCCTACATATAATGCTAATTCTGGATTGCAGAAATAACTTTCCATGTTAGAATCTTCATTATATGGAGTTAATGAATTCCATTTGTCTTTCGATCCGATAGGAATAATTGCTTCGTTGGTTAATGGCATACCTACTCTCGATACTTGAACCCAAGCACCAGAATAGGATTCTGTTCCATTCGACCCTAAAGTTCTTACTACTTGTCTGCTAGAAGAAGCCCATACACCAACAACAAAATCTCCATCTAAAATGTTTACTGCTGAACTTACACTTAAGCCAGTTTTTTGCAATGAGCTGATAGGTACTTTAATTGCAATGCTATGTACATTTTTACATGCCACACCATCCACTGGAGCATCTACACCTGTTCCGCCTGCGCGAGTCTGGCCTAAATCAAATATACCTCCAAGGTCAACAAAGAAAGGGTCGTCAGATGGTCCACAATATACTTTCTCACCACCTGCACCACTTGCAGTTGCAATTGCAGCAGTAATAAGTGCTTCATAAGTAGTATTTAAGCCAGCACCACCTCCAATAGAACGTGGTCCTATGTTTGGAGGAGGAACAGCTCCATTTGAAATAATTGTGGTAAATGAAGTACCACCATCTACACTTTTTTCACATGTATAAGTAGTTTTCAAATTTTGTTTTCCTAAACGAATATTGAAAAATGTAGTAGAATCTTCGTTTATTTTTGAAAAAGTGAAGCGATAAGTAATATCATCACCTGTTGTATTAACATCATTTTTTATGTGTATTTCGTAACGGATATTTTCTCCGAAAGAAGCATAGTTAGGTCCACCTTGTGGTAATTGAAGTGGAACATAATTTGCAATAATAGTAACTGTATTTGTATCGTCAGGACTTCTGAATGCATACAAATCTGTATTGTCAGCCAATGGATCGCTTGCGATCAATGGTGCCTCCCTATGACTGGAAGCTTCTACATATGATTTTTGAGAATCCATAACACCTATAGTTATTGCTGTTGCAAGAACTCCTGTTACTGTTAGAATTGCTCCAATTGATGTTTTTTTCATGCTTTTTTTTAAGTTTTAGTTTTTTTAATGAAAATATTTATTGAGCAGAATGATTGGCATATCCACTCCAAGGTGTTTGAACATAAGGGAAAGAAGATTTAAACGTAGTATCATTTGCTGATACACCTGCTGAATAACCTAATACCCCAAGTAAGCTTGGTGAAAGTGGACTAGCACCTAATGGACGGTCATCATACCATAATCCAACTGCTGCAAGAACAACACCACCTACTGCTTGTAATTCAATAGTTGTTACATCATCTTCCAATCTTCTTCCATTCGGGAAACCATCCATGTTAGGAATAAATTGAAGGCTAGAGTCAGTATTATATAATGGATCAGTTAACCCTAATACAGCAGCTTTTAGTAATCCAAGTGAGCTGAATTTTGGATCGTTACGTGGAGTAACTGGCACTGCCATGTTCAATCTTAACATATCACCAAATATTGGTAAGAAATTATTGATAAATGGTTTACCACCTGTAAGTGGGTTACCATCCGTTTTACGGGTAGCCAATTGGTATGGTGGTAAGTTAGGAACACCAGTATGAAAAATTGGTAATAAATCCACTGAACGTGGCGCGTTATCTCTTAATAAATAATTACCAAAAATTAATGTATCTAATGCAGTACCTGTTGTTGCAGCGTGTCCCCTAATAGCAAACAAACCATCATGTCCGTTTCTAAAATCCACAGGTGCAATGATGGTTTGAGACGCTGCTTGAACTCTTAATGCAGCAAATGCTGGAACTGCTCCTCCAAATTGTGAAGCATCCATATACAATGCTAATTCTGGGTTACAGAAATAAGCTTCCATCGTAGAATCTTCAGTATAAGGAGTTAATGAATTCCATTTGTCTTTCGATCCGATAGGAATAATTGCTTCGTTGGTTAATGGCATACCTACTCTCGATACTTGAACCCAAGCACCAGAATAGGATTCTGTTCCATTCGACCCTAAAGTT
>CAMBDK010000032.1 GCA_945865315.1 Chitinophaga pinensis | reverse complement strand
CAATTACGTCCTAAACGTTTTGTTTGATAATCAAAGCTATTGATTTAATTGGATAAATGCCATAGAATTAGCTAATTTCAAAAAAGAACCCCTTGTGAAAATTCTTGCGGAGGATCATTGTGTTCCTCAAAAGGTTTATCAAGCCAATCTTGTAGATTTATTTTCACAAAAAGATTTAATCTTATAAATGCTACAAGATTAGAAAGATGCCAGTTGAATTTAGCCATTGCCTTTAAAGCCTTTAGCATTAGTATGGTTATTAATGCTGTCCATATTTGTATCATTACTGCATTTTGGCTAGTTCCAATAAAAGATTTAATGTGTAGCAATTGTTTAATGTCTCTAAAAAATATTTCCACTTGCCATCGACTTTTGTAAAGCTCTCCTATTGTATTACAACTCCAAGTCATTTGATTTGTAATAAGCTCAATCACTTGCATATTCACATCATCCCAAACAGCCACCCTGCGTAGTCTTTTAGGATACTTTTCTTTTGATGATTTGTTTTTGAGTTCAATAATTTCATCTTTAAGAATATGTTGATGCCTATTTTCAGGCAGTTTATTTTCTTTAATTACGGTATATTGGATATTTTCTTTGTGCCGGATTACAAAATAAACCCCTTTGCTGTCCCAGATATTTAACAAATAAAAATCGTTATAAAATCGGTCCGCTACAATCACACTTCCTTTTAGTAAGGGGATGGCGTAAGCCCCTTTATTGTCTGCTGTTTTGCCATCAGTAATATTTACATAAGCCGGCAGATTAGAATCAAAATCAAGCAGTGTATGCATTTTTACAGCCCCTTTAGCTACCTTGTATTTTGCCCAATCGAAAATGCTTAAACACAAACTAATGGTGGTGGAATCTAAAAGAAATATTTTAGTTTTAATTTTAAACTTTACTTGCCTAAACCCGGCTTGCTGTCCTAAACTTCCAAGTAATTGATAATAGTAGGCTCTAAAGAGTTCCCAGTCCCGATTTTTATTTTGATAACTAATTGTTGATTTAGAAGGAGCTCTTTCAATACCAAGATGATTAAGATTACCTGTGGCAGAACGTAATCCATTACTAATATCTCGAACTGATTGACTTTTAGCAAACTGGCAGAAAAGCATTGATACTAAATGAGTCCAACTGTTAAAGCCCTTTTGGTGCTTATCGGTTTCCTTCTCTTTTACAAGTTTTGAAAATTTTATTCGGTCTAATTTGGAAATGATTTGAGAAAACAAAGTTATATTTGTCATGAGAGAAAGTTTTTTGGTTACGCAACTCAAAGGTAATTTGAGATACTTAAATTCTTTCTCTTATTTTTTAAAACGTTTAGGACGCTATTGACAAAAAAAAATGATATTCGACATTGTTAATGGAAATAAAATTTAGAGTGATTACCTAATAGATAAAGGATATTCGCCTTAAAGTATGCGTAATTATAATAAAAACCGGATTAGTTAGTGCCTGTCCATAGAGTCGGCATTTAAACTTAGAACGTCATTGCGAAGGAGGCACGACTGAAGCAATCTCACACCAATATATGAGATTGCTTCGGCTAAAAAAGCCTCGCAATGACTACCGTTATTAGCTTTATTTCAAACAAAACAATTTTGGTTCAAAAATTTGAAATCCAGAATTCTGAAGCTTAAAATTTGTATAATTTGAAAATGTTTGACTCTATGGACAGACGCTAGTTTGAGATGCCAGAGGCATCCAATGTTTATAGAAAAGAATTGAGATAGGAATATATACGACCCCAGCAGGGGTCGAACAAAACAACCGAAACCTATTTCTATAAACATTTGAACCCACTGGTTTCAATAATTTTTAAAAATAATTCTTTATCCACGAAGAATGGAGAAGATCCAAAAAAATAGTAAAAAGCAATTTATATTGCTCAAATACAAAGCTCTGAAAAAACAAAAGCGACCTGATTAACAATCCGCTTTCCCCATAACTTCATATAGCCCTAAGCGCGAGGGGTAAGGTGCAACATCGGTTTTATTATATACCCTGCTGGCGCAACAAAACCTTAACTGTTAGGGGCAGTTATAATTTAAAATCGTAAATTTGTACTATGGGAAAACACCTAAAATTTATATCGACTAAACACCTTGATACATGCTCATCAAAATGTAAAATTGACTGGTTGGTGGTGTTTCATAAAATTAGGTAAAAGTAAAGTTTTACAACTGAAGATTTTGAATATTACCTTATTGCACCTTCGCTTTATTCGTGAAAGATTGAAGGAAATACTGGCGACCGTATTGAACAGAAAACACAATTATTCACATAGGCGTTAAACCCAATAGTTACAATGAAAAAAAAATATTTAATCGCATTATTACTTTTATTCAATATTTGTTGTTTTTCTCAGAGCAGGTATATTTCAGAAACAACAAAAAAGGTTGTTTATGCTAGAGATGGTGGCAAATGCAAATGCTGTGGCAGTTCTCAAAGTTTAGAATATGACCATATCACACCATATTCTTGCGGTGGTAGCAGTGATGCATCAAATATTCAGTTACTTTGTTTAAAATGCAATCGAAGTAAATCAAATAGTTGCTATTGTAAAGTACATAATATAAAAGTAGGTTATAATTGTTGCGAAGGCAAGACAAAAAGAGCCAAATCGCCCAGATCCAGTTCTACAACAAAAAACACTTCAACTGCTTCGAGCCAATGCACAGGGACAACAAAAAAAGGCGCAAGATGTAAAAACATGACAACTAATTCTAATAGCCGATGCCGTTTACACTAATAATTTACAAACAAAATTAAAGAGAAATGAGTAAGAATATATTATTTGCAATAGATACGAATACAGAAGAAGTAATCGTTTCAGATTCTCCAAAAGGAAGTAATAAAATAAATTTTATTGAGCGTATTGGGCGACAAGAGAAGGTTATTTTATACAATGCCGTTGTAACGTTAACTAGTATTACAAATACTTCCAATATTGACACTACAATTTTTAAAGCAATGGATAAAGTTTGCCAAATGATTTACAACAAACATAAAGAAACAAAATAGTTTTTTTACAGAATTAATATAGAAAAGGAAGCTGCAAAACATACCAGAGAAAGGCAGGCATTAAAAGCTAAGGGTGTGTTGTGCCTGAAGAAGTATCACATAAGAGATACAAAAGTGCCGTCAGGCACGAAATATCTATTCAGTATTCAATCGGTTTAAATATAAACATTTCGTCATATTCTATTTCAAATGTCTTTAAAAAAATGCTATTCCACATACCCGCTCAAAAGTCCACCGGACTTTTGACGTATTCGATAAATGTTTTTTTCTTATGGTGATCTTCCTGATCTTATATATAATGAATTACCTGATGAACCTGCGATTTGCCACAAGAAAAAGCTCCTCTCGCCCCGCTTGGCTGGCTCTTCGCTAAAAATGCCCACAGGGCATTTTCTTTACGCTCATTCCCCTGCCATGAAAATTTACTACGAATGAATTTTTTTTCGTTAATGCACTTTGATGAATCTCCCTTTACCTGTTGCCTCAAATCAGATATTTCTGCCATTGCAGGTGAAATAACACCTGCAATGGCAGAAAAATTAACATAATTCAAATTTATACTATTTTGCTTTAAAAACAAAAATAGTTATCGTAACAGTTTCAACAATGTGCTTTTTAAGTGTAAATTTGGTGTAAGAAATCGGGTATATATTTGCTTTCATTGAAAAAAAAGCAAAAAGGCAATTAATAGCACTTAATCATTCGTGCTTTTTTGTGTTTAACTACAAGCTAAATTTGCCAAAAGTAACATACAATATATTTGAGGTAAATAAGTTTTTTCAGTGAAATAAACATAAAAACTCAAATAGTATGAAAACAAAAAAAATTTTAACCGCAATGGTTTTATCTTCCATTTCATGTAGTGGTTTTGCACAGTTTAACACGGAACCGGCACCTAAGAGTAAGTGGGGACTGTCAATAGCAATGAATAGTATTCAGGCGCAAGTTGAAATCCCTCTATTGACTGCCACCGGAGGAATATTAGTAGATGCTGATGGAAATATTATTACCCCAGGTAGCAGAGTTGATAAGTCTTATTCATTCAGCGTAATTTCAAAATATCAAATAAACAATGATATTCTGTTACGTTTTGAATTTGGAATAACAAATTTAAACCTACAGGCAAATGTTGACGCAAAAGGTGGTTTAGGCCACAATATAAGCACTACGGAAATAAACAGCAGAATATACAGATATACTCCCGGCTTTCAGTGGACTTTTATGAAAACCAAAAGAATAGAATCGTATTGTGGCATGACAGCGACATACGTTAATTATAAAGATGTGAACAATACCGGTTATGGCGAAACGAGAGATTTTACAACAGATACGCTTCAATCAATACATAATTCAAAAGCAAATACTCCTGGTGGTTTTGCTGCCGGTGTTGGAGCCTTAGCCGGGTTTAATATTTATTTGCATAGACGGATTTCGATTGGAGCAGAATTTTCTTCATCCGCATTGTATTATAAATTAGGTGGGATAAGAGCAAGTGAAACTACAGGACAAAATTTTCCCAATCCCATTTCAACAGAAACCTCAACGCATACAAATTCATATAAAGGTTTTAAAATATCCAAAATAATATCATCTTTTAATATTTCTATCTGGTTCTAAATTCATTCTGTTGTTTTAACCCTTGTTATCAATAGGATGAATAATAAACAAATCAATTAACAACGAGGAAAAACAATAAAAATTAAAAAACATGAAACAAAAATTCAAACTACTATCAGCAGTTATTATTGCGGGTAGTATAATGGTTCTGACGGACGTTTTAAAACTAACGTAACCGAGAATGTAAAAGGATTGGAGTTTATAAAAAAACTACGCCCTGTTACTTATAATATAAATACAAATGCGTTTGATGATTTTATCATACAAAATATGCCTGACAGTCTTAAACAATTGCATAAAAATGGAATGGACTTTACGGGGTCAACAGAAATTGTTCACTCAGGTTTTATAGCACAGGAAGTAGAACAAGCGGCTCAACAAACAAATTTTGTTTCTTCAATTGTACATCACCCTGCCAATGAAAGTGATCCTTATTCTATAGCTTATTCAGAAATTGTTGTTCCATTAGTTAAAGCGGTTCAAGAATTAAGCAAAACATCGGATAGCTTATCACAAGGACTGATTGCTGCTAAAGCACAAATAAGTAATCAGGATTCAATTAACTCCTTTTTATTAAACCAAATTAATCAATTAATAACTTCAATGAATGCGTGTTGCAGTGCTCAAAATGAGCGTTCTATGCAATTGTCGCCAACACAAACAGCAGCAAACCAAACTGACGTTGACATAAGCAATAAAAATATAATAATTCTTGACCAAAATGCTCCAAATCCTTTTGCAGAGCAGACAGTTATCAGTTATTATTTGCCAAATAGTTTTACTCGGGCTCAAATTATTTTTTTAGATCAATCAGGTAAACTTATCAAAGCGGTTGATTTAACAGAAAAAGGTAAAGGACAATTAAATGTATTTGCTAATGATTTAACAAATGGAATTTATACTTATTCTTTAATTGTTGACGGACAAACTATGGAAACTAAAAAAATGATGAAAACCAAATAGTCTATATAAAGTTTATAAGAGGAGCTATTTTTATGAAAGTAAAAATGGCTCTTTTTTTATGAAGTATATAAAATTTTCCTTTAGCAAATAATAATTTCAACCAATTTACATTCTAAATAAAATATATATTTTTCGTATATTTAATTTCAATTAATAATGCATTAGATCGTCACAATTATATAACAATGAATAAATTTCTTTTAATATTTTTCTTTGCACCGCTATTTTGTTTGGGACAAAAACAAGGAAGCATTTGGTATTTTGGAAACGAAGCTGGGCTAAATTTTAATAGTGGTTCCCCAATTGTTTTAACGGATGGACAAACATATTCTCCTAATGGTACTAATGTTGAAGGTACATCCGTAATTTCTGATAGCACTGGAGCATTATTGTTTTATACAAATGGAATGGAAGTGTGGAATAAAAATCATCAAGTAATGCCAAATGGAAATGGTTTGCTTGGAAATTTTTCATCTACCCAATCATCGCTGATTGTTGCTCAACCCGGTAGTAGTCGCTATTTTTATATTTTTACTACGGATGATTTTTATGAAGATGGTTTACAATATGGTTTCAGGTATTCGGTGGTAGATATTTGTTTTGATAATGGTTTAGGAGATGTACTTTCAGACCAAAAAAATATAAAATTACTTGATACTGTTGCTGAAAAACTTACTGCTGTTAAACATATAAACGGCAATGATTTTTGGATAATTGTACATAAATATTATTCAGATGCTTTTTATTCATATCATTTATCTCCTTTAGGAATAGTTGATACAGTGATTTCTCATGTTGGTTCGGTTCACCCAACGACCATGATAGGGCTTGGAGGAGCAATCGGTCAGCTTAAAGTTTCACCAAATGGAAATAAACTTGCTATTGTAAACGGTCAATCAGCTCCAAACATAGCCGAATATTTTGATTTTGATAAGAATACCGGAATTGTTAGTAATTGTGTATCAATCCAAACAAACCCAAATTACAGCTATTATGGCGTTTCTTTTTCACCCGATAACTCAAAACTTTATATTTCCTGTTGGTTAAATAATAATGGAATTTACCAATTTAATTTAAGTGCATCAGGTGGAAACCCTGATTCGGTTATAGCTTCTAAAACTCTTATTTCCAATTTAACGTCTTACGCAATGCAATTAGCTCCAAATGGAAAGATTTATCTTGCCACAGTAGCTAATCCGTCTAACTATCTTTCAGTTATCAATAATCCCAATAACTTGGGAATAAATTGTAATTATCAAGATTCTGCTGTTTATTTAAATGGAAAAACTTGCAGTGGAAGCCTTCCTAATTTTATTGATTCGTATGATTATACAAATACAGATTTTAAGTGTATAACAGTGGGAATTGAAAATGAAAAGGATAGTGCGAAAGTTTCAATTTCCCCTAATCCATTTTCAATACAGGCAATTATACAAACGGAAAGGACTTTAAAAAATGCAACTTTGATAGTTTTAAATTCATTGGGAGAACAAATAAAACAAATAAAAAATATTGATGGACAAACAATAACTGTATATAAAGAAAATCTTTCAAGTGGGCTATATTTTGTTCAACTGCTACAAGATAATAGAACTCTTTCAATAAATAAATTAGTAATCATAGAGAATTGATATACTGTCAAATGGGTTGATTTTATTCAAGTCTAAAACAAAAATTGTGAAGTAATATTATAAACAACTGAACAACCCTACTATGAAATTTCTTCGACAACCAATTTTTATCTTACAATGGATATTAATTATATTTTCAGCAATTGCCTTTCTGCCATTGCAGGTGTTATTTCACCTGCAATGGCAGAATCATTTTACAATTTCATAATCACTTATCTTATTCAAATCTTGTGTTGTTTGCCCTTCTTCATTTTGACCAAATACACTTATGAATTTAGCTCCATAAGCTACTTCCTCATGAGTATAAGAAAAACGAGAACTTACTGTTTGTGAAAATGTATCATCAAAACCGCTTAATAAAATCATAAACTCGGCATCGGATTCTAATAGATCCTTTGCTGTCATTCCATAAAGCGGACTATTTTCATCTATAGGATGATTGATGGTCCAAGTCATAGGAAAGAAAATAATTTTTTTTATTTCTAGTTCCAATGGACGAAAACGTCTTATCAATACACCATTTTCAAGTTCAAGTTTTGCAACAGTTACACGTGCTTCAATGTCTGAAATTTGGCTATTCCGCATTTTATTGGCAATACGGAACTGAAACGCTGCTCCATCTTTGAAAGGCGCGACAATAGCTTTTTTGCTGAATATAATTCGTGCTTTTGGACGTGAGAAACGACCATAAATTACGCCAGTAACGATTGCAAATCCAAGTAGACCAACCAAAGATTCAATAGCAGCAATTATACTAATGGAATGGCTCCCTGGACTTAGCCGTCCAAAACCAACCGTACTTACTGTTTGTGTGCTAAAAAAGAAAGCCTCTAAAAATTTATCAATTTCAGTTTCCCCTTCGATACCTCTCAACCCTTCAAGCCCTGCAAAGTAATAAGTGACGGCAAAAATTAAATTGATAACAATAAAATAGCAGAAAATAATTAAATTGAATTTTAACCAGGACATTGATATCAATGCGTGGTAGATGCTTGTAGAGTTCCATCTGGATTGTTCAATACGCTTAATATTAAATGAACCGTCCGGGTTAATTAATCGGGTTTTCTGTGCTGATGTTTTGGTACCAAAACCCAGTTCTTTATCTTCGGTTTTATTAGCCATTATTATTAGCGTTTCGAAAAGATTTAACAATTTGCCTCAAAAAGGTTGAACGACCAATTGGGCAACATAGACAAAAGTAATGGTTTTTTTCTTTAATACCCTCGCTATTGTTAAGTTTGAGGTAAAATTAATAAAATGACTAAAAAAACTGCTTTCCGCCCTTGCAGGTGTTATTTCACCTGCAAGTTTGTGAGAGTTATTATATTTACAAACTATGGTTTCAATAAGAAAGACTTCAGATGTTTATTTTTTCACAGCTACAAATCTTAAATGAATAAAACTATTAGAGGACGATGAACATAAAAATATTGTAATAGGTAGTTTACAATTTTTGAGTGATAATAAACGAGTAAAATGGCATCAATGGTGTTGTTTATGAAACAAAAGTAAAAGCAGAAAGGCGCTTCGTAAATTGCAGGTGAAACAACACCTGCAATGGCAGAAATTCAGGAGAGTATGGAGGCAATGGTAGTATGGATTTATTTTTTGGAAGCTCTAGTTTTTTTGCAGTATGCCAAGCTGCAGCATGCATTATTATAAGTATTATTCAATAGTTAAGTCAAAAACTTTACCAAGGATATCATTAGCGGGGAATGGTATATTATCTTGTGAGTATGGAGTTCCGGGCCACCATTTTGTATTATGAAATTCCTGAGTAATAATTAATAACATTTGGTTATTAGGGATGGAGGTAACGGATTCATTCATATAACCTACTACCCTCATTTTATGGGGTTCGGGACCAATGCGCCAAATAATTTCTGAGGGCCTCCAGTCTATTTCAAAATAATAGTAATCGGCAGCGAATAGTTCATCGTCACTAACTTCTGTTTTTTCTGTAAGCGCTCTATACCAGTGGTCCCAGCGATGTGTAAAAAATGCTTCCCCTTTATAATTTAAAGGATTACATCCAACACCAAAACTTTTAGGATCCCAGCAAGCCATATCCCAATTGGTGCATGCAACAGTAACTTTATTATCATTGTTAGTAATTTCATCGGGCAGGGAAACATTCCAACTATTAATATTTTTATTATCATCGAAAGTATTTTTATAAACGGGAGG
Organism: Chitinophaga pinensis; assembly: GCA_945865315.1. Classification (GTDB taxonomy): domain Bacteria; phylum Bacteroidota; class Bacteroidia; order 2-12-FULL-35-15; family 2-12-FULL-35-15; genus 2-12-FULL-35-15. Next base: position 18,480 of record CAMBDK010000032.1, on the reverse strand, counting down.
GAAGTCTTTATCGGGGCAGTAAGGAGGTGTTTTTAATATTTCGAAATCTATTTCGGAATAATCAACCGCTGGCACTCGCTTATCTTTTTGTCCACCCCAATAAGTAGCCATATAACCTTCTTTATCACAATTTCTTCTGTAATTCCATTCGCCTCCGCCTTGTGTAATAAGCCAAATGGCGTTGGTTAATCCATTCCAAACATTATTTTTATTTAAAAGTTCGGTAAGTTTCACTTTAAGTCTATACTTCCCATAAGTAAAACCATGCCGAGTAATAATACCAACACTTTCTTTTTTCCATTCGCCGTATTTGGCAGCAGGGTTTTTCAAGGAAATAGATTTTTCAGCAGCATCCGAAAAAACTGTTTGACAAGGCTGCTTAGAGGTTTGAATTATTGTAGGTATCAGTTCGTCTTTAGAAAAAAAACTTTTGTTCCAATTATAATCCATTTTAGAATAGTTATCTTTCAGAACATCAACAATAACGGGGATATTATACATTTTAGTGGAAGCGTCAACATAATTAATAAATTGCTGGATGGGAGCATTTTTAAATAAATTACTGTCTTGTCCGCAAGTATTACAGAAACCTGTTTTATCAACAATGCCATCAAAACGAGCATCATCAATGTAAATGCCAGCTCCTAAATTTGGTTTGGCGATAACCTTTAATAAAGAGGGTGATTTATTTACGATGGTGCTAGTCAAATTTTTACCCTCACCATAAAGAAAATAGAAATAAGGGTTAATAAACTTGCCATTATTCATTAAATTAATATTTTGAATATAAGGAGGGATTTTTTTAAAATCATTTTCGGTAAGTACCACAAGCAAAAAACTATATTGGCCAACGCGTAAATTTCTTTTCCAACGATTATTAATGCCATTATCGATAAAACGTTTCTCTTCTCTAGGATTACCAACAATATTAAAACTATCCTGTACTTTATGAAATGCATTATCAGCAGCGACGGCGGTAATTTTTTTAAATGTAACAGCCGTATTTTGCCAGCTACCATAAAAATTTTCTGACGCAAGTAAATGCTCCCCATTGCTAAGGGAATCAAACTCATTAAATTTATACGACTCATTTTGATAATAGAGTTTATAATAAAAATTTTGGGCGGAAAGGCTTTTGTTTTTTATTTCAAATTCAAATATAAATTTCCCGTTTTTTAATTGAACCAATGAAGGGATTACAAAACCAGTATTAACATTATTATAATCGATAAAAATATTTTTGCAATTAGAAATTCCTGCGCCGTCAAGCTTTTCTTCTGGATCTTGCATATTCAGAAGGGGCTCCTTATCGGCATAAAACTGCCAATTATTAAGTGGGTCGAAATTTTGAACGCTAAAAGTAGCGCAATCAAGCACATTGTTTTGTTTCTCCACATTTTTACAAGCGTCTAAAGAAAAAACAAACAACAAGCATATAATTATAGCAGAAGAAACAACAGAAAAGAAGCGAAAAAAATATTTAACCATAATTCATAAATAAATTAACCTAGTAAGGAACAACTTTCAATTGGAATTATTATTTACCAGCTCATACAAGGCTGTAGAATTTGGTAAATATGCCACATTGTCGAATTCATTACAATAAATACCATTAAACTTACTATCGGCACAATTACACATCATTACAAGCAATGAAGATTTTGTTAAACTAGTAATATTGCCGGAAACAATTTTAACAAATTCGAAATACTTGGGATTAAAATCAAACAAAAAGCCTTTAAAATCGAGTGCTTTAAAAATATAAAACCCTGCAGGATCTAACTTCATCATTTTAAAATCAAAACGCCAATCGGTATTCAATTTTAAAATATCCTGCCCTATAACATTATCAAAATTACCAATAAAAACTAAAGAGGAATTAGTGAATAAAGAACTATCGCTAGAAGGCAAAATTAATTTTATTTCTTCGAAGGTATTCCTTACATTATTTAACTGAACACCGATATAATAATTAGTATTAAGAATTGCTAGACCGTCTTTTTTATTATTAAAAAAAGAATTTGCAACAAATGGTTTATTAAGACCATCAAACCATTTAGAACTTAATTTATTGTTTCCTTTAATTATAACTTTAAAAGCTTTATTATTAAAATTATATAAATCCCATGCGCCGGTATTTTTATCAACCAATAAAAAATCTATTTTCCCGTCAGCATTAAAATCACCTACAAACTTTGCTGATTGCTGCTTCAAAAAAGATTGATCTCCAAGTGTTGACTCCCAAAGCTTATTAAAACCATGGTCCTCCGTATCATATTCAAACATTGCAATTTTCTCCTTATTAATACAGATAATTTCATCCAAATTACTTTTATCCGTTATAAAATTCCCAACATAAACTTCATCATTAGGAGAAAAATCGGCCATAAAATCATCCTTATTAATAGTGAGGCGTGTAGAATTTTCGTTATTAATATTTATATTATCAAAATAAATTGTGTTGAATGGCGCTGTTTTTCTATGCAAATTCAAATCTTTTTTCAATAAATTACTAGGATCAGCATCAGTGTAAACACCTCTGCGCTCAGAACTTTCGCCATATACAATTTCTAAATCATCAATAATAATATCTGTTTTTCCCTTATTCCAGATATTGATGCTTATAATATCATCGGCACTTATTTTATCAGCAGGTAAATTAAAAAGCGCATTAATTTTTGTCCATTTATTGGGAGTAAAATTTTGATTTTCAGTGCTTTTACCATCCCAAAAAACAGATGTATTATTAGAGTTAATAACAGATAATGTTAAAACTGCGATAGGCGAATTGGAAATGGGATATACCCATACGCTAGCAGCTACTTTCTTAATAGGTATTTCAGAAATCTTACTAATTTTCAAATTTACAGATGGACCATATTCTTTACCACCAATTAAATTGCACGACATTTTACCAGAATGAGACTTTGCAACAATAATATTCTCGGTATTTACAAGGCCATCAAGCGTTTCGAAATCAAAAAAATAATTAGTATTTATACTAGAGGGCTTAACTATTTTAACTTCTGGCTCAGTAAGTATTATGGCATTGTTAGAACTAAAATACAGATAAACACCAACAACAATAGAAATCATAAAAAGAAATAAAATAAAAATATAAGTTTTTGAAATTTTATTTATTTGCATTTATCTAATATTTACGATTTAATTAATTCGAACAACAGCCTGTAATTAATAGTATTTTCTAGGTAACCATATAAAAAAAACAAAAGGGGCATAAAAATTTTATTTAGCCATTCCATATTATATCCAACCCAACAGACAAAATAGAAAAGTATTATTTAAGCATTAATTTCTTATTAATGGCGGCTTTAATATCCTCCAAGCGTCCTTTAGGGATAGCATTAATTAATTTTTTCGTATATTCTGTTTGTGGATTATTATAAATAGAATCGGGATCACCATGCTCTTCAATCTTTCCTTTATTCATAACAATCATGCGGTCGCTCATAAATTTAACAACTGATAAATCATGAGAAATAAAAATATAAGTAAATTCAAATTTACGTTTTAACTCATTTAATAAATTTAATACCTGAGCCTGAACAGAAACATCCAATGCCGAAACCGGTTCATCACAAATAATAAATTTAGGGCGTAATGCCAATGCACGAGCAATACAAATACGCTGCCGCTGGCCACCAGAAAACTCATGAGGATAACGATAAAAATGAGACTCTTCCAAATTTACTGAATTCAAAATATCAATTACCATTTCTTTCCTTTCTTTATCGCCAAGTCCTATGCCATGCACCTGCATGGGTTCCATTATAGCCTGCCCAATTATTTTGCGAGGATTAAGAGAAGAATAAGGGTCCTGAAAAATTATTTGAATATCTCTTCGCAATGCAAGCATTTCTTTTTCGGAAAATTCACAAATATTTTTCCCGTCAAAAATTATTTCACCAGCAGTAGGTCTAATCAATCGTAAAATTGTTCTTCCTAAAGTAGTTTTACCACATCCCGATTCACCAACCAATCCGAGCGTTTCACCTGGATAAACATCAAAACTAACATCATCAATAGCTTTAACAAAATCAGTTTTTTGACCAAAAATTCCATTATTAATGGGGAAATACGTTTTAAGATTTTTAATTTGTAAGATGGGTGCTTTGCCATATAATACTTTATGCGCTTTTGCCCTATCTTCGGAACTAATAATATAACTATCCGTCACTTCGCCAACAGATTGCTGGCCAATGACAGCAAGCCCTTTAGCATCAAATTTCATAAAATGAGAAACGGTTGGCAGCAAGCTTATGCGTTTATCCAAGGGGGGGCGACAAGCTAAAAGACCTTTGGTATATGGGTGTTTAGGGTTTGAAAAAACATCTAAAACAGATCCATGCTCCACAATTTCACCTTTGTACATAACTAAAACTTTATCAGCAAGCTCGGCAATAACCCCCAAATCATGCGCAACAAATAATATACCCATGTCATACTCCCGCTGGAGCTTCAACATCAATTCAAGAATTGTTGCCTGAACAGTAACATCTAAAGCTGTTGTAGGTTCATCGGCTATTAAAACTCTAGGATTACCAGCCATCGCCATGGCAATCATTACCCTTTGTTTTTGTCCACCCGAAAGTTGATGAGGATAATGATTAAATATAGTTAAGGGGTCGGCAAATTGAACTTCTATAAATAAATTTATAGTCATTTCTTTAGCCTCTTTTTTAGAAACATGATGGTGTAATAAAATAGATTCCATTACTTGATTACCGCAAGTATAAACTGGGTTTAAAGAAGTCATGGGCTCCTGAAAAACCATTGCCATTTCTTTACCTCTGATGCTTGACATTTCTTTTTGAGAAAGTTTTATTATGTCTTTCACCCCTTTATTTTTAGAATGATAAAGAATTTCTCCCCCAGAAATTTTCCCATTTGAACTTGCAATTAAACGCATTATGGATAAGGCAGTAACGGATTTGCCAGACCCTGACTCCCCAACAATACCAATTGTTTCGCCACAAGAAAGCGTAAAAGATATACCGTTAATAGCTTTTACCGTTTCTTTTTCGGTTCGAAATTCAGTTACTAAATTTTTTATTTCTAATAAAACTTGTTTAGACATTATAGGCCTTAATTTAATCAATGAGTGTTAAAATATAATTTGTAATTGAATAATGCAAGTAATTTCTAATATTTAGGAACAAAAGGCGTAAATTTTAAAAAAATTAAAAATGCGAAAAAATATTAATAACTAAAAAAAAGAGTAAAAAAATATTTATTTTTTTACGTTTAATGATGGAACCATTTAGCATTCCAATTTTTGTATATTTGATAACAAACAAAATTATTAAACTAGTATAAAATAAAAAAATAATTTAGCATCACAAGTAACAACATAAAAATGAACATTAACAAGCCTGAATTAAATATATTATATAAAACTAAGGGATTTAACAATACTTTTTTTATACAATTAATATGTATAAATAATTTCAATACAAACTTTAATTAACTAGAATTATTTTTCAAAACTAATAAAAATGATAATAATTAATTATGAATAAGAGAAAACTAAAAAATATTATCCGTAAAAAAGGTGCCGAGACTACCATAATTATTACAATTTGCGGATTAATTGGAATCCCAATTCTTTTTTGGTTTGCAAAAACAACTATCATTGGAATAGGAACAATATTTTGTGTCTATTTTATTGCAGGTTTACTTGGCTTAATTCAATGGAAATATTTTAAAACATACGTTGATATGTCCTATAACCAATTTGCCCTTTATGCCTTTGCCGGCTTTGGGATATGTTTGTTAAATATTACTTTTTTTTTAAATTTTATTTTGACGACTAAAACTTATTCCGAGACTTACGATATTTCCAGAGCGGGAAATTATAATGAAATAATTATTTTAAATAAAACCGAATACATAGATTTAGAAAGAACCTTGAACTATTATATCAATAATAATACAGAAAGTTACGATGACCAAAAAAATAAAGTTAAAATAACATTTACTACTGGTATACTAGGTTTTGACAAAATAAATAATTGCGAATTTAAGTAGTTTTTGATACACAATAATAGCAACATTTAATTTTAAATATAATTAATTATAAATAAAAAAAACAGCTGTTGTAAAAAACAAAAGTGTAATTATTAAAATAAAATTAATGAAAACTTATTACCCGGAATTAACAGTACCATCCAAATGACATTAGAAAAAAATCCTATACAAAAGCTTACTGTATCGCAAGCATTGGTAAAAGCCCGGCAAACCTGTGCTTATCAAGAACGCTGCCATAAAGAGATGCGCAACAAACTTTATGAATGGGGCTTATATCAGGAGGAAGTTGAAAATATTATTGCTACTTTAATAACAGAAAACTTTTTAAATGAAGAAAGGTTTGCAAAAACTTATGCAGGAGGAAAATTTAGAATAAAAAAATGGGGTAAAATAAAAATTAAACAAGAATTAAAAAAACGTGAAATATCCGACTACTGTATAAAAAAAGCGATGCTAGAAATTAATGACAAAGATTATATTCGAACGCTACGCGAATTAATTACAAAAAAAACACTGTTGACAAGCGGCGGAATAAAAAGGAATAAAAAACAATCAGATGAAAAGTTTGATTTCGAGAACTATAAACTAGCTAGTTATGCTGCTTCAAAGGGTTTTGAACAAGATTTAATTTGGGATATTTTAAAAAATACATAGCCCACTCAATTAGCCAAGTATCCCAAATCCTTTAATATTGGTAATGCTTCTTTTTTATATAAAATAGGAATAATTTTTCTCAAAACTTTCCCTTCTGGTCCTTCGAAATATATTACTAAACGAGGGAAGGAATAAAATGGTGTTTTCAAATAAACAGATTTTATTTTACTACGAAGGATCGTAGGTGTTTTACTAGACAAAAATCCTTCTTTAATGCGGATAAATGAAATTAATAATAAGAAAACAGCACCATAATTAAGCAAGAAACTAAAAAAAACAGTCCCATAATAAGATAAAGAAAAAGCAGTATATAAAAACAAAAAAGTAAAAAGAAAATAGTTCAAAATGCTTAATATCCCCCACTCTTCGCCTAATTCATGTTCTAATGGTATGCGAATTACCTCCTTACTATTTAAAATAAAAATTTTATCGTCTGTAATATGACAATATTCTTTTTTATTTATTCTAAAATATTTTGTTTGCATTTTTTTTTAGTAATTTTAAATAGCAGTATTAATTACAAAACAAATAAACTCAATTTTTTCCCAAAAATACAGCCTTTTTTATTCACTATTAGCAATATTTATTATATTTGTGTATGATTACAACTGACCAATTAAAAGACCTTCGGGAACGCACAAGTGCGTTAAGGGGGCATCTTTGACCTCGATCGCAAATTACTAGAAATAGCTGAGGAAGAAGAAAAGGCGCTTGCACCGAACTTTTGGGACAAGCCAAAGGAGGCTGAAGAGCTTCTGAAATTAACCAAAATAAAAAAAGACTGGATCAAATCTTATGCCGCACTAACAAGCAGTGTAGATGACCTTTCCCTATTATACGATTACTATAAAGCAGGAGAAGCAACCGAGACGGAGGTAGAGCAGCAGTTTAGCACTTCCCTTAAAATGCTGGATGACATTGAATTTAAAAATATGCTCAGTGGGAAAGAGGATGTTTTAAGCTGTGTAATTCAAATCAATTCGGGTGCAGGTGGTACTGAAAGCTGCGACTGGGCAGAAATGCTGATGCGCATGTACATGATGTGGGGCAACAAAAATGGATATAAAATAATTGAAACTGACCGTACAAATGGCGATGCTGTTGGAATAAAATCTATTACCTTAGAATTTATAGGCGATTTTGCATTCGGTTATTTAAAAGGTGAAAATGGTGTGCATCGATTGGTGCGTATTTCTCCTTTCGATGCTAATGCAAAAAGACATACATCCTTTGCTTCCGTTTATGTTTACCCTTTAATTGACGACTCTATTGAGATAGACATAAATCCAGGAGATATAGAATTTGACACCTTTCGCGCAGGAGGGGCAGGAGGGCAAAATGTAAATAAAGTGGAAACAGCGGTGCGTTTATATCATAAGCCTTCAGGAATTATTATAAAAAATCAAGAGTCTAGGTCTCAATTGCAAAATAAAGAAAATGCAATAAAACTTTTAAAATCACAATTATTCGAAATTGAATTACGCAAACAAAGAGAAGCAATTGATAAAATAGAAGGTAATAAAAAGAAAATTGAGTGGGGTTCCCAAATTCGCAATTATGTGTTCCAACCTTATAAATTAATTAAAGATATTCGCACAGGTTATGAAACTTCAAATATTCAAGCCGTTATGGATGGTGATTTAGATGGATTTATAAAAGCTTTTTTGATGGAATATGGCAACATTTGATCTAGAGAACTTCAATAATTAAATATTTCAAATATTGTAATAAAAAATATAGTGCAAAACAAATCAAACAACATTAATATTAAGGCAAAAAAAGTAGAAGAGGAGGAAACCCTTATTTTATATCACAACAATAGATGTGCAAAAAGCCGTCAAGCTCTTAAAATACTGGAAAATAGTGGACTAAAATTTGATACGATAGAATATCTAAAAAAACCATTGACAGAAAAAGAAATAAAAAATTTATTAAAACTCCTTCAGCTAAATGCTGAAAACATTATTCGTAAAGGGGAATTGCTATACAAAGAAAAGTTTGCTACAACAAACATATCTGAAAATGAATGGATAAAAATACTTGCAAACAACCCTGTTTTAATTGAACGCCCTATTTTAGTTAAAGGGAATAAAGCTATCCTAGCGAGGGCTCCCGAGAAAATATTGGAATTACTCAATACCTAAAAAATTAACTACCTAATACAAATCATAAAGAAACTATGATTATTTTTTTTTAATGATCGTTTAAGGGCAATCCTCTTTTTTCATATTCAATCCAATTCAAATATTCATCCCCTTTTCTTTGTTCCACCATGGTGATGCAATCATTTACAGGGCAAACAATTTTACATAAATTACAGCCAACACATTCTTCTTCTTTTATCGTATAAGTATTATACGGGTTTCCTCTTTCTATATCAATCGACTGATGGGAGGTGTCTTCACAAGAAATATAACACAAGCCGCAATGGATACATTTATCCTGATCAATCTTTGCTACGATATGAAAATTGATGTCTAACTCTTCCCATCTGGTAATTTTAGGTACAGATAACCCTACAAAATCATCAATGCTTTTATATCCTTTTTCATCCATCCAGTTACTCATGCCATCACATAAATCAGTAATGATTTTGAACCCGCTAATCATTGCAGCGGTGCATACCTGCACGTTACTTGCACCAAGCAGCATAAATTCTACGGCATCTTTCCAAGTAGTGATACCTCCAATACCGGAGATGGGTATGTTACGTATTCTTTCTTCCTGAGCAAGTGTTGTGAGCATTTTCAATGCTATTGGCTTTACAGCAGGGCCGCAATATCCACCAAAAACAGATTGACCACCAACGTTGGGGTTGGGCACCAAGGTATCTAAATCGATTCCTGTAACGGATTGTATCGTATTAATAAGGGAAAGACCATTTGTGCCTCCTTCGATAGCAGCTAATCCTCCCGGAACAGCAGAATGTACATTTGGAGTTAATTTAGTAATTACAGGAATAGTAGCCACTTCCATCACCCATTCAACAACCATTTTTGCAATATCAGGATCCTGTCCAACGGCAGCCCCCATACCTCTTTCAACCATCCCATGCGGACAACCGAAGTTCAACTCCAAACCGTGAGCACCAGTATCCTGGGATTTTTTAACCATTTCATGCCAACTTTTTCTATCGTTATCGGCCATCAAAGAAATAATCATTGCACGATCAGGAAATAGTTTTAAAACTTCTCTGATCTCCTTTAAATTAACCTCTAATGGTCTATCTGAAATAAGTTCAATATTATTAAAACCAACGGCTTTTCTTCCGTTATAATTAAGGGCAGAATATCTGGAAGAAACATTTTTCACCTGAGAGCCAAGCGTTTTCCATACTACCCCACCCCAGCCTGCTTCGAAGGCACGAATCACATTTATTTTTTTATCCGTTGGAGGAGCAGAAGCTAACCAAAAAGGATTGGGCGATTTTATGCCGAGGAAGTTTGATTGTAAATTTGCCATTGTTTTAGTTTTTTTGTTTCTCTACAAAATGAAAGATAGAACACGGATAACACGGATGCGACTGATTTTCGCTGATTTTATCTGTGAGTATCCTTTTAATCTGTGTTATCCGTGTTCTATTATTTTTTTAAACATTTCCGCTATACTCCCAAATACTGCAAAATCCCTTTTGCTCCATCTTTACCGGCTTGAACAGCATCTACTACTTCTTTACCTCCATTTACCGAATCGCCACCTGCAAATACACCTTTCAAATTAGTTTCCGTTTTATTATTTATTGAAATTTTCCCACTTTTATTTTGCACAGATGATTTATTAATAAGCTCTTCAAAAGGAATTTGCCCTGCTGCTTTAATAACCATGTCTACATCCATGGTAAATGTTTCACCTGTATCTACAGGCGCTCTTCTGCCTGATGTGTCGGGCTCTCCCAGCTTCATCTTGTTGCAGACAAGTTTTTTCACTTTACCATTTTCACCTATAATTTCTTTTGGACTTGCCAGCCAGATAAAAGAACAACCATCCAGTTTCGCTAAATCAAGCTCCACTTCTGTACAAGGTTTTTCATTTTCTGTTCTACGATAGATCAGGGTTACATCTTTTGCGCCAAGTCTTTTTGATTGTGTTGCCGCATCTATTGCTGTCATACCCATGCCAATCACTGCAACATTATCACCAACTGCAATTTTTGAAAAATCATTGGTACGAAGCTCGTAAATAAATGAAATAGCGTCAACGACACCATCCAGTTCTTCGCCAGGAATATCTAAGGAACGGGCTATCCCCACGCCTATCCCTAAAAATACCGCATCGTATTTTTGCTGCAGCTCGGCAAGTGTAATGTCTTTGCCTAGTTCTTTTTTATATTGCACATCAATACCACCAATAGAAAGAATAAAATCCACTTCCTCTTTACAAAACTCAGGAGTAACCTTGTAGGCGGCAACACCATAAGTCATTAAGCCTCCGCCTTTTTCTTCTTTTTCAAAAACAGTAACCTCAACTCCTTGAAGCGAAAGAGCATGTGCGCAAGCCAAACCGGCAGGACCAGCACCTATTACAGCAACTTTTTTTCCATTGGAAGGTTTACGTTCAAAAAGTTCCCACTTTCCCTTTATTGCTTTTTCGGCGGAATATCGCTGAAGTTTAGCTATTGATATAGGCTCTTCCCCAAGTAAATTATATACACATGCCCCTTCACATAGTTTTTCGACAGGACAAACTTTCGAACATCCACCACCCATAATATTTGAAGATAGTATTGTTTTTGCTGAGCCTTTAATATTTCCTGATGAAATTTGTTTAATAAATAATGGCACATCAATACTTGTAGGGCATGATTTAGTGCAGGGGGCATCGTAACAATTGATGCACCTGTCGGCTTCAATAGCAGCACCCTCAGCGTGTTCGAATGGTGGATGAACATCAGCAAACTTCAAGGCTAAATCTTCTGTAGATAAACGATTGTTTTGTATAGGCATTTATTTATATTTTATTTACTTAAATTAAATTATTGTTTTGCTTAAATTATATACTCCACAATAGAATTATTATTCTTTAAAACTAATAAATTTAAAGCTGCGCAGAAGAAGATTCGGCAATATCTTTTTTAATTAAAACAATGCTTTTAGGAGCAATTACTAATGCCGTTCCCTCAATAACAACTTTTTGATCTTGATTTTTACAAATTGTACTCAATAGTACTTGGCTTCCTTTAGGAAAATCAAGCACTTCGATATGCGCTGTAATTGTTTCATTCAAAAAAACGGGAGCTAAAAATTTCAAATTCTGACTTAAATAAATTGTTCCATTACCAGGCAAATCCTTTGCTATAACTGCCGAAATTAAGCTGCCAACTAAAAAACCATGGGCGATTTTTTGTTTAAAGATGCTGTTTTTTGCATACTCTTCATCCAGATGAATAGGATTATCATCCCCAGAAATTTTAGCAAATAAAATAACTTCTTCTTCTTTAATTTGTTTTGTAAATTGAGCTTTATCTCCAATTTTCAAGGTATTAACTTCAGCCATAGGATTTAATTTTTCCGTTTTTTTTATTATTTACAAAACTAAAGTTCCGTTAATCTACCATAAGTTTCAGGTCTTCTATCTCTGAAAAATTGCCAGGTACCTCTAACTTCCTCAATCATATCAAGATCAAATTCTGCAATTAGTAATTCATCTTTATCTTCTGAAGCGCATGCTATTATTTGTCCACGGGGATTTACAAAATAAGAGTTTCCATAAAATTTGCCTAAGTTCCAAGGTTTTTCTTCCCCCACACGATTGATGCATCCCCAAAAATTACCGTTTGCAGCGGCATGCGCAGGCTGCTCTATTTTCCACAAATATTGCGATAAACCGGCAACTGTTGCTGAAGGGTTATATACAATCTCTGCACCATTAAGTCCCAAAGCTCTTGCTCCATCAGGGAAATGTCTGTCATAACAAATATAAACACCTACTTTTGCATACTTCGTTTGAAACACTGGATAGCCTAAGTTTCCGGGCTTAAAGAAAAACTTTTCCCAAAAGCCTGATGTTTGAGGAATATGATTTTTTCTGTATTTTCCAAGATAGGTTCCATCTGCATCAATCACTGCCGCTGTATTATACAAAACACCTTCCTGCTCCTTTTCATAAACAGGAACAATGATTACCATGTTGTATTTTTTAGCATAAGTAGCCATCAAATCAGTGGTAGGTCCTGGAACAGATTCCGCAGAAGCGTACCATTTTTTATCTTGTCCCGGACAAAAATAAGGGGTATTAAATATTTCCTGAAGACATAAAATCTGAACACCCTTTTTTCCAGCTTCTTCAATATATGGAATGTGCTTTTGCACCATTGCATCACAAATTTCCTTGATGGTTCCTTCTCCTTCGGTCATTGGAAGGCTCATTTGAATAAGTCCGGATTTGATAATTCTTGACATAGTTTAATTAGTTATTAAGTTATTAGTTAATAGGTTATTTAGTTATTAGGTTAGGTACTTTTAGCTTTAACAAGGTAAGCAATGTAACCATTCAATATTCTTAAACAATTATTTATTATTATTCTATATGTCCCCATGATTTCCATTGTTATGTATCCTTCGTCAAAAGCGCATATTAAATGGTCCAATGTTTCTGAAAGGGAACCTCTGCCTTGCCTACAAAACTGAATATTTTCCTGATAATGAAAACGACCAAAGCCTTCAGCAATATTAGCAGTTGTAGAACGTGAAGAACGGAGAATTTGATCAATTAATCGATACTTTTCTTCTAAAGGAAATGTTTTTGCCGTTTTTGAAATAGCAACTCTTAATGTTCGTGCTGATTTCCACGCTTCTAAATCCTCAAAACTATTCATTTGGTTTGGTTATTATTTATTGGGTCAATGGTTATTTCGACAATAGGTTAATTTTTAATAAAAATGTAATTACTTAATTTTCTTATTTTTCTAATAACGCAATAACTTAATAACCTATTAACTAATAACTAATAACTCATTAACTTAATAACCCAATAACTTATTTACTTAAATTATCCCCGAAACTTTATTTCGTTTTATAAATTTCCCATATCCTTTATCAACCAACAATTTATTATTATCCACAGCAACCTTGCCTCTTAAAATTACAGTTTCGCATTTACCTGTTATTTCCCATCCTTCATAACCAGAATAATCACAATTCATGTGATGGGTATTTACAGAAATGCTATGTTTTTTATCGGGATCGAAAACAACAATATCGGCATCAGAGCCAACAGCAATGGTGCCTTTTTGCGGATACATTCCAAATATTTTCGCAACGTTAGTGGATGTTACTTCAACAAATTTATTTAAACTTATCTTATCTTTTTTTACACCTTCCGAAAAAAGTAATTCCATTCGGTGTTCAACAGCAGGATGTCCATTGGGGATTTTTGAAAAATCATTTTCCCCCATTTTTTTTTGCTCCCACATAAAGGGGCAGTGATCCGTTGCAACAACCTGAACTATCCCCTGATTAATCCCAGCCCATAAAGCTGCCTGGTCTTTTTTTTCTCTAAGAGGCGGACTCATCACCCATTTAGCTGATTCAAAACCTTTGTCGTAAAGGGAAGCGTCCAGCACTAAATATTGAATACATGTTTCAACAAATACTTTTTGATTTCTTTTTGAAGCATCTCTAATATGATTAAGGGCGCCTTCGCAAGTCATGTGAACCACATAAGCAGGCACACCTGTATATTCAGCCATGTCTGAAAATCTGGCCGTAGCTTCTGCTTCAGTAATTTCGGGTTGAGAAATATAATGATATAAGGGAGATGTTTTTCCTTCTGATTTATGTTTTGCAACCAAATAATCGATCATATCGCCATTGGTAGCATGTGTGGTAACCATTCCGCCATGCTTTTTCACTTCATTCATCAAACCTACCATTTGTCGGTCGTCAATCATTAAAGCACCTTTATAAGCCATAAATGTTTTGAAGGAAGTAATGCCTTCTTTTTCAATCATGTCTTTTATTTCAGCTTGTGTACTAGGGTTGAAGTCGGTAACTGCCATGTGAAATGAATAATCACCAACAGCATTTCCGCCAGAACGACCTTTCCACTCATTCAATGCTGCGTACAAAGATTTACCTTGTGTTTGAAGGATGAAATCAATCACCATGGTAGTGCCGCCAAAAAGAGCTGCTCGTGTTCCCGTTTCATAATTATCACTGGAATAGGTTCCCATGAAAGGCATATCCAGATGTACATGCGGGTCAATACCGCCAGGTATTACTAATTTGTTTTTCGCATCTATAACCTTATCGGCAGTAACAGCAAGGTTTTTACCTATTGTAACTATTTTTTCGTTTTCAATATAAATATCTGCAACATAATCATCAGCAGCAGTTATAATCCTTCCATTTTTAATTAATAATGACATAAATATTTTTTTAAAATTAACATGTAGTTCAATAAATTAAAAATCAAATTTACTCAAAATTTTCAGAGCTTCCATATCCTTATTCTATAATTTTTAAAAAAAAATTTTTGAATAGATTTTGCTTATATTTAGATTTGTTAAATATTATGTCACGAAATAAACATTTGAATTAATTAAAACTCCCGAAAACTCTTTTATGATTTTAAAAAAGCAGCATGCTTATTATAAAAAAATTGGGGCACAATATATTAAAAGCTTGTGTTAAAAAAATTAGAACAGAAAAAAAAGAATAGTTATTAATATAACAAAACACCATCATGTTTGAATTAGGTACAGGAAAATATGATATCACCGCATTTAAAAAAGGTATTGGTATGATGGGTTATGGCATGCATTTCAATACTGTTGAAGAAATCGAAACTCATCTTTCCGCCAGGGCTTTCATAATCAAAGATCCTTCATCATCAAAAAAAATAGTGTTTGTAAACGCTGAAATCTGTTTCATTACTATTTCAATAAAAAGCGGTGTTGTAAAAGAGTTACAAGAAAGGTATCCGCAATTTGGTTATACCACTGATAATGTAATGTTAACAGCCCAGCATACACACAGCGCCCCTGGAGGGTATTCGCATTATGGTTTTTTTAATCTAAGCATTCCAGGATTTGTTCCAGAAGTATATCAAACAATAGTAAATGGAATAGTAGAAGCAATTGTACAGGCCGAATCATGTATGCAGCCCGCAAACATTTATTTGAATACCGGGGTTTTTGAACCTGATCTGGAAGTTGCTTTTAATCGATCCTTAAAAGCATATAACGCTAACACTGAAATAAGCAAAATTGATGAAAGAAAAACAAATCTTGCTGTTGACAGGGAAATGACATTATTGAGAATAGATGGAGTGAACGGAGAAAAAATTGGGATGGTCAACTGGTTTGGAGTTCATACTACCAATATTTCAAACGATAATACTAAGATCTGTTATGATAACAAAGGTTACGCTTCTGCCTATTTTGAAGAAGATATTATTGCAGCAAGCGAGCAGAAAAATTTCATAGCAATATTTGCTCAAGGAGTTGCCGGTGATATAAGCCCGAATTTTATCTGGGACAAAAAAAAGAAATGGATGCGTGGGAAATTTGAAGACGACTTCGAAAGTGCAGTTTTTAATGGAAAAATACAGTACACAAAAGCAAAAGAAATATACGAATCCGCTACAAAAAATCAGCCTTTAAAAAACAAAATCGATTATGCATTGATGTATGCTGACTTTTCGAATATTAAACCCGACACAGCATATACAAATGGGAAAGATGTACAAACTGGCGCCGCTTGTCTTGGTGTTAGCTTCTTTGAGGGCACTGCCGAAGCTCCTGGCATGAATGATACCCTTGGAGCTATTAGTCGATTTTTATCCCGTGTTATAAAAAATTATGAATTTGTAAAAACCGTTTTCCTTTCTGATGAAAAACGAAATAAAATTCGTGACAAATATAAAATCCATGGAAAAAAAGATATTCTTTTTGAAACCACAGAACGAAAAGTTTTGGGTACATCAGATATAAAAAATATGATCATCCCTTCCTGGGTAGATAAAGGAATAGAAACTTTTAAAAAGCAATACAGCAATGGTTCTCTAAATAAACCTTGGACTCCCGAAGTTTTACCGCTGCAGATTTTTTTAATTGGGGAATTGGCAATTGCTTCTTTTCCAGGAGAAATAACCACAGTGGCAGGTTATCGTTTGAAAGAAACTATTCTTTCCATTTTGAAAAAAAGAGGAATTACAAAAGTGGTACTTTCTTCATACGCAAATGCATACTGCGGTTATGTTACTACTTTTGAAGAATACCAATGTCAGCTTTATGAAGGTGGGCATACCGTTTTTGGGGAATGGACACTGGCTGCTTTTCAAACTAAGTTTAAAGAGTTGGCAGTACAACTTCTTAAAAAGGAGGAAGAACGAATTATTGATAAAAGTGTTGTTCCTATTGAATTTACACAAGAAGAGCTTAATAAAAGAAGTTATTCGGAAGTTTAATCTTTCTCTTCCGCAATTTATTTTATGCTGCATATTAATTTACGACTTTTATTTTTACATCGTTATTAGAATAAGATTTATTTGGGCGTTCCCTTTATAAAAAGAAAGGGCCGGGCTTTTCGCTTCAATCTTCCCTGCCGCCAATTTGGCGGCAGGGAAGGATTTATGCTACAATCCCTAACGCAGCATTATCAATAAATTTGAGCCGATAATATATTTATATACAGACACTAATTAAATGGGGGAATTTTCAAGAGATTATAATTATTACAAAGAGATTTTTAAAGATACTCCCATGCCTTATGCTTTTGTGGATATGGAGCTATTCTATAAAAACAGCGAAGACATCATAAAAAGAGCAGGTAATAAAAAAATCAGAATTGCTTCAAAATCGATACGCTGTTTAGATTTGATAAAAAAAATCCTATCTTCCAATTCCATATATCAAGGTATAATGTGTTATCATCCATTGGAAGCAATTTACCTTAGCCAAAATGGTTTGGATGATTTATTGATTGCTTATCCTATTTTTAATGAACAACATATTTCTGCAATTTGTAAAGAGATCAAAAAAGGAAAAACAATAATTGCAATGGTTGATCTGCCCGAACATGCAGAACAATTGAACCGCACTGCTGAACAAGAAAACTGCACCCTTCCTGTTTGTATGGATATGGATATGTCGACCGATTTCGGCTTTTTACATTTTGGAGTAAGGCGTTCCAAAATAGCAACAACACAGCAGGCCATGGAATTATTCCATCAGATAAAAAAATTAAAAAACTTGCAGCTGATTGGAATAATGGGCTATGAGGCACAAATAGCAGGAGTTGCAGATTTTACTGACAGCATTTTAAAAAATTTTATAATACATCTTTTGAAAAAAAAATCAGCAAAAAATATTTTTACCTTAAGATCAGAAATTGCAAATGAAATTCAATTGCAAGGGCACAAATTAAAGTTTGTAAATGGTGGAGGAACAGGCAGTATGGAGACAACCATTTCTGAATCATGTATTACTGAAATTACTGTTGGCTCCGGATTTTATTCCCCTGCCCTATTTGATAATTATAAAAAATTTAAACATTTACCGGCTGCCGCATATGCAATTGAAATAACACGCAATCCACAGCCAGGTATTTATACTTGTTACGGTGGTGGATATAATGCCTCTGGCGCTATGGATAAGAATAAAATCCCTAAACCATATTTACCATTTGGAGCCAAATTAATAAAAAATGAAGGTGCAGGAGAAGTGCAAACACCTGTTATATACAAAGGCGAGGAAAAGCTATCGTTAGGAAACCCTATATTTTTTCGTCACGCAAAAGCCGGTGAACTATGCGAACATTTTAATTCCTTATTTTTTGT
>CAMBDK010000031.1 GCA_945865315.1 Chitinophaga pinensis | reverse complement strand
TGAGCCGGGTAAGCTGAATCTGATTATCGGCCCCAACGGTGCAGGGAAATCCACACTGATAAAAGTAATATGCAATCAGATTAAACCCACACGGGGTAATGTATATTACGGAAACAGGAACGTTAATCAATCCTCTGACCTTGAACTGGCAAAAATAAGAGCGGTACTATCCCAAAGTATTGAATTGACTTTTCCTCTGAAAGTATGGGAAGTAGTGATGATGGGAAGATACCCTCACTTTACGGGAAAACCTGCACAGAAGGACGAATCTGCCTGTGAGGAAGCAATGCGTTTTTTTGACGTTTGGAATATGGCTGACAGAAATTACATGACTTTAAGCGGTGGTGAAAAACAAAGAGTGAACTTTGCAAGGGTAATTGCGCAGATCTGGTATCCTTCCATAAACAGCAACAGGTATCTGATCTTAGATGAACCTCTTACTTTTTTGGATGTGCATTATCAATTTCATTTTATGAATCGGTTATTAGATTTACTAAAAGACCCCAGAATGGTAATTTTAGGAGTTGTACACGACTTGAACCTGGCAGCAAAATTTGCCGATAAGATTGTTTTATTGCATGAAGCCAAAGTATTAGCGAACGGGGATAAAGAGCAGGTTTTAAAAAAAGAAAACATTAAAACTGCTTACCAACTGGAACCAATTATTTATAACGAGAAAGAAAATTTTTATCTGTTCTTTAAATAAAATTTCTGAACTTAAAATTTCGTTTAATTCGCCAAACAGGATGGCCGGAAATAATTCATTTGCAAGCTAATTAAATATAAAATTTCTCTTAGGGAAGAACATCATCTTTTTTTATTTTTTTTTGAATATTAAAAGTGAATTTAATAGGGTGTTTTTGCCAAACCTGAAATGTTTGTCCTCTATATTCGAAAAACAAGCGTAAATGCAATAAATATTTTAAATTAAAATTGATTTTATCAATAGTCGCAGCTCTTATAAAATAATATATATCTATTTCTTCTCCATGTTTTATTTCTTTTCTTCCAAATGTCTCTTCCACAGTAAGCGCGTACTTATCTTTATTAGCATCATGACTTAAATCCTCAAAATGTGTTGTAGCAGTTTTTAAATACAATGGTTCTTCATCGCTATCTCGTATTAATATACTTATGCAGCCACAGTTGTTTTTTCCATTAAAAAGAATTTCATCTTTGCTAAGTATGCTATCATAAATGTCGACATCCAAAACAGGGAAAAATCCCTCAGCATAAGTAAAATTAGAAGTTGAATTTTCAAACATGTGCATATAGTTAAATGAAGTTTTAATTCTTTTTGAAAAGACTTCATTTTTTAAGCAGAAACCAATTAGATACTTTTCAGAATAAGAAAGCTGGTTAAAAAACATCCTATGGTAAAATTCCGCTCTATCTTTTAACTCTGTATCGATAAAGGAAATAATATCTTGCACATTATAAAAATAAGTATGCAGTATATTTTTGAATTCGGTATTTCTTGTTGAAATATAAAAGAATGGTGAATTGTGCGTTTCAATTGGTTCATAAAAGGTTTTTAATTTTAAACTGTGTGAATAGTTTTTTAGAATTGTTTCTAGTTGCGCTTGTTCAAACACCAATTTTTTTATATCTATAAAGTCTATCAACTTTCGATTATTTTGAAGTAGGATATTCAACAAACTGTTCAAAGTTTGTTCTTCCATTGCCTTTTGTTGTTGCTGTTGTGTTAAATTTCCTGCTCGCATTTCAGCCATATTATTCGCTAAGTCAACCCTTTGAAGTGCAATAGCTTCTCGTTGTTGTCTTAGATTATATATAAAGAATAAAACGCTGGAAAGACTCCATAAAGCACCAACAGTCCCTCCCAACGTTGTTCCTAAATCAGGAAGGGATAAAGGTTTAACAGGATATTCAGAACCATTAAAATATCTATAAAGAATATAGACCGTAATAATTACTCCTGTAATTAAGAAAAAATTTGCGAAAATCTTTATATAGCCGTACCTATAGTTTATTTGAGATCCGTCCCCCCCTTGAGTCTGTGTGTTAACAATATTTGGTTGTTTCATTAAGTAAAGATATGCCAAAAAAAAATTTAATATGAAGCCTTTAAAATTGCTATAAAATTAACCTGTGGATAAAATTGATGTTTCAAAATCCAAAATACAAGAAAAATAGAATAATTAAAATATTCGCACCGCAGGGTATAAATTCTCGACAAGTCGGGAATTTTTTTATGAGGGTAATAAAAGAGTTCTTCGCTACGGCTGGACTAATATGTTACCTTTGTAAGGTGTAAATTAATAAATACAACATTCTTTCACAAGAACAGGATATTTATTAATCTGTTGAAATACAGCCTTTTAAACTGAACAATAATTCAATATCTTTAATTAAGTGGTTCGGCTTTTTGTCCGTGGATTCCACCCCGCCAAAAAACCCCGTATAAAAGCGGGGTTTTTTATGTCAAACTTGCCATTACAAACACTTAACTTGTTGGTAATCAACAAAAAATCTTTTCTGATAGTCTAATCAGTATAAATCAGTATTAAAAATTATAAAGAATTACCGTCCCCCATAACGCGCACTTTTATACTTTCCTTCCTTTTGACCAACAAAAAAACACCACTATTTTGCGGAGGGTTCAATTATTATCCTTGTTTTTTTATGTTATCTGGGTTTAGATTTGAATTTAGGATTATAATTATCTAAAGGACAAAAAGAATTGCGTTTTTTAGTCGTTTTATTCAAGTGGACAAAAAGAATGGTGTTTGTTTTTATAGTTTTTATTTCATTCCAAAATTAATATTCACTTTTGCATTGCACCCCATCAACCTTACCGTATTTTAGCGTTATTTTTGAGCCACAATAATAGCACTTTTTTTATTCATATTTTTGATTTCCCGCATAGGTAATACCATAAAAAGGGATAGCCATTTTTACTATTCTTTTTGTCCATTAACCCGAAAACAAAGTTATATTTGCCTTGAGAGAAAGTTTTTTTGTTGTGCAACTCAATGGTAATTTGAGACACTTAAATTCATTCTCTTATTTTTAAAAACGTTTAGGACGCTATTGATCGATTATCTTTGATGAACCATGAAAAAAACAATTCTCTTTTTATATTTAGTATCATTTGCCGCACTTTTACCGGCACAGCAAAATAATGTTTTACAGGTATCTAATTTAGATTCTGTTGAAGAAATTGTACTTGATAAATTCTGGAAATTTCACAATGGGGATGATTCTTTATGGGCCTTATCTACTTTTGATGACAGCAAATGGGATACAGTGAATACCAAATTAAAATTTGGGAAAGACGGCTCCAACCCATTTACAGGTATAGGCTGGTTCAGAATTCATATATATTTAGACTCATCATTTAATGAAATACCGATTGCTGTTTTGGTCGAACAGGATGGCGCATCGCAGATATTTATTGACGGCAAGCTGATTCAATCATTTGGGACTGTTTCTGCAGATGTAAAAAAGGAAATCCCTTATAACCCGAATAATATTCCGCATTCATTCAGGTACGGCAAACCGGGTGAGCATATTTTAGCTGTTCGGTATTCCAATCATAATTACCGTAATTTTTTTGAAAAATATGATCATGACAGCCCTGGTTTTGGGATCTCCCTTTCAAAACAAGATAATTCTGTTGTTAAGACATTCCTAAATACAATGGAAAATTTTGTTTTTCTAATAGTGCTCGGAATATTTTTTTTAACACTGAGTTTCGTTCACTTATTATTTTTTCTGTTTTACAGAAAACAACGTACAAATATTTACTACAGTATTTTTGTAATGCTTTTGGCTGCTTTATTCATTATTTTAGCTATTAGCAGTAATACATTAAGCCCCGAACTTTCAATAAAACTGAATTATTCAAGTTTGTATTTTATAACAACATTCTTCTTTTCCCTCCTGCTGCTGCATTATTCTCTTTTCAAACGACCTTTCGGAAAATATTTCTGGTTTTCGACTTTAATATTTATTGCAGTAATTATTGGAATCATGTCAGGAAAAAGTAGCATCACATATTATTTTTTCCTCAGTTTCACTGGCAGTACAGTAATTGCCTCATTCTTTATTGTAACCAAATCCATTTTAAATAAAATAGAAGGAGCCTGGATAGTTGGAACGGGCTCATTGTTATTCTTAATTTTAAGTATATTTACTATTGTCAAGCTGGCGTTTTTTGGCAACCGTTTGCATGTCGACAGCTTTTTCTTTTTTCTGATGATCTTGCTTGCAATTATGAGTATCCCAATATCCATGTCGATACACTTGGCAAGAGAATTCGCGCAAACAAATAAAAATCTTGAGAAACAGCTCATCGAAGTAGAAACATTGTCACAAAAAACTATTGAGCAGGAGAAAGAAAAACAAAAAAATCTGGAAACACAAAAAGAGATTCTGGAAATACAAGTTATTGAAAGAACATCAGAAATTGTAGCACAGAAAAAAATAATTGAAGAAAAAAACCAAGACATTACCGACAGCATAAATTATGCAAAAACCATTCAAGAAGCGATTCTGCCTTCAAAGGAACTCAAACACAAACTTTTTTCTGATTCCTTTATTCTATTTAAACCCAAGGATATTGTCAGCGGTGATTTTTATTGGTTTGCAGAAAAAAACGGCAAAAAAATTATTGCAGCATGCGACTGCACAGGACATGGCGTGCCAGGGGCTTTGATGAGTATGGTCGGAAACAATATTCTTAATCAGGTTGTGAATGAAAAAGGAATTACTTCCCCCGATGAAATTTTGAATCACCTTCATAAAGGAATTCGTAAAACACTCAAGCAGGAAGAACAGGATGAAACTAATGACGGGATGGACATTTCCGTTATTACTTTTAATAATGAAACAGAAATTGAATTTGCAGGAGCGCAAAGGCCTTTGTGGATAATATCCCCTCCCCACCTCCCCGAAAAGGAGAGGACCCAACCCACAAGCCATTCAGACGGTGTGGCGGGAAATAGCTCCTCCCCTTCGGGGAGGTTAGGAGGGGCCTCACTGATTGAAATAAAAGGAAACAAATTTGCAATCGGAGGCTCTCAATCTGAGAGTGAAAGGAAATTTACAAATCACACAATCTCACTTTCTAAAGGCGACTGCATATATATTTTCTCTGACGGCTTTGCAGATCAATTCAGTGATATTGACTATAAATTAATGACATCCAGATTCAAGGAACTTCTTTTAAGCATAAATGAAAAATCAATGCTTGATCAGGTAATATTTCTTGATGATTTCATAGAAAAATGGAGAGGAAAACGTGAACAGATTGATGATATGCTTGTTATTGGCATGAGAATTTAAATGTTGCGTATTTTTTTAAAAAAACAAAAAAAGGTTTTAAAGGTGGCAGTTTTAATAAATAAATTAAGCGCATTGATAAATATAAGAATGAGAACCATGTTTTTATTTGCACACAGCCTTTTTACCTTTTTGTTAATTTCTATTAATGGTGTTTTTGCTCAAGAGAAAAACATATCGCATGTTTACCAATACGCTAGGGAAGTAGTAGACACGATGGCTTCCTTTAGTATGCACGGAAGAGGATATGTAAATGATGGGGATAAAATAGCCGCAAATTATATTAGCGAAGAATTTAAAAAACTAGCATTATTATCCTTTACTAAGGATTATTATCAGAAGTTTAATTTCCCTGTTAATACATTTCCAAACACTATTTCATTAGCAGTAGATGATAAAAAATTAGTTCCCGGAAAAGATTTTATTATTGCCCCGAATTGCCCCTCAGCTATTGGAAAATACAATGTAGTTGTTGCTGATGAGGGGCTTGCGCAAAAAAAGAGAAAATTTAAAAAATTTTTGAAACAAGATTTTAAGGATAAAATAATTTTAGTAAACGATACTGGCAAGCAAACAAAAGAGCTGCATTCTTTGCTATCAAATCCATGCCATGCAAATGCAATAGTAAGTATAAGGGATAAATTAATCTGGAGCGTTTCACAATCGCCAATCCATTACCCTTCAATAGAGCTTTTGAGAACATCGGTTTTAAACGCTAAAGAGATTAGCTTCGAAATCCAAAATAAATTTATTGCCGATCATCCATCACAAAATGTGGTAGGGTATATAAAAGGCTCGCTCCATCCCGATTCTTTTATTGTTTTTTCGGCTCATTACGATCATCTTGGACAAATGGGCAAGGATGTTTATTTTCCTGGCGCAAATGATAATGCAAGCGGATGCGCGATGTTGCTTAATTTAGCAAAATGGTATACAGCGCCGGCAAATAAACCACAAAAGTCTATTGTATTTATTGCTTTTGCTGGAGAAGAGGCTGGATTGCTTGGGTCGAAATATTTTACAGAAGCCCCTCTTATGCCACTTAATAATATTTGTTTTTTATTGAATATGGACATCCTTGGAACCGGAGAAGAGGGCATTACTGTTGTAAATGGATCTGTTTTTAAAAATGAATTTAATAAGCTGGTAAAAATTAACGATCAAAACCATTTTATTAAGGAAATAAAAATGCGTGGGAAGGCTGCTAATAGCGACCATTATTATTTTTCTGAAAAAGGAGTAAAAGCATTTTTTATTTATACCATGGGAGGAATAAATGCCTATCACGATATTTATGATAGGCCGGAAACATTGCCTTTGAACAAATTTGATAGCCTATTCAACTTAATAACACTCTTTTGCTCCTCACTGTAATTTTAGTTTGTTGAACTCATTTAACAGCGATATTGTATTAAGTAATTGGCAAATAAAAAGTTAAATTGTTCCCTTAATTACCGAGTGCCGATAACTTACTGTTCTTTTTTTATGATTTATATAATTTACTTTGGCAAACGAAATTTGTTTTGGGGATATTACTTGTTGAAATAGCTTTGTACCCACCACGTATCTCCTTAAAGTTGTGGATTCCTCTTGCCTTAAGAATACTGGCAGCAATCATACTGCGGTATCCGGCAGCGCAATGAATATAAAAAGGGGTATTGTTATTTATAGTTTTAAACCAATTGTTAATTTCTGCCAACGGTTTATTATACGATTCTTCAACATGTTCAGCAGTATATTCGTTATTTTTTCTAACATCTATCACTTGGGTTGAAGCGCCTTTATACTCCAGTTCAAATTGAGAAGCCTCAATTCGATTGACAATATCAACCTCTTTCCCTAATTTCGCCCAAGCCTCAAAGCCTCCATCAAGGTACCCAATTACATTATCAAATCCTACACGAGCCAACCGCATCACACTCTCCGTTTCTTCCGAAATATTAGTTACCAAAACGATAGCTTGTTTTACATCTGCTACCAACAACCCAACCCATGGCGCAAAATCGCCGTGGAGTCCTATGTTTATTGATTTAGGGATAAATCCCTTATAAAAATCTTCGGCATCCCGAATGTCTAATATAATAGCCCCATTGCTTTCTAAAACACTTTCTAATTCATTAGGGTGAATAGCTTTCACACCTTTTTCAAGAATTGTGTCGATGCTTTCTATTCCCTTTTTATTCATTTCCACGTTCATTCCAAAATAACCGGGAGGAGGCAGCAAGCCCTCTGTTATGGCCTCGATAAATGTTGCTTTATTGGGCTGGTTTAATGCATAGTTTATTTTTTTTTGATTGCCTAAGGTGTCAACAGTTTGTTTCATCATATTTTTGCCGCAGGCGCTACCGGCACCATGCGCAGGATAAACTAGAAGGTCGTTTGCTAATGGCATTATTTTATTATTTAACGAATCGTAGAGCATACCGGCTAATTGATCCTGAGTAATAGATTGCCCCTTTTGGGCTAAGTCTGGTCTGCCTACGTCCCCAAGAAATAGGGTATCGCCACTAAATAATGCATGGTCTTTCCCGTTTTCATCCTTTAATAAAAAACAAGAACTTTCCATGGTGTGGCCAGGGGTGTGAAGAACTTTAATCGTAAGCAAACCAATTTTAAACTCTTCGCCGTCCTTTGCCGAAATAAATTTAAAATCAGGCGTGGCATTGGGTCCAAAGATAATAGCAGCCCCAGTTTTTTTACTTAAATCCAGGTGACCAGAAACAAAGTCTGCATGGAAATGGGTTTCAAATACATACTTAATTTTTACATCATTTTTTTTTGCGAGTTCAATATATGGTTGGACCTCTCTGAGCGGATCAATGATTGCAGCTTCGCCATTTGAGCTTATATAATAAGCCCCTTGTGCTAAACACCCTGTATAAATTTGCTCTATTTTCATCCTTTATATTTATATGGTTAATCAATAAAATTACAATGTTATAAAATAATAGCAACAATATTTATCTTAGTATCGTTTCTTTTATGATAATAAAAACACCTAAAATTAACACAAACCAACCGAAAATGGGTTTTAGTTTATTGCCATCTATTTTTTTAGAAAAATAAATTCCAATAAAAATACCGATTATTGCAATTACAGAAACGGTTGCAATTAAATTCCAGTCTATAATAGTATCAGAACCTTCTCCCCAAAAGCCAATCAATGATTTGGCAGCTATAATTACCAATGAGGTTCCTACAGCTTCTTTCATTGATAATTTAGATAAAAGAACTAGTGTAGGAATTATTAAAAATCCTCCTCCAGCACCTACAATCCCTGTAACTAGTCCAACAGCGGCCCCTTCAAGTAAAATTAAAAAAAAATTAAATTTAGGCGCTATGCCGGTTTTTTCTTTTTTCTCTTTTTCTTTTTTTATCATGCTGTAGGATGCAGCAATCATAAGGAGAGCAAAAAGAAGCATGATAAATATACTTTTAGTAATATGAAAAGAGCCAAAAGCAATAATCTCATTTGGCATGGCTGGCAGGATATAAGCCCTTGTTAAAAATACGGTTATAATTGACGGCGCCCCGAAAACAATAGCCATCCTAATATTAACTAGCCCGGACCTGAAATATTCAATTGAGCCGATTGCACTAGTAAGTCCTACAATAAATAAGGAATAAGAGCTTGCGGCAAGAGCGTCTACAGAAAAAAGATATACTAGCACAGGCACCGTTAATATGCTTCCTCCGCTGCCAATAAGCCCTAATGTAAAACCAATAAAGAGGGACGATATATAACCAAATAATTCCATTTTTATTTTTAGCAGCCAACAGAAAAGCAGCAGGTGTAAATTTGTTTTATCATTACTTTTGCCGCAATTTAATTAGAAACAATTAATTGTATTTTTTTAAAAAAAACTATAAAAAAATTAATAATTACCAACGGAAAGCATAACTAAAGTGCAGGCTTCTATTGTTTCAATTTTATTTTGTTGCAGTAATTGTTCAAATTCCAAATTTTCTGTTCCTGGGTTAAAAATTACTCTTTTGGGTTTTAATCCAATAATATAATCGTACCAACTGGGTTGATTTTTAGCCCCTACATAAAGAGTTATAGTATCCACATTGGCAATATCCATTTTTTCATTAATGATTTTTATACCATTTATTTCTCCATTCGTTAAACCTATAGGGATAACTTCGTGGTTTTGCTTTTGTAAGGCTATAGCAGCTTTGTAAGCATATCTTTCAGGGTTCTCAGAGGCTCCTATTACTACTGTTTTTTTCATATGGAAAATTTGTTTTTAAAATACATTAAAGCAGTTCTTGAAATTTTCAAAAGTTTATAATAAATTTTAAATAAATGCAAGCGTAATTGCTAATATCTGTAAAAATAACAATTAATCCTCTTCCAAATAATCTAAATTCTTGTCGTACGTTTCTTCCAGAAAAAAAACAGCTACCAAGGCAAGTGCAATAACAAAGCCTCCTACCACCATTGCGGATTGTACTATGCCCATTGCTGGCGTCATATAATTCCACCATATTATTAATAGCACTGTCGATCCTCTAACAAAGTTTGGCACTGTGGTAGTAACGGTTGAACGAATATTTGTTCCGAATTGTTCCGAAGCTACCGTAACAAAAACAGCCCAATACCCCATTGGAATACCAATAAAAAAGAGGATAATATAAAATAAGGAAACCGAAATATTAAAAGAAAACAAAAGCCAGCTGCAGCACAATGCAAGACAAAATAAAGCAGCGGCTAGCGCTATTTTTCTAGATTTCAACTTTTGACTTAAAATGCCAGTAGCGATGCTCCCAATAGAGGCTCCGATATAATGAAACATAACAGCTTTCCCTGTGCTTACATTGCCAATAACACCAAGCGCTTCAGCAAATTCTTTTGAAAAAGTAATTAAAATACCCACAGCAAACCAAACAGGGATTCCAACAATGATGCAGCATATATATTTTATAAAGCGTTTGCTGTTTTTAAATAATCCAATAAAATTACCCCGCTTTACAGTTGCTGTTTTTAATCTATCAAACATCCCTGATTCGTGAACGTACACCCTTAATATAAGCAGCAGCAGCCCCAATCCTCCTCCTACCCAATAAGCCTCTCGCCAGCCCCATTCAGCTACGTAGAAGGCTAAAACAGCGCCTAGTATCCCTAAGCCAGAAACAATGCTAGTTCCCAAGGCCCTGGTTTCTTTTGTCATCACTTCAGAAACAAGGGTAATCCCTACCCCTAATTCCCCAGCTAATCCAAACCCGGCAATTACACGAAGCAATGCATATTGATCTAAATTTTCAACAAAACCGTTCGCGATATTTGCTAAGGAATAAATTAATATTGTAAGAAACAATGTTGATAACCTTCCTTTTTTGTCACCTAAAATGCCCCAGACTATTCCACCAAGCAACATGCCAGTCATTTGCATGTTTATCAGGAAAATGCCAGCATCTTTTATTTGATCGGGGGGCACACCAATTGCCTGTAAGCTGGATACCCTTACAATGCTGAAGAGTATTAAATCATAAATATCTACAAAGTACCCCAGTGCAGCTACTATCACCACAATATTAAATGGATTACTACTTGACTTATTAACCATAAATTATTTTTTAAGCGATTAAATCGATTAATTAAGGGCTATAATAAATAATGACACGAAATACACCAAGCATCAATTTACCTAAAAAAACATTATTTTTTTAGGTATTTAAAGCTTGCTTCGGTACACATTATTAAATTGTTTTTATTGGATACACGCAAGGGCTTCATTATTAAAAATAAAAAAAAGAAATATATAAATAGGCAATAAACACCCTTTATTATTTTTTTTTAACGCCTTTTTTATACAAAGTTTCCATTATAATTTTTTTATTAGTATCGTAATAAATCCATTTACCATGTGGCTTACTTTCAATACGACTGCCTTTTTTATCTTTAATTAAAGTATAGGACGTTCTGCTTTTTAAGCTCGCGTTTTCATACCAGGAGCTGCAATCGCCGCTTAATTTACCATCTGTAAATTTTTGCTCCATGGATTTTACTCCTGTAGGGTAATAATGTGTCCAGTTACCGCAGGGCTTCTCCTCTTTATAATTCCCTTCGCTGTCTTTTATCCCTTGAGGAGTCCAGAATACCCAATGTCCATTTTTTTTTCCAGCCTTATAGCTGCCCTCTTCCTTTATTTTTCCCGAATCAAAATAATATTTCCAGGCGCCACTTTTTAAATCATCCGTATAAAAACCCTCATAATTGCTTTTTTTGTTTGGCAGCCACCCTTTCCAGCTGCCGTGCATTTTGCCTGCTTTAAAATGCCCTTCGTCCTTCGTCTCTCCCCCAGCATACCACGACGTCCAAGCACCTTGCTCCTCACCTTCAAAATAATTTCCTTCTTGGAGTTTTTGTCCGCTTTCAAACCATACTTTCCAATGGCCATTTTTTTTATTTAATTTATAATTGCCTTCTTTCCATTTTGAACCGTCCTTATACCAGTAAGTCCAGGCGCTGTCTTGTAAATCACTTTTATAATAACCCTCCGATTCTTTAATGCCGTTATCAAACCAATTGATCCACTTTTCGTTACGAAGGTTGTCGATTAAAAGGCCTTCCATTTCAATCTTTCCGAATTCGTTATACCATTTCCAGTAGCCCGATTTTTTATCATTTTTAAACTCGCCTTCACTTTTTACTTTTCCGTTTTTATACCAATTGGTGCAAGCCCCATTTTTTTTGCCGTTTTTATACATCACGATAAAATCTTTTTCACCAGTGGAATTATAAAACAGCCAATCTCCATTCATCCTGCCATCGGTATAGTTACCCTCTGTCTTTATTTTGCCATTATCGTATATGGTGGTTAATTTCCCCGTACCATTTTTTATTATTTCTTCATTTGAATTAGACCACAAATTTAGAATTAGCGCCTCTTCATTTTCATACATTATTTCCTGCTTAGGTTTACCAGTATTAAACCATTCTTTCCAGGTCCCAGCCTTTTTTCCGTTTTTATATAAGCCCTGCTTTTCTTTATTACCATTCATATACCAACCTTCATAACCACCTTCAGCTAAATTATTTTTAAATTCGCCTTCACTTTCTTTTTGCCCATTTCCATGGTAATAAATCCATCGTCCCACTTTATTGCCTAACATATAATTTTCAACACTTTTTAAGGAACCGTTTTCATACCAGCCAGTCCAGGTGCTATCGGGTTTGTCGTATATGAAAAATGTTTCCTGGGCTTTGTTTCCATTTGCATACCAGTATTTAAATTCACCATTTTTCTCGCCTTTAATATAATTTTCTTCCATTTTTTTCTTTTTATCCGGGTAATAGGAAATAAATTTTCCGTTTTCTTTCCCTTCTGAAAATCCCCCCTCCTTGGCAATAAGCCCATTTTCATACCATGCAATATATTTACCATGCTGCATGCCGTCCTTCATTTGTTGTTCGCTCTTTGTTTTTGTTTGGGCGCGATCCCAATACTCCGAAATTACTTGCGCATAAGTGCCGCCATTAAATAAATTTAGAAGTAGCAGGATTAAAATTTTATACGATTTCATATTTTAAAAATATTGCTAAATAATAAATGCAAAAAGAGAATCAATTAGTTATGTTTTAATTTAGATCAATCAATCAATTAATAAAAAAATATTTGCCTATCTGAAGTTTTCGAAATAAATCCGCAAATTAAATGGTTCAAAAGCTGTGTGTTTATCTTTTGTCTTGATACAAAAGAAATAAAAAATCAAGAACAAACGATTCCTCCACTCCTGCAAAGCTTCATCGCGTTTGTTCATTCCTCACGCGTGTTTTCATAAGGATCTTTTCTGCAAAAAAATGAACTCATCGGTTTTTATTAATATATCTCTTTTGTCGAAATTATTTTGAAAGCTTTACTATAAGAAAATACAGTTTTTTTATAAGCATTAAATATATACTATATAAATTATATTGTAGCTTATAATGCTATAATATATAAAATAATTGATTTTTTTGATAAGAAGTTTGTTGTGAAATTAGTGTAAATAAACAAACCTATAATAGAAGGGGAAATAAATTTTTATTTTATTCCAATAAAATCGAGCAACCAAAATAATAATGCTCCTAATAGACCACTAATTGGTATTGTTAAAATCCAAGCCCAGAGCAAACTTATTGTAATTCCCCATTTAACGGCAGAAATTCTTTTTGTAATACCAACACCAATTATAGATCCGGTAATGGTATGGGTGGTACTTACTGGGATACCCATTTTTTCGGTCATAAAAAGAGTAAGGGCTCCAGCTGTTTCGGCGCTTACCCCTTCTAGTGGTGTTACTTTAGTGATTTTTGTACCCATTGTCTTTATTATTTTCCAGCCCCCCATCATTGTTCCACAGCCTATTGCCGTATAACATGCCATTGGAATCCAACCTGGAATATGGTGGATGGATAGTTTGCCGTTTTCGTCAGAAATTTGTTGAATATCAGCCCAATCGGGTATGGGCAAGCCTTGTGCTTTTAACTGAGCAACGTATACCATTAACGCAGCAGCCATTATCCCCATAACTTTTTGAGCGTCATTACCTCCGTGTCCAATACTAAATAAGCCCGAGGATACTAGTTGCAGCCTTTTAAACCAGCGTGTGGCTTTTCTGGGATGCGCGTTTTTACTAATATTTACAATAATAACTGTTATGATCGATGAAATTATCATTCCTAAGATAGGGGCAAGAAATATAAAGGCGAATGTGATAATAAGTTTTTCTTGGTTTATCACTCCAAATCCCGCGTGCGCAACCGCTGCCCCGGCAAAGCCCCCTAGCAGTGTATGAGAAGAGCTGGAGGGTATTCCAAACCACCATGTTAATAAATTCCATGAAATAGCAGCTATTAAACCGGCAGCGACTACCGCAAAATTAATGGCATCGGTATGCACTATTTTAGCAACCGTATCGGCAACTTTCAAATCAAATATCCAAAAAGCTACCACATTAAAAAATGCTGCCCAAACCACTGCTTGAAAGGGGGAAAGAACTTTAGTAGAAACTATTGTAGCTATTGAATTTGCTGCATCATGAAAACCATTAATGAGATCAAAAATAATTGCTAGAATAATTATAATAATTAATATTGTCATGGGTGCTTTGGTAATTTAATAAATTGCAGCAGAGGGGCTGTTTTTTTAAAAATAAATCTGATTTTATGCGTTTTTCACCAAAATTGATTCAATCACGTTTGCTGCATCTTCGCACATGTCAGTGGCGGTTTCCAGAGCTAATAATACTTCTTTCATTTTAATAATTTCAATAGCATTTGTTTCCTCTTCAAATAATTTTGCAATTGTCATATCAAAAATATCATCCGCGTGATTTTCAATGCTGTTAATCCTTATACAGGCTTCCTTAATCTTATTGATATTTTTCATGTTTTTTAATTCACATACAGCATTATGTAATTCCAAAGAACTTGCTGCAATTAATTCTGCAAGTTTAATTATGGCAGGGGTCATGTTATCAACCCTATATATATCAATGCGTTTTGTGGCCCCGTGAATATAATCTGCAATATCGTCAATCGCCGAAATTAAAGAGTGTATGTCCTCCCTGTCGAAAGGGGTAATAAAATTAGCGCTAAGCTCGTGAAAGGTTTCATGTGTAATGTTATCGCCCACGTGCTCCAAACGTTCAATCTCTCGGCTCAACTCTTTCCTTTTCGATGGGGAAGCAGTATTTACCAATTCAACCAAAGTGCTTGAAATCGCAATAAGGTTTGCAGTCGCTTTTTCAAAAAGCACAAAAAATATTTTATCTTTTGGTTGAAAAAATTGAAAGATATTAAAGCCCATGGTGTTTAGTTTGTTGTTAATTTAGAATTAGTAACAGTTTAAAAAGGCAAAAACTAATTAGTAATTAATTGTCAAATTAACGAAAGAATCCTAAAAACAATGTTAAGCCATTGTTAATATTTCTATATTTTTAACTATAAACAAGAAGGACACTCATCATGTGGCACATTTAGGAGGTGTTTTTGCTCATGCAGACGGAAGCGTTTCGCTAATTTTTTTTTGGGGCTATATTTCTTCTGCAAATAGTGAAAATGTTTGCTGCATTCAATATTCTTTTACACTCCCATTCAATTTTAAGAACACAAAAAAAACTATAAATTGTAGCCTGTCGTCAATTAAGAAGCCGAATTTTTAGCGCCCGCTTATTAAGATTTACTAAGCGTTTAGCGTCTAAAAAAAAAGATTGTTTAAGGAATTCAATCAAAACAACTATTTTTATCCATGCTATTTCGTTTTAATTAAACTGATTTTTATAATGGTCTCGAAAAAAGAAGTTTCTTCTGAGCAAAAAAAACTTCCTCTGCGTTTTAAAAAAGCAAGTGCTTTCAACATATTTGGTAGCCTTAATAGGCTGTTATTCCCCTCTTTTAAAAACCAGATAGGCTGGTGGGCGCCTTTTATTTTATTAATTTTGGGGTTTATTTTATACGCAAATTCATTTAAAAATCAATATGCACTAGACGATGGCATTGTTATTCAAAAAAACGAATATGTAAAACGAGGCATACGTGGCATACCAAAAATTTTAAGCACCGATGCATATGATAGCTTTTACAATCAAATGAATGCTAAGCAGCAGCTTTCTGGCGGACGATACAGGCCCCTTTCTGTTGTAACATTTGCAATAGAGCAAGAACTCTTTGGCACAAAAGAGGCTGTTGTAAACAAAGATAATAATGCTGCTGAAGAAAAAACGGCCTCCTGGGTAGATCTCGCATTTATAAGACATTTTTTAAACGTTGCATTTTATGTTTTGTCGGTAATTGTATTATTTTATTTTTTGCGGAAATTTATTTTTAAAGAAAATCCGTTAATAGCTTTTATCGCCTGTTTAATTTTTTTAATTCACCCAATTCATACCGAAGTAGTTGCAAACATTAAAAGTAGGGACGAAATTTTGTCTTTTTTGTTCACCATTCTTACTTTTATTTCACTCTTTCGATATCAGCAGAGCAAAGAAAAAAAGCAATTGATTTTTAGCTTGTTGTTTTATTTTTTTGCTCTGCTTTCCAAGGAATACGCAATTACCTTATTATTGTTAATTCCAATTTTATTATACACTAAAACTCTTTTATCCTTAAAAGAAAGTTTTGTTAAAACCATTCCGTTTTTTATTGTTGCAATTGTTTATTTGTTTATTCGTTTCTCCGTTGTAGGTAAAGGCGGAGCTTTCGATAATCCAGATGTTCTTAACAACCCTTTTAAATTTGCTACAGCATCTGAAAAGTGGGCTACCAAAATTGAATTGCTAAACCATTATTTAAAACTATTGTTTTACCCACAGCCGCTTTCAAGCGACTATTCGTATAATACAATTCCTTATATAAGTTTTGCTAGTAAGTGGGTGTGGGCATCTATATTTATTCACCTTTCAATGATTGTAGCTGCTGTAGTTTTGTTTTTTAAACGAAATATTTTATCCTTTGCCCTTGCATTTTATTTGTTGCATTTGTTTTTGATTTCTAATTTAATTATGGACCTTGGGGCAACAATGGGTGAGCGCTTAATTTACCACTCCTCTTTTGGGTTTTCCTTAATAATAGCTGTTTTTATAAATTGGATTTTAAGTATTGCGAGCGATAAAAATATAAAATTATTTATAGGAGCAACGATTGCCCTTTTTACAATTATTTTTTGTGGCCGGATAATTATGGAGCGCAATGCACAGTGGAAAAACGATACCACACTTTTTATTGCAGATGTGAAAACAGTTCCAAATAGCGCATTGGTAAACGGGAATGCCGGGAAAGCCTATCTTGATCTTTCCGAAAAGCCCGAAAACAAATTGCTTGAAAAAGAGCTGATAATAAAGGCGATTTATCATTTAAAAAAATCTGTTTGCATTCATAAGGAATATGTAAATGGCTATTTGAATATTGGCGTTGCTTATTTTAAATTAAAAAATTACGACAAAGCAAGGGCTAGTTGGGATATTGTAAAAAATATTTACCCCAATAACCCCTTTTTAAAAAATAATTTAAAATTAATGGGGTCCACTTATTTTAACGATGCCATGACGATGGGCTCAAAACATCCTCTAGAAGCCCTTAAACTTCTAGAAAAAGCGCTGGAGGTGTCTCCCCAAAATGCTGATTACTGGTATAATTTAGGAGGAGTGAGTTATACTGTAGGCGATTTTGAAAAAGCCAGAAACGCATGGAAAAATACGCTTTTGCTTGATCCAAATAACATGGAAGCAAAACAGGGAATGTCAGCATTGCCTCCGAAAAATAAATAGCAATGCCTCAACAACATGCATATCTTTGTAAATAAAAAATCTAAATTCATACAACAGTTTTTATCGAAATGGGTTTAACTATTGGAATAACTGAGACGGAGGCCCGTTATTTAAATTATCATAACTGGATAATTGCTGCCGGCGAACACATTAAAATTATAAAATTAACGCCAATTAATATTGACGATATAAACAATTGCCAAGGAATTATTTTAACCGGAGGGGTTGATACGCACCCAAAATTTTATAAAAATGAACGCATTAATTACCCTTTTGCTCCTGCCGAATTCAATATCCTTCGCGACGATTTTGAAATAAATGTTTTTAATGCTGCACAAAAATATGGTATTCCATTGCTAGCTATTTGTAGGGGAATGCAATTGGTTAACGTTGCGCTTGGTGGAAATTTGATACAAGATATAGAAGAGTTTGGTAAGCTCGATCATCGCAGACATGAAGAAACCGACAGCAAACATGGTATTTCAGTTGTAAAAGGATGCCTGCTTCACCAAATTGCCGGAACCGAAAGGGGTATAATAAATAGCGCACACCATCAGGCTTTAGGGGATATTGCAAGTTCTTTAAAGATTGCCGCTTTTTCTCCCGATGGAATAGCGGAAGCCGCCGAATGGAAAGATAGCGAGAGCAAACCTTTCTTACTATGTATTCAATGGCATCCCGAGCGATTGGCGCAGCAAGAAAAGGGCAATGTTTTTGAAAAAAATATAAGAGATCATTTTTTATTGGTAGCAAGTAAAAAATAAATAAGTAAAACTTTCAAAACAATTTCGACAAAACAGAAATATTAATAAAAACAGATGATTTCATTTTTTTGCATAAAAACATCCTTATGAAAACGCCTGTGAGGAATGAACAAACGCCCTGCAGGGTTTTAGGTGGGGAGGAATTGTTTGTTCTTGATTTTTTGTTTCTTTTGTATCAAGACAAAAGAAAAACACACAGTTTTTGAACCATTTAATTTGTGGGAGTTATTTCGAAAACTTCACTAAATGACTGTTTTTTAAAAATTGTTTCTTCCGATTCTTAATTTTGTATTAAACAACTTGTTAGCAAATTATTAAAAACACTTATATACCTATTTATGAATATAATTAATCCAGCAACAGAAGACCTAATTACTAGTGTTAAGGAAGACAGCTTAAGCAGTATAGAGCTCAAATTTAAAATACTTCAAGAAGGGTTAGTGAAATGGAACGAGGTATTACTCAAAGATCGCATTCTTATTTTGCAACGTTTTGCCGAATTATTAAATGATAATATGGAGCTGGGAGCAAGTATCCTTACTTCGGAAGTTGGGAAACCTTTGCAGCAATCTAAAAATGAAATTAATGGCGCTAGTAGCCGTATTAAATGGCTTTGCGGAAATGCCGAAAAGTATTTGGCAGATGACTTTATGTCTAATGAAAATCAATTGACGGAAAAAATTGTTTATGAGCCACTTGGCGTTATTTGCAATATCTCTGCATGGAATTATCCTTATTTGGTGGGGGTAAATGTTTTTATTCCGGCTTTACTTGCCGGCAATACCGTTATGTATAAACCTTCCGAATACTCTACGCTCACAGGACTTGAAATTGAACGGTTGCTTAATTTGGCCGGGGTTCCCGCTGGAGCATTTCAATTAGTTATAGGAGCAAGTAATGTTGGAGAAGCCTTATTAACCCTTCCTTTTAAAGGTTATTATTTTACCGGATCTTATAAAACAGGAAAATATATTTATGAAAAAGTAGCCCACAAAATGGTTCCATGTCAATTGGAATTAGGAGGAAAGGATCCTATATATATTGCCGACGATGTGAGTAATATTAAAAAAGTGGCTCAGGAAACAGCGGATGGCGCATTTTATAATAATGGTCAAAGCTGCTGCGCCGTGGAGCGCATTTATGTGCACGAAAAGGTTTATGATACTTTTGTTGGTGAATTTATAAAAGAAGTGAAAGGTTTTAAGTTAGGAATGCCCACGGAAGCCGGCATATATATAGGTCCTCTTGCGCGTAAAGCGCAATTAAATTTTATTGAAAATCAAATAACGGACGCGC
The DNA here is from genome assembly GCA_945865315.1 of Chitinophaga pinensis. GTDB lineage: Bacteria > Bacteroidota > Bacteroidia > 2-12-FULL-35-15 > 2-12-FULL-35-15 > 2-12-FULL-35-15. Next base: position 9,882 of record CAMBDK010000031.1, on the reverse strand, counting down.
TTGCTAAAGGCGCAGAAATATTGATTGGTGGCGCCCGAATTAAGGGGAAGGGCTATTTTTTTGAACCTACCGTTTTAATTAATGTTAATCATCAAATGAGTGTGATGATGGAGGAAAGTTTCGGTCCTGTTATTGGCATTATGAAAGTTAAAGATGAAGCAGAAGCGCTAGGGCTAATGCAAGATACACCATATGGGCTTACGGCAGGAGTATATTCGGCATCCAGAGAAAAGGCAGAGAAAATATTATCACAAATTAATGCCGGTACAGGCTATTGGAATTGCTGCGATAGGGTAAGCGCTGCCTTGCCATGGAGTGGAAGAAAAAATTCCGGATTTGGTTCTACCCTTTCATATGCCGGGTTGCGCGCGTTTACAAACCCTAAATCCTATCACTTGAAAGGCTAAGTATATTTTGTAAGGGCATATTTAATTCTATTTTTTAATGATTTTAATTCGAACAAATTAATCCTCGTATTTGCTTCAGAGGCTTTTTTTTTAATAAAATTTTATTTTTTGTTTTTTTATTAACATTAAAACATTAACTTTGTGGTTCAATATTATTAGTGTTCACCCTAGAAGGAGTAAATGTTATAATACATTTGTTTCAAAACCGCTAAAAAAATGACTCTATCATTACACCTAAGTAACAATTCCCCTTGTAATTTTTCTAAACACTTATTTTCTTATAAGAAAAAAATAATCCAAGAGGATATCTTATTCCTGTAGGCGTATTATTTATTCACTAATTGCTAATACTGTTTTTGCTTTTTTTCGGCTCATACTTATTACAAAAAATGCTGTTTTAAATTTCACCATAAAAATCAATATTCTCTAATTTAAATTATCTACTAAATATAATATTATTAATGAAAAAACACACACTACTTAGCACCTTATTAATTATCAACAGTTTGTTTTTCTTTACCGATTCTTTTGCTCAATTTGTTTCAGTGGAAAGGGCTCAAAAGGTTGTTGTATCATTATTTAACGAAAGAAAACCCTCTGCCACCAAAACAATTACTGTTACTGAAATAGAAAACAACGCACTAATATATTATAAAGGAGTTGCCGCATATTATATCTTTAATATAACGGGGGATGCTTTTGTAATTGTTTCCGCCGACGAAAGAATTTACCCGGTGTTGGGTTATTCATTTCAAAGTGATTTTGATTTAGAAAATGTACCAGATTGTTTAGATTGGCTGCTGGCGGAGTATAAAGAGCAAATTTTTCAAGTGGTATCGGATAATGTTAACAATAAAAATTTGGAAATAAATAAGGACTGGGAAAAATATGAAACAGAAAACCAACAAAAAAGTAATTCGAACCTCTCTGCCTTCCCTAATTTGTTAAGCGTTGCACCTCTTACTACTACTACCTGGTCGCAAGGCTGTTTTTATAACGACCTTTGTCCTGCCGACAATTCTCTTGGAGCAACTCGTTGTGGCCGCGTGCCGGTAGGTTGTGTGGCTACCGCGTTTGGTCAAGTTATGAAATATCATAACCATCCAAGTCAAGGGACAGGGTCAAATTCATACTCCAACAGTAATTATGGAAACATTTCAGCAAACTTTGGAACAGCTACTTATAACTGGGCAGCAATGCCAAATAAACCATTATCAGCTAGTCCGGAAGTTGCAAAGGTGCTATACCATGCGGGAGTATCTGTGGATATGACATATACAGCTAATTCTTCCTCTGCTTATACTACCGCTGTTAGAACCGCTCTTGTTAATAATTTTAAATATGCAAGTACAGCGCAGAATGTTAACAAGTCCTCTTATTCTAATATTCAATGGGAAACACTTATTCGTACTGAGCTAGATGCTAATCGTATTGTAATAATTAGCGGAAGCGATCCTGTGGCCAATGCGGGCCATGCTTTTATAGCAGATGGTTACCAAGGAACAAATTCTTTCCATATTAATTGGGGTTGGAATGGCAGTAGTGATGGCTATTTTTTGCTTACGGCTTTAAGTCCTTCTACTTATTCGTTTAATACAAGTGTAGGGGCAATAATAGGAATAAAACCCTTGGTAGTGGCGGCTACATGCCCTGTAGTTACAGGCTTGGTTGCAAATAACTTAACCCCAAGCAGTGCTACATTAGCTTGGGCAGCAGTAACAGGAAGCGCTAACTCCTATAATGTAAAGTATAAGCTTGCCACATCTTCAACTTGGACAACGCTTACTACCTCTGGAACTTCTATTGCCGTTAGTGGTTTAATAGCTTCTTCCAGCTATCATTTTCAAGTACAAAGAGTTTGTTCTGGGGTGTCCTCGTCAAATTATTCTGCATCAACTACTTTTACAACAACAGGCGTTGTATCTAATAACACTACTGTTACTATTGGAACAGGAACAGGAACTACAGGTGCTGCGCCCTATGGAACAAGCAATATGGATGAAAGAACGCAGTTTATTATTACAAAAAGCCAACTGCTTGCTGCCGGATACACCTCTTCAACAAACTTCATTAAATCAATTGCTTTTAATGTTTCCTCCGCAAGTTCGCAGACCATGAACGGGTTTACAATAAAAATTGGTCATACAACACTTTCTAGCTTTCCTTCTGCCAGCTTTTTAACTGGCACAACTACTACTGTATATTCGGGCAGTAAAGTTGTAACTTCAGGCTGGAATACACACACCTTTACAAATTCTTTTTCTTATAATGGAACAGGAAATTTATTAATAGATATTTGCTGGAACAACGCTAGTACATCTTCTAATTCTAATGTAAAATACACCGGCACCGCTGTATATCAAACAATTTATAATAAAACGAATGTTTCAAACGGAGGGGTTTGTAATACGACGCCAGGAACATTAAGTTATAACCGACCTAATATTAAGTTGGTATTCTCCTCCTCTGCTCAATTGGCTGTTATTAATATTAAAGCTTTAGATGAAACACCAGATGAAAAGCAAGGGTTAAGCCAGGCGCCTCTTGGAATAATATTGTACCCTAACCCTGCAGAAAATATAACAACAATTTATTTTGAAGGCCATTTAGAAAAGGCGCAAATAAAGGTGTTTGATATAATGGGGAAACAGGTTTTTATAGATTATATTTATAATAATAATTATGAATTACAACTTGAAAACTATGCTCCAGGAATTTATCAATTAATTTTGGAAACAGAAAATCAGCAATTCTCTAAAAAGTTGATAGTACAAAAAAACTTATAAGCTTATTGTTTCTATACCAATTATAGTTTTAAAATAGTCCAATCCAAGACCCAACTCACTTTCTCAACTTCGCTCGAAATAACCATGCGGGAAGTTATTTCAAGCGGAGTCGAGAAAGCGGGCGGCATAATAAAAACGGACTAATATATTTACAAACGGTATTATGTATTTCCCCATAAAATAATTGGGCAAATTAAATAAACAAGGGATTTCTTTTAATCGCTCTTGTCTTCGTAATAACCAAAATTAGTTCGCAGAGGGGGCATGTTTAGTACTGTCCCATTTTGGTCTTTCGCTTTTATTTTATCGAAAAGTATTGTCGTTGAACTGTCGCAACGGCCAAGAAGTTGCCGCATTTTATAACTTATGGTTGAGCCTAAATTTTTTTCAGAGTAAAAAATACCATTGATTGTTACACGCAACTGAAATTCAAAAACCGCGGTATCAATAACATTCCCGAAATAATCAATTCCAACGAGTCGGTAATTTACATTGTCGAAAAGAATCTTTGCAAGATTTCCTCTTTTCTCCACTTTAATAATACCTCTGTTTTCATAATTATTTTCTTGAGAAAATAGAAGGCCGTAAAAGAAGAGAAAAAAATATGCTAAAAGGACAATCTTTTTCATTGTTGTATTTCCTTAGGGATTGTTAAAAAACAACTAATACATTTTGTCATGTTTTTTCGCCGCTGCCATAAAATCTCTATCACCAAGCAACTAGCTTGCTGCCGTGCCTTGAAAAAGAACAAAATTACTTCGCCAATTCTTTACCATTTATTTCTTGACAATGTCTTAATATAAATTACGCTATAATTTTTTTGCAAGTTTTGTTTTTAGGTTTAGATCTATAGCAGATAAAAAATCTTCCGTATTTAAATAGTGCTCACCTAAATTAACTTTGTTGCCAAATATACAAACCGCTAAATCTTTTGTCATCTTTCCCGATTCAACAGTTTCTACACATACTTTTTCTAAAGCCTTGCAAAAACTAATTAACTCCTGATTATTATCTAATTTACCTCGAAATTCCAAGCCTCTTGTCCAAGCAAAAATAGAGGCAATGGGATTTGTTGAAGTGGGTTTTCCCTGCTGGTGATCGCGAAAGTGGCGGGTTACTGTGCCATGTGCCGCTTCGGCTTCCATCGTTTTTCCATCGGGGGTAACAAGCACCGAAGTCATTAATCCTAATGAACCAAAGCCTTGCGCAACAGTGTCCGACTGAACATCTCCATCATAATTTTTACAGGCCCAAACAAAATTACCATTCCATTTTAATGCCGAAGCAACCATGTCGTCAATTAAACGGTGCTCGTAGGTTATGCCAGCTTCTTCATATTTTAATTTAAAATCTCGTTGATAAATTTCTTCAAAAATATCTTTAAAACGACCGTCGTATTTTTTTAGAATAGTGTTTTTGGTGGAGAGATACAATGGCCACTTTTTTTGTAGGGCAGTGTTAAAACAAGAATAAGCAAAGCCCTTGATAGACTCGTCGGTATTGTACATTGCCAATGCAATGCCGTCGCCTTTAAAATTAAAAACTTCAAATGATTGAACATCGCTGCCGTCTTCCGGAGTAAAGCTGATGGTTAATTTCCCTTTCCCTTTAGTTTTAAAATCGGTAGCGCGGTATTGATCACCAAATGCGTGGCGACCAATACAAATGGGTGCTGTCCAGTTAGGAACCAGGCGTGGTACATTATTACAAACAATTGGTTCGCGAAAAACTGTTCCATCTAAAATGTTACGTATTGTTCCATTTGGGGATTTCCACATTTGCTTTAAATTAAATTCCTTAACGCGTTCTTCGTCAGGTGTTATTGTAGCACATTTTATACCTACATTATATTTTTTTATTGCTTCAGCAGCATCAATGGTTACCTGATCATTTGTAGCATCGCGATTTTCTAACCCAAGATCATAATATTTTATATTCAAATCAAGGTAAGGGAGAACTAATTTATCTTTAATGAATTTCCATATGATACGTGTCATTTCATCACCATCTAATTCAACTACAGGGTTAGCAACTTTAATTTTACTCATGTTTTTTTGTTTTAATTTATTTTATGTTGCAAATATACAGTTTTGGACGAAAGAAAAAAGCCATCCAAAAGGAATATTATAAGATTAAAATCAAACTAAGTAAAGCTTTCAAAATAATTTCGACAAAACAGATATATTAATAAAAAAGGATGATTTTCTTTTTTTGCAGTAAATATGCTTATAAAAACGCGTGCGAGTAGTGAACAAGCGCGATGCAGGGTTGCTGGTGGGGAATAATCGTTTGTTCTTAATTTTTTGTTTCTGTAACCTTTCCTGAGCGAGCCTTTGGTGAGCGTTTGTTTCACCACCAAAGGGTGGGTATCAAGACAAAATAAAAACACAGAGCTTTTGAACCATTTAATTTGCGGATTTATTTCGAAAAATGCACTTAGCCCTTTAATAATTAATTATTATTTGCTTATTTAGAATTAATCTTAACTTTGTGGCTTCAATTATGATAGCATCCAAAACCATAAATAAAATAGAGCTTGATATTAATAATATTCGATTAGACTTTCCCATACTTTCAAAAAAAATAAATGGAAAGCAGTTGATTTATTTTGATAATGGCTCCACTGCCCAAAAACCAAAGCGGGTAATCAAGGCAATTGCCGAATATTACGAAAATCAAAATTCCAATATTCATCGAGGGGTTCATTCTTTGAGTCAAGAAATTACTGTTGCTTATGAAAACGCTCGCATTAATGTTCAAAAGCATTTGAATGCAAAACATGCACACGAAATAATTTTCACTAAAGGGACTACCGATGCAATAAATTTAGTAGCAAGCATATTTGGTAAAAATCGAATTTCGAGAGGGGATGAGGTGTTGATTTCTGCAATGGAGCACCATTCAAATATTTTACCCTGGCAGCAAATCTGCCTTGAAAAAGGAGCTGTTTTGAAAGTTATTCCAATTAATGACGATGGAGAATTAATAATGTCGGAATATAAAAAACTGTTGACAGAAAAAACAAAAATTGTTTCCGTTTCCCATGTTTCAAATACCTTAGGAACGATTAATCCTGTTGAAGAAATTATTAAATTGGCACATGAAAAAAATATTCCTGTACTAATAGACGGTGCTCAGGCCATTGCTCATAAATCGGTAGATGTTACTTTAATGGATTGCGATTTTTATTGTTTTAGCGGACATAAACTGTTTGGCCCCACAGGAATAGGCGTGCTCTATGCCAAAGAAGCGCTGTTAAATAGCTTGCCCCCCTATCAAGTGGGTGGAGGAACAATTAAGACTGTTACATTTGAAAAAACAGTATTCGCCGACTTGCCTTTTAAATTTGAAGCAGGCACCCCTCATATTGAAGGGGCTATAGGCCTAGCGGCAGCAATTGATTATGTAAACGCTGTTGGATTAAACAATATTACAAATTATGAGGAGGGGCTTTTAGCACATGCAAGCTTTGAATTAGAAAAAATTGAGGGAGTAAAAATTATTGGGAAAGCAAAACACAAAGCAAGTGTTATTTCTTTTATTGTGGAAGGCCTGCACACACTTGATATCGGAATAATTCTAGACCAACAAGGTATTGCTGTTAGAACAGGACACCATTGCACACAGCCCTTGATGGCTCGTTTTGCAATTGATGGTACCGTTAGGGTTTCCTTTGCCTTTTATAATACCAAAGAGGAAATTGATTTTTTTATAAAAGGATTAATAAAAGCAATTCAAATGTTGAAATAACAACTTTTTCTAATGTAAATTTAAAAGGAACTTAACTTTTAAAAAAACAATTTTAATACGTTTTTAAACTGTTGTATAATTAATTAGGTTAGCTTAACATTATAAATAGATTGGCCCTTGGTAAAAATAACGATGGCCTCCCCTTTGCCCATGATGATAGAGGATATAGAAAACGAAATTGTTGAAGAGTTTGAAGTTTTTGATGACTGGATGCAGAAGTATGAATATCTTATTGAGCTAGGTAAATCATTGCCTTTAATCAATCAAAAATACAAAACCCAAGCTAATATCATTACAGGTTGCCAGAGCCAGGTTTGGATGCACTCCGAATTAATTGATAAGCATATTGTTTTTACTGCTGATAGCGATGCCATTATTACAAAAGGAATGGTTGCCTTGATGATTCGTGTTTTATCAAACCACACTCCGGACGAAATTATAAATGCGAAATTAAATTTTGTAAATAAAGTGGGGCTAACGCAACATTTATCGCCTACCCGCAGCAATGGCTTATTAAGCATGATAAGGCAAATGAAAATGGATGCGCATGTTTTCAAAACTAAAAATCCCGCTATGTAGGTTTTTTATAATTTAATAACGTAAATAATAATAAAATATTTATACTGCCCCAGCTAAGTTTTATTGTAAATAAGTAATAACGGGGACTAATTAACAGAAAAATGCCAGCAATAATAAATACAGATAACGCCGAACTTGCACAAAGTGTTATTGATATTATAAAAACATGTTACGACCCGGAAATCCCAATAGATATATGGGAGTTGGGCTTGATTTATGAAATTAATATTGATAATGAAAACAATTTGAATGTAAAGATGACATTAACCTCCCCCTCTTGTCCTGTTGCCGAAACCTTGCCTCCTGAGGTAGAAGACAAGCTGCGTGATGTAAAGGGGGTTCGTTCAGCAAAAATTGAAATAACATTTGAGCCACCATGGGAAAAAGACATGATGAGTGAGGTGGCCCAGCTTGAATTAGGGTTTATGTAAATAGGGTAAAAATTTAGTATGATATTAAATAAAGTTGCACAAAGTGGTATTATTACCATTAACCTTGAAGAGTACTATCCTGAAGGGGAACGTAAGCTTATTGATTTAAAAGAATTGTTATTTCAAGGGCTTGTTTTACGTGAAAAAGACTTTCGAGAATATGTTAAGAATGAAGATTGGAGCTCTTACAAAGATAAATATGTTTCATTGGTTTGCTCTGCCGATGCTATAGTTCCTACCTGGGCATACATGCTGCTAGCCTCAAATTTAGAGCCTTTTGCAAAAAAGGTAGTGTTTGGCAATTTTGAAATTCTTGAAACTGTATTATTTAATGAAATACTAAACTCCTTAAACATAAATGATTTTAAAGATGCCAGAGTTGTTATTAAAGGTTGTGGAGCCCTGCCTGTACCTACAGCTGCATTTGTTGAAATAACACGACTTCTTAGGCCGGTAGCCAAGAGTATCATGTATGGTGAAGCTTGCTCCAGTGTACCTCTTTATAAAGCGGGCCTTAATAAATCCTGATAATAACCCCCGCCCCCTAATCTTTTCTCTTTTATTTTAGGACCTTTTAAACCAGCCCCCTTTTTATCTTTTTTTGAAACTTAGAGGCAAATATTTTTTCAACCTGAGTGCTATGCTAAAAACATCCTCAATCACCTGTAATAATATTTATAAATATATATTAATCCATTTTTATTAAGCCGATCTCTTTTTCGACTTCTCTCAAAATGACTTCCTGCATGGTCATTTGAAGCGAAGTTGAGAAATTACCGAGGGTGTTCGATTGGACTATTTTTAAAATATAATTGGTGTTTAAGTTTTTTTACTACAAATAATAGCATGTTTCAGCCTTATTATTAATCGAAATAGGGGTTTCAGGTATTAAATCATAGCGTTTCGACTAATTAATAAATTGTCTCGATAAAATTAAATATTTTTGCGACAAAGCGAAAAATTTCGTATTATTGTAAAGCAAATTGGAATAAATTGTTTAAGGGGCGCTGCTATTTTTATCCAATCTCTAAAAATTCACTTTTAGTATCCTTCTTAATTTAATTCATTAATCACAAAGAAAAATATGAAATCTTCATGCATTTTTCTTTTTTCGATATTTTTGACGATAGCGGCTCTGCTGTTGCCAAGTTCTATTAGCGCCCAAGCTCCACCTCAGTCTAGTGTTATTTCTGGTTTAAGTACAATATGCCAAGGCAATACGGGCGTTACGTATTCAGTTACAAATGAAACCGGAACAACTTATTTGTGGACCTACTCAGGTAATGGTTTTATTAAAACTGCTGGGGATATTAGCAATTCCATTACTGTTCGTTTTTCCGATATTGCTACTTCTGGCAATCTCTCTGTTGTCCCTTGCAATGTTTGCGGTAATGGCCCTCCTCGAACGCTTGCTCTTAATGTTGCACCCGCTAATACCACTGTTTCTAATGCGGGTACTGATATTGTTAATGCTTGTGGTGTAAATAGTGCTACGTTTTCGGGTAATAACCCAAATGTAGGTTCTGGTTTATGGACAATGATATCGGGGCAAGGCACCATTACTTCGCCTACTTCCCCCACTTCAGGTTTAACAGGTTTAGGTATTGGGTCAAATATTTTTAGATGGACCATTTCCAATGGTACTTGTTTAGCATCCACCGATGATGTAATTATTACTGATCAACGACACCTACGCTTTGTATAAGTACTGTTTTAACAAATATAACTCACGCTACAACCGGAGCAACAGGAATTGGAGCAGCAACAGGTTTACCTGCTGGTGTTACTGCTGCTTGGGTATCTAATATTATCACTATTAGTGGCACGCCTGCGGCTTCGGGAACATTTAATTATACGATACCTTTAACAGGTGGTTGTGGTTCAGTGAACGCAACAGGTACGATTACGGTTACTCCTGCAAATACTGCA
>CAMBDK010000030.1 GCA_945865315.1 Chitinophaga pinensis | reverse complement strand
CTCTCCTTGTGCGTTTTTGTAGGAATTGTTGGTGGCAATGCTCATTTTAGCAAGTTTTTTTTCTCCGTCTAAAATTTTAATTTCTGGGTCCATTCCTAGGTTTCCAATTAACTGTACTTTGTTTTTTAATGCGTTCATGATTTTTTTGTTTTTTAATTGTTTATATTATTGTTTTTAAATTAAGCCAGCTAAACGGTTTGTTGTTTGTTTGACGATGCAAAGGTGTGGCTATCTTTTTTTTAGATTCGCTTCATAAACAATTGTATGCGAATATATCCGCTTATAAGCGCTTGTTACCGGCTAATAAAGCCAATAGAAAACAGCAAATTTCTTTTGTATATAAGGTGTACAGAGTGAAAATGTAAAAAAAATATAAAAACAACAAAAAAATGTATCTTACATTAAAATCGTATTTTTTTAATATTTTTTTTAAAAACAAAAACTTAAAACAGGATTATAATTCCAATTAGCAGTTTATTTTTTATTTATAACAAGAGTTTTTTTAAATTTGTACAATTGTTAATAACATACCATGTATAACTCAGTTTTTTTGTTTTTAAATCTCGGAGGGGGCGAAGTCCTTATCATTGTTATTGTTATAATAATGCTGTTTGGCTCCGACAAACTTCCTGGATTAGCCAAAGGGATAGGAAGGGGCTTAAGGGAAATTAATGATGCTAAAAATCAAATTCAAAACGAAATTCAAAATAGCACAAGTGATATTGCCGAAGAAATAAAGAAACACAGTCAGGAAATGCAAAATGAAATAGATACAGCAAAGACAATAGGCAGGGGGCAAGTGAACGATGTGTTAAAAACAATAGAAAATGAAGGAGAACAAAAAGTTTAATTATTAAAGTCCTTAATATTTTTTATACTCCCCAAAATAAATATGTTTCCCCACCTTTTTCCTTCGATAAAAAACGACTTTATTGTTTTTATAATAAATGTAATAAATAAGGCCTATAAATTTTAATTTCCGCCCCACCTCTTAATTTCCTCTCCTACGAAAGCCTTCTTTAAGATATTAATTCATAGATTAATTAAATTACCTTTGCCCCAACAAAAAAAAGTTATATGGAAAACAAAAGAGTTAGATTAAGATTTGCACCAAGCCCCACAGGTGGTTTACACATGGGAGGGGTGCGCACCGCGTTATTTAGTTATTTGTTTGCTAAAAAGTATAATGGTGATTTTATATTACGAATTGAAGATACGGATCAAACGCGCTTTGTAAAGGGGGCGGAAGAGTATATCATAGAGTCGCTAAAATGGTGCGGTATCGAACCTAACGAGGGCGTTGGATTTGGCGATGGACCACATGCACCATACCGTCAAAGCGAAAGAAAAAATATGGGCATTTATAAAAAATATGCCGATCAGCTTATTTCTACCGGCCACGCTTATTATGCTTTTGATACTCCGGAGGAGTTGGATGCGATGCGCAAGCGATTAGAGTTAGCAAAGGTTGCGGCACCTCAATATAATTCTGTAACGCGTCAAAATATGCGTAATTCAATAGCTTTGTCGGAGGATGAAGTAAAAAAACTAATGGACAGTGGATGCCCTTATGTAATTCGATTAAAGGTCCCAAGAAACGAAGAAATTAGATTTCATGATATTATAAGGGGCTGGGTAGTAGTTAATTCAACACAGGTAGATGATAAAGTATTGGTAAAGTCAGACGGCATGCCCACCTATCATTTAGCCCACGTGGTGGATGATATAGAAATGGAAATTACACACGCCGTGCGTGGTGAAGAGTGGCTACCATCGGCTCCAGCACATATTTTAATTTATAGGTATTTGGGTTGCGAATATAAAATGCCTTTGCTCGCACATTTACCTTTAATATTAAAGACCGATGGAAATGGAAAGCTTTCTAAAAGAGACAAGTCTGGAATTCCAATGTTTCCATTAAATTGGAGCGATCCAGCTAGCGGAGAAAACTATGTAGGTTATCGTGAAAGCGGTTTTTTTAAAGACGCTTTTATAAATATGCTCGCGTTATTAGGCTGGAACCCAGGAACAACGCAGGAGATTTTTTCACAACAAGAATTAATTGAAGCTTTCAGCTTTGAAAGGGTGCATAAGTCAGGCGCGAAATTTGATCCCGAAAAAACAAAATGGTTTAATCAACAGTATTTAAGAAAAAAGCCTAACAAGGAGCTCGCGGAATTGTTTAGCCCTATTCTTAATGAAAAACTTGCTATTGCAAACCTCGACATACAAAATTTTTCAACTGATTTTATTATTGGGGTGTGCAATTTAGTTAAAGAGAAGTCACATTTTATTGATGATTTTTGGAATACAGGACATTATTTTTTTATAGCGCCAACAAGCTATGATAAGGAGGTTATTAAAAAACGATGGAATAGCGCTTCAGCAAATTTTATTAATGCTGTAATAATACTTTTCGAAGATATAAATGATTTTACAGCAGCAGAAGCAGAAGCAGCATTTAAAGCTGCCTGCGCATCTCAAAACATTGCTGCTGGAGAAGTAATGCAGCTATTTAGGGTTTGTTTAAGTGGCATTGGCGGCGGCCCCGTATTATTCGAAATGGTTGAATTGATTGGAAAAAAAGAGGTTATTAATAGGTTAGCAAAAGCAGCTACATCTTTTGCGGGTAATTAAAAATACCTGATAACATAATAATATTACAATTGTTTTAATGCATCCAAATTGGGAAAACATACACTTAAAATAGAATTTGATTATAACTTTGTTTTGGTGGGGATTTCTTCACACGAAAAAGATTATCGAATATCCTGGGCTCTTAACAATGCCCTTGGTATTGATTTAACGATAAACGAGTCGCTCGAAATTAAATTTAAAAATAAAACAGATGTTTTCTTTTCAATATTTAGTTTTAAAAACGAAGAAGATTTTTTGGAGTTTCATGTGATTTCAAATTTCAGTGAAAAAAAAGTAGTTAACTCAAATGCCAACAATCTATTTTCTAAGAGTGAAAGTTTTTCAGAATCAAATACCAATGGAACTTTAATTCCTGAAATGAAACAAATAAATTATTTCCTTTTAATAAAAGGGGAAGTAAAAAAAAGGGATATAAAAACAATCGTTGATAAAATAAAAAAAATAAATTTAGTGCTTGCGGCAATCCCTATTGATATTATGGCGCTTAAATCTAAAAAAAATTTAATCTTTTGAAAGACATAAATTTATATTGTTAGCAAAAACAGCCTCTGACATAACAATTTTTAATGTGTTTTTTATTACCAATTAATAAACAAGGGAAATCTAAAAAACACAGAATTATTTGGATTATAGGCTTTTTTTATTTAAGTTTAGGTGTTTTATAAATAGTTGGTTTTTTTTTGGTACATAAAATATTAAAAATTAAATTACGGCGAAGTTTCTTCAAATTTCTTAATAAAATATAATACAAATGAAAAGAACAAAAATTGTAGTAACGCTTGGCCCGGCTTCATCATCGGCAGAGGTTATTGAAGAAATGATAAAAGCGGGAGCAAACGTATGTCGTATAAATTTTTCGCATGGTTCATACGAAAATGTTTTAGATCAAATTAAAAATATACGGGAGGCAAACATAAAACTAGGAACACACGCAGCTATATTGGCCGATTTGCAAGGTCCTAAATTGCGCATTGGCGTGGTTGAAAACAATGGAATAGATTTGGTTGCCGGCAATGAAATAAAAATTACAACCAAGGAATGTATTGGAACTGCAGCGTGTATTTATATTACCTATCCACAATTTCCAAAAGATGTAAAGGCGGGAGAGAGCATTTTGATAGATGATGGAAAGCTATTGCTTACTGTTATAGAAACCAACGGCAAAGATGAGGTGAGAGCATTAATAAGCCATGGCGGAGTGCTATCTTCAAAAAAAGGCGTAAACCTGCCAAATACAAAAATTTCCTTGCCCTGTTTGACCGAAAAAGATTTAAAAGATTTAGACTTTGCTTTAACAAATAAGGTGGACTGGGTAGGTCTTTCATTTGTGCGTTCCGCAGAAGATATTATAGAGCTCAAACATATCATTAAACGCTTTGACCACAAGGTAGTTACAAAGGTGGTTGCCAAAATTGAAAAGCCGGAAGCTATTTTAGATATTGATAGCATAATTAAAGAAACAGACGCAATCATGGTAGCCCGAGGGGATTTAGGTGTAGAGGTTCCAATGCAGGAAGTTCCCGTTATTCAAAAAATGCTTGTTCGTAAATGCCTGGAAGCATCAAAGCCTGTAATTATTGCCACACAAATGATGGAAAGTATGATTACAAATATCAGCCCTTCCCGTGCCGAGGTAAATGATGTTGCAAATAGTGTGATGGATGGAGCAGACGCTGTTATGCTAAGCGCCGAAACTTCAGTAGGAAACCATCCGGCAAAAGTGGTGGAAGCGATGACAAAAATAATTGAACACGTAGAAAAACAAAGTCTTATTTATAATCGCGATAACGCCGCACCCGAAATTAATTTCAATGCGGAGCGTTATATTTCCGACTCCATTTGTTATTCAGCGGCAAAAATGGCTCAAAGCACAAAGGCTTCGGCAATAATTACCATGTCCCACTCGGGATATACAGCCTTTAAATTGTCCAGCCACAGACCCAAAGCAAATATTTTTGTATTTACCGATAACTACCATATTCTTACTATTTTAAGTTTAGTTTGGGGTGTTCAAGGGTTTTATTACGATAAAAATATAAGCACCGACCATACTATCGCAGACATTAAGTTTATTCTGAAAAAAACAGGATTCGTTAAAATAAACGATTTAGTTTTAAATATTGCAAGTGTCCCTTTAAGCGAAAAGGGCAAGTCAAATATGGTTAAACTTAGTGCTGTTGATTAATAGCAAATTGTTGCGCTGATTATTCAGCTTGCTAAAAAGTTCAGATCTTCTTAATAGCCAACTACGCCAAGCCGTAAAATTTTTATTTACAATATTTGCTCAGCATTTGAATTGCATAGGGGTCGCCATATTCAGCGGCTTTTCTCCAATCACTGCAGGCGCCCTCTATATCTTTAAGCGCATGTTTACAAGTTCCTAAATTACTTATTGCATCATAATATTGGGGGTTTTCTTCCAAAGCCTTATTAAAATATTTTATTGCTTCACTAAACATTCCATTTTTTGCAGCAGCTACCCCCGAGTTATTATATTCTTTTGCTTTCGAGTTCTCATTGCCCCCGCTCCCTTGTATAGTTCTATTTGCTGAACAGCTTTCAAGGTTTTTTTTCATTGTTTGGTTTGTAGGATTAAGCTTTAACGCCAGTTCAAAATCGGCGCAGGCGCCATAAATATCATTCATTTTAGCTTTTACAACGCCCCTTAACGAATACCCTTGGCCAAATTCATAATTAGGGTTGGCCGCTAAAAGAATATTTAAATCGTCGAGTGAAGCAGTGTATTTCTTCTGATTGGAATAAATATAGGCTCTATTATAGCGCGCTTCATAATATTTGGGGTTTATTTCTAAGGCTTTTGAAAATTTATAAATAGAACCCGTGGTATCCCCATTGGTATAAATTTCATTTGCATTAATAAAGTATGCCAATGCCGAATTGGGGTTAGATTTTATAGCTTGGCTTGAATAAGTAAAAGCATTTTCGTAACTTCTGCTAAAATATAAATTTGCAACAGCCAGATATAAAAGTATTGGAACCATAACAAACCAATAGTATTTGTTTTTGTCGAAATTATATATTCCGATAATATTTAAAAGTAATAGAAGTATTCCAAAACAAAATATATAGCAGCGGTGATCCAAATATTCGTAAGTGTAAAACGAAAACCCGGAGCGGTAAGCCATTCCCGGTAGAATTAATATAAGAAACCAAAACAATGAAAAGACAGCCATTTTATCAAAGAGGTTCTTTTTAAACATAAAAAATATTCCGCCCCCAATAATTATTAATATTCCTGCAAGGGTTGCTGAAAAATGAAACGAGGGCATTGTCGAAAAATTTATTGGTATAAATATTTTTGCTATTGTTTCGGGGAGAGTTGGAAGATTTTTTATAAAGCTTTCCAAACCCAGTGCATTAGCCTCTTCCAGCGTAGATAAACGGCGCAGGGATGAAAAAATTAAATAAATAATTACATAACAAATAAATAGCAGGGAATTTGTAGCTGTGAAAATTTTTTTTGGAGTAAAAAGATACAAATATGCTACAAAAATTATAGGCAATAAAACTGCCGTCTCCTTTGATAATAATGCTAAACCAAAGAAAACAATATGAATAAAATATTTTTTCTCCCCTGTTTCTGAAAGTTTAATGAAGGTGATAAAGGAAAGGAAAGAAAAAATGGCAAGCAAAAGGTCACCTCTTGCGGGAACCCATATTACGGTATGCAGAAATAAATAATGCACCGCATAAACAAATGCTCCAAGTGTTGCAATTTTAATTCGGAAGTGCAGTAATAATAAAAGATGAAAGACGCAAATGCAGCATAAAATATGGAGGAAAAGGCTCGTTAGGTGAATTTGATAAAGAATGTTGTTTCCCCATTGCGCATCTAATATAAATGAAATACCTTGCAGCGGCCTGTATAGTTGAATTTCCTTAAGTCCAAACCAGGCATCTAAAAAAAGCACTTTTGGAAGATTTGACGCATCCTTCAAAAAAGCAATGTTGTTCTTTATAATAATGTCATCATCATTATTAGAATAGCCGTAATTAAGGGAATGATAATAAAGACAAAAAGAAACAATGGTTATTATTCCATAAATAAGAAAATACAATTTCCAATTTACTTTGTTTTCAAAAGCCCCCGTTGTATTATGAATTGGTTTTGTTTTAATTTTTCAATCCTCCAGTTTTGTTTTGCCAATATGGCCTTTAAGTTTTTTAAAACAGCTTTTTCATCACAACCAAATACAATATGCTTGACAAATTTTTTATAAAAGGCAATTAAAAAATAATTAATTCTTATTTCTACTTTGGAAAATCAAAATATACAATCTTCCTATTTGCCGTTAGAATCCCGAAGGGATGTAATTATTATAACAAAATTACCATCCAACGAACCAACAACCCCGAAGGGGTGATATTGTTGGAATCTCTATATTATTCAATCCAATCAAATAAATATTTTTCGTTGTAGTCCACCTGGAATTTTTTCAAAAAATCGATGTACGCTTCTCTGAATGTTGTTTTGTGATGATGTTTCTCTTTATTTAATATGTAATTGTAGACATTTTCAATGTGCGAATGAGAATATGAAAATGCTCCGTACCCTTCCTGCCATGAAAATTTCCCTTTTACTAATTTTCTTTCGTTGATAAAATTGGATGAATTGTTTTTGATGTCTCTCACCAAGTCGGATATAGGCATTGAAGGGCGCAAACCAATAAAAGCGTGTATATGGTCAGGCATATCATTTATAATGATAGTTTTTTGCTCTTTGTTTTTGATAATCCCGGCTATATACTTTTGCAATTCATCTTTCCATTTTTTTTGAATAAGATTCCCCCTGCCTTTTACAGCAAACACCACTTGAATATAAATTTGTGAAAATGTTCCCGGCATTGTTGTTTATTTTATTTCACCCCTTCGGGGTTTTGTATTTTGCCATTACCATTTCTATAATAATTCCATCCCTTCGGGATTAGTTATTTTGATTTACCAAAGCAGTATTATAAAATATTTTAAATGCAATGTATGAAATAAATAATAGGCCAAAATAAAAAAAAGACAAATAAAAATTATAATATGTCATAGAAAGCAATGAAACAATCGCTATAACTAGCGCAAGTATTGGCGAAAGCGGATAGAGAGGCACTTTAAAGGGCCGCGGCATCTCAGGATTTTTTTTGCGAAGTGCTATTAATGAAACCATCGCAATAATATAAAGTGTTAAGGCGCCAAATACTGCAATGGTAATAATCTCCGTAGTTTTTCCTGTCAATAAAATAATAATGCCTATTAATGTATTTAGCAACAAAGCATTGGCAGGAGTTTGAAACCTGGCATTAACTTTCCCGGTAAAATTTGGAGCATAACCGGCCTTTCCAAACTCAAGAGTTGATCGCCCGCCGGCTAACATTAGCCCATGAAAAGAGGCTACCAAACCAAAAAGCCCTATTGTAAGTAACATGTGAAAAAGCAAACTTTTGTCCCCTACAATTAATGCCATCGCCATTGGTAATGGGGAGTCGGAGCTTGTGCCATCGGCCTTAAATACAATAGCCTCCCAGCCACCAACACCCACAGCAGCAACAAAAGTTAAAATACATAATAATACCAAGGTAATAATTGCAGAGCCAAATCCTTTTAAAATATCTTTTTGGGGATTGATAGTTTCTTCTGCTACGTTTGCTATCCCTTCGATGCCTAAAAAAAACCAAATGGCAAACGGTAATGCTGCAAAAGCTCCTGTATAACCATTTGGTAGTGGGTTTATTAAAAGATTTTTTGCTTCAAAATGAGGCAAGGTAACACCTGCAAAAATAAAGAGCTCAATTACAGCCAAAATGGTAATAACAAGCTCGAAGGTTGCGGCTGCTTTTACGCCATAAATGTTCAATAAGGTAAAAATTATATAGATAGCGATAGCAATCCAAAGAATTTGCATTTGCGGAAAAAGCAGGTTAAAATAAGCCCCTATTGCAAACGCAATGGCCGGAGGGGCAAATATAAATTCAATGTTCTGCGCCATACCGGCAATAAAACCAAAATCTTTGCCTATGGCTTTTCTTGCATAATCAAAAACCCCTCCCGCTTTAGGGATGGAGCAAGCTAGTTCAGAATATGAAAATGTAAAGGTGACATAAAGGATAATAATAAAAAAAGTGGCTATCGCAAGACCTATCGTTCCCCCTTTTTCAAGACCTAGGTTCCAGCCAAAATACATTCCAGAAATTACGTACCCAACTCCTAAACCCCACAACATGATAGGTGTTAGTGTTTTTTTTAAACTCTTTTTGTCTTCTAGCTCTTCCAATCTGTTAAATTTTATTCAATATTAAGAAATTTTTATTAGAGTTTGATTTTAGTTCCCAATTTAACAAGACAGGACCCTGTTTTATTAATTTATTTAGATACTTGTTTGAAAAATATTTAATAGGATTTTTTTTTCAAAATTGGTATTAAAGTTAAGCTATAAATCACTTTCTAAATTCATCCTTGTCAATTTCTTTTTTTATGATAACTTCGCAACAAATTTTAATTATCTTTTTATGGATCTTAAGCCTGAAATAATCGAGAGAATAAACTTGTTAGATGAAAAATACCAGGCGATGGGCCAAAGCCTTTCTTCCTATTTGGACGGATTGTTATATGCCGATTATTTAACATACTGGGATTATATCCATTTAGACACCTTACTTAGTCTGCAAACTCCAAAAACCAATATCCCCGATGAACATATTTTTATCATGTACCACCAAATTACAGAGTTGTATTTTAAACTTTGCTTGCATGAATACAATCAATTATTAGAAAAGGAAATGTTGGATGCCATTTTTTTAACGGAGCGAATTAACCGCATCAACAGATACTTCGAAGCCCTTATCACTTCATTTGATATCATGGTGGATGGGATGGATCCAAAACAGTTTTTGAAATTTAGAATGAGTTTATTGCCCGCAAGTGGTTTTCAATCTGGTCAATATCGAAAAATAGAAATCTGCTCCACCAGCTTTAAAAACCTTGTAGCTAAAGATGTTCGTGAAAGTTTTTCTGACGATATTACAGATGAACAGATTAACAATATGTACAACCACCTGTATTGGAAAATGGGAGCTACAGAGCTTGCCTCAGGAAAAAAAACGTTGACACTTGTTCAGTTTGAAGAAAAGTATTCACAAGAATTTATCGCCCTTGCAAAAAAATTTAAAAACAAAAACTTATTCGCTTTGTATAAATCTTTAACTATTGAAGAGCAGCAAAAGGAACAACTCATACTGGCGCTTCGCCAATTGGATGTAAATATAAACGTTAACTGGCCATTATCACATTTTAAATCGGCTGTTAAATATTTGCAAGCAGACCCCGTGGACATTGCCGCTACAGGAGGAACCAATTGGCAAAAATATTTGCCTCCCCGTTTTCAAAAACGAATTTTTTATCCCGAATTATGGAGCACCGACGAATTAAATGAATGGGGCAAATCCTGGGTTAAAAAAGTTGTATACAAGGAACCTAAAAAAGACTAAAACCCAGCATTTATTTTTTTGCGCAAGCTTATATTGTCTATTCAAGATTAATTTATTTTAAGCTTGTAATCTGTTTTTTTACAAAAAAATAATTAATCTCATCACTTAATCTATTAATAAGCTAAAGAATAATGTCAGTAGGCTAGTCAAATCAAATTAAAGAAAAAGCTTACAAAATTTAATATTCAATATATTTCAATTGTTGTTGGAGTAATATCCCTAACTTTGTAATTCTTATAAAAACAATAAAAAAATGAAAAAAATTATTTGTTTCTTTTTGCTTATTTTAGCATTAAATTTATCGGCATTTGCTCAGGCTTTATTGCCTACCTCGTGGGATTTTTCAACGGCTCAAACACCAGGCCCCTACCCAACAGGTTGGACGCCTTCAGGTACAGACTTTTATACTACATCAGGCAACCCTGGTATAGCTTGTAAATTTTTACTTACAGGTAATACGTTGATAATAAATTTCACAACCACTCCTGGAAATATAACTTACGATTTAAAAGCAAATACAGCTAATTCAGCAGCCTATACCAGTACATTTTTAGTTGAGGAGTCTGCAAATGGTACTACGTGGACAATTCTGCATTCTCATGCAAATCTATCTATTACTGCTTTCACATCCTTCACAGATACCCCTTTAAATAACAGCCGTTACATCCGTTTTAACTTATTGGTTAAAGCCAGTGGAAATATTGCTTTAGATAATGTTACAATTGCCGCTGCTGCTGCTGGCCCTGCTCAACAAATAAATATAAAACAAGGAACTACAGCTGTCCTTAACGGTGGAATATATATATTAAGTTCAGCTGTAAGCACTATAACTCCAACCACTTTCACAGTTCAAAATTTAGGAACTGTAAACACACTGAATATCACATCAGCAACTATCAGCGGCACAAATGCTTCTGATTTTAATGTTTCATCTTCCCCATCAACAGTTGCAGCTCTAAGTTCAGGGAATTTAGTGGTTGATTTTACACCAGCAGCTGCAGGTACACGCAATGCGGTTTTAACTATTGCAAATGATGATGTAAATGCGAATCCATATATTATTAATTTGTATGGAATTGGTGGTAGCTATGCAACAGAACCTACCGCACAGGCAACTAATCTTACATTTTCTAACGTAAAATCATATACGCTTAGTGCTTCATTTTCTGCAGCATCACCGGCACCGGAAGGTTATATAATACTTCGGAAAAAAGGTTCAGCAATTACCGACATTCCTGCCGATGGAAGTGTATATAAACGTGGTGATATGATTGGCAGCGCAAAAGTTGTTTATAGCGGAACGGCTATATCATTCACTCCAAACAATATTGTAGCAAGCACAGGTTATTATTTTGCTGTATTTACGTATAACGGGCCTGGTGTTTACCGCAACTATTTAACACCAAGTCCGCTTATGGCAAATGTTACAAGCTTAGGCTCCATGCAGCCTGTCGGTTATTATAACGGAATTTCAACTGCAAGCACTACATTTCTTGCCGACTTACACACCAAAATAAACCCACACACGCAGCTATATTACAGTAATTATGGCCCAGCCGTTATAAATGTTTTTGCTTCGCGAGATACTGCAAACAATGAACGAGTTGTTACTTGTGTTTACAGTGGTCAAAACAAGGTTTATACCGAACCCTTTGATTGGACAACAAACGGATTTAGCCGTGAACATACATACAGTCATAACTGGATGCCCACAAACCCTGCTCAGCTATTGCCAGAATATGAGGATTACCATCATTTATATCCGACCAACCAAAACAGTGCAAATGCCACACGCAGCAACTATCCATTAGGTGAAGTAATAACTGCTTCAACTACCTACTTGGAAGGGAAATTGGGATTAAATGCACAAGGACAAACCGTTTATGAACCCCGCGAATCACACAAAGGAGATGCTGCACGTGCAATTATGTATGTTGCCACTTGTTATACCACTGTTGGCGGCAATAGCTGGGCTTTGCGCAACCCTATAAGTTCTACCATACAGTATGGGCAAGACCAAAATATTTTAAAAAAATGGAACTATCAAGATCCTCCTGATGCTTGGGAAATTGCTCGTAACGATTTTATTGAATCGATTCAAGGAAACCGCAACCCATTTGTGGATAGCCTGCAATATGCCTGCTACATTGATTTTACGACAATGACAAAAATTGCAGGACCTAATGTGCCTTGCAATGCTGAAGTGCTTGGAATTAGAGACAATGAAAAAATAAATGATTTGATTTCACTTAGTCCGAACCCAAACAACGGGAATTTTGCAATAAATTACTTTTCGGTAACAAATAAAAAAGTAAAATTTAAAATAGTAGACATACTGGGGCAAATTTTATTGGCGAATGAAATAAACTTAACAAAAGGAACCAATCAAATGGACATGAGTATTCCAAATCTTAAAAAAGGAATTTACTTTTTGGAATTTGAGTCAGACAATAATAAACACATAGAAAAAGTAGTTATTCAATAATTTCTTTATTGTAAATAGCATAATAAAAAAAGGAGTAAAACCCTTTGTCTTTTGATGAAGAAAGTGTGAAGCGTTTTGAAAAATAAAACAATGAAAAAAATTATTGATATACTTAGACGAGCTAATATCCTGTTTTCTGTAAATCAGCTTAGAGTAATTGCGATTAAAAATTTTCCTTTAAAAACTAAAAAGCTATTAAGTTCCTATAGCTTAATCATAAGTGTTATAATTAGCCTCTTTTTGCTGGATAGTTGTACGGAGGATATTAACCTTAGTGTGGTAGGCGGCGACAATAAAATAGTTATTGAGGGCAGCATAGAAAATGGGGCTCCCGCCAAAGTAATAATTACCAGAAACAGTCCCTTGGGGCAAACCTTGGATTATAATAATCTAATAGTTTCTGGAGCAAAAGTTTATGTGTCGAACGGATCGATAACAGACACATTAAAATTTAACTATCCCAACCTGGACTTGACCTCTTCTTTCCCTTTTCTGTTTATTGGAACAACTGTTATAGGGGTGCCAGGTCAAACGTATTATTTAACAGTGATAGCAGATGATAAAACATACACATCTATTACCACCATACCACAGCCAGTTCAACTCGATTCGGTTTGGTGGAAAGAGCAGCCGTTAAAAGATAGTTTAGGCTTTGCTTGGGCTCATTTCTCGGAGCCTCCCGGCATAGGAAATGCCTATAAATGGTCTGCAAAACGACCAACAAAAGACAACAGATTTATTTCTCCATATGCATCTTCTTTTGATGATAGATTTATTGACGGGAAAAGCTTTGATTTCGCCTATAACAGAGGTACAGACCCTAACGCCACCGCAACAGCCCCTCCAATATTATCGGACGAGGGTTATTTTAAAAATACAGACACCATTTATATAAAATTTTGTTCCGTCGATTTTTATACATCAAGATTTTATTCAACATACGAAGCAGCTTTGCAAACAAATGGAAATCCATTTGCTTCCCCGTCAAGTATTATAGGTAACATTAATGGAGGGGCACTTGGTGTTTGGGGAGGATTTGGCTGCAGCTACGACACAATTATGCCATCTTTATAAGAGTTATAGTAGTTGTGAACCTGTTTCCCAAAATAATATAGAAATTGAATTATTGATTTTTTTCTTGTTTATAATATTAGTGCGGTTTTAATAACCATTGATTGTGTTGCGTCATTTAATTATTAAAATGCCACCGCATTATAAAATCAAATGGTTGAATTTAATAGTAATATTTGTTTTGCTAATTATGAAATGTAGGGAATCTTTTTTTATTTTATTATAATTAGTGTCTGTCCATAGAGTCGAGAGTCTGAACTATAATGTTCGAGTTCGAGGCTTTCGTAGTTTTGAAAATCAGGAGTTTACATTGGTAAATGACGGGTTTTCAAAACAAGAATAACGAAAAAATCGGACATTATAGACAGACTCTAATTAAATTTAGTTATTTGATTATTTATTATTCGAAATTATGTCAAAAACATTAGAAACATTCCTTTCCGACTCAGAGATAAAAACTTTCGATGCCAACTATCGAAAGACTATTGAACACAATGTTGTTCAATACGATAAAAAAGTTATTGAAGGGAAAGAACAGTTTAGTAACATAGAGCTTGCTAAAAAAAGGGCTGCATACATTAAAAATAAATCGATAGAGAATCTTGATAAATATCTTATTGAATTTGAATCGAATTTTATTAAGCGAGGCGGTAAAGTTATTTGGGCACAAGATGCCGAAGAGGCAATAAAAGAGTCGCTAGAGATAATACATAAGGCGCAGGCAAAAAGCCTCGTTAAAACTAAATCGATGGTGTCGGAAGAGATCTTTTTAAAAGAAGCACTCAAAAAAAATGATATTGAAGCTATTGAAACAGATTTAGGGGAATATATTTTACAATTACGCAATGAGCACTCCTACCATTCTGTAACGCCAGCCATTCACCTCTCTAAAGAAGATGTTGCAAAAACATTCAATGAAATAAAAGGCACTCCATTAGATTGGGATCCTCAACAAATAACAGCTTTTGTAAGGCACGAGTTGCGCGAAAAATATTCAAAAGCGGATATTGGTTTAAGTGGAGCAAATTTTTTGATTGCAGATATTGGCGCCGTTGCTATTACAGAAAATGAAGGCAACGGCATGATGTCAACGGCATTCCCTAAAGTACATATTGCAATAGTAGGTATTGAAAAAATAATCCCTTCCCTTTCTGATCTGGATTTATTTTGGCCACTACTTTCTACTTACGGCACAGGACAAAGTTTAACAGCTTATAATAGTATTTATACTGGTCCTAAGCAACAGGAGGAAGCCGATGGACCCAATGAAATGTATGTTATTTTACTAGACAATGGCCGCTCTAGGCTATTAGCCAAAGTAGAACAAAGGCAAGCTCTCTCCTGCATTGGTTGTGGGGCGTGCTCCTCTGTTTGTCCTGTATACCAAACTATTGGTGGGCAATCATACGGGTCTACCTATAGTGGGCCTATAGGTTCTATTATTACTCCTCACTTAAAGGGAATGGATGAATTTAAACACCTTAGTTACGCTTCTACATTGTGTGGTAAATGTACGGAGGTGTGCCCTGTAAAAATTGATATTCACAAGCTTTTATTATTAAATAGAAGAGATAGCATCCAAGAAAAGTTAGTAACCAAGACCGACAATTGGATGTGGCACTTTTGGAAAAAAGCGATGTTGAAACGATCGAAAATGGACAAAGGAGGAGCGAAATGGAAAAATTTTATGATAAAACAGTTTTTTAAAAAATCATGGGGTTCAAGAAGGGACTTGCCACAAATTGCACCAAAAGCATTTAATCAAATTTGGAAAGAACGTAAAGAGGGCTAGTTTTTTTCAATAGTTTTTAACGCATTTTTATGCTGCCGCTTATCCTTTAAATGAGTTAATTCATTCATAGGGATTTCCCTCACAAGTTTACACTTTTTACAATATCAACAGGGTAACTGCGCTTTATTAAAAGTTTTCCCCCTTTTAAGTTCCCTTTAAGACCAACAGTTACTTTTTTACTCATGCCCAAGGATATTAATTTTGGTAAATCCGCCAAACTTAAATTTGAAAAGTCTGATTTAATTTTGAAAACATACACCTGCTCCGACTTTGCTTTTATTTTTATTTTGTTTGATATAGAAGCCTTTCCCAGATGAATGCCGCTTATTGTTACATCCATTTCAGATTTGTAAATGGTAAAAGAAAAGCTGTTTGGGTTTTTTATACTCACCGAAATTTCGGCCTCTACCCCTTTTGCTGAAAGACTTTTAATAGCAACATTTTCAATGCCATTAAATATCACCTCTTTTATATTTCCGCAAGAAAACATGCTTGTTATAGAAAATAATAAAAGTAATAATTTCACCTTTTTTTTCAAAGGATTTATTTGCAATAAAAAGTTTTTCATTTTTTTTAAATTTTTGCTAAAAGCGTCATTTTGCCAATGGCTCATAGTGAAGTTTTCGAAATAAATCCGTAAATTAAATGGTTCAAAAACTGTGTGTTTTTCTTTTGTCTTGATACAAAAGAAGCAAAAAATTAAGAACAAACGATTCCTCCCCACCTGCAACCCTGCATCGCGTTTGTTCATTCCTCACGCGCGTTTTCATAAGGATGTTTTTTGCAAAAAAATGAAACCACCTGTTTTTATTAATTTATCTGTTTTGTCGAAATTGTTTTGAAAGCTTTACATAGTCGTTTTTGTTTCTTAAATCAACCAATAAATTATTAATTCTCTATTGTCGTTAATTGGAGTTAAAAGTATAAAAAAATTTATAATAAAAAATTCCCTCTTCAGTTTTCCAACATTAATTTATAATTTAATACCTTTGATTGCCTATTATAAAGGAATTAAAAATAATGTATAATTCCAATTTAATATGGTTATACTTGTTGGATAGTTTATTTTTTTATTTTTTATTTATATAAATGTTTCTCGAAAATACTATTCATTCACATTATCGAAAAGGCTCTATTGAGGTTATTTGTGGCTCCATGTTTTCAGGTAAAACAGAAGAACTCATTCGTCGCCTTAAGCGCGCAAAATATGCGAAACAAAAAGTGGAAATTTTTAAACCCGCTATTGATACAAGATATGACGATGTTAAAGTAGTATCACATAATAGTAATTCTATTCATTCTACTCCGGTGCCCTCATCGGCCAATATATTATTGCTTGCAAGTGATGTACAAGTAGTTGGTATTGATGAAGCCCAGTTTTTCGATCTTGGTTTAGTGGATGTTTGCAATCAACTTGCCGATAGTGGCGTAAGGGTAATTATTGCAGGGCTAGACATGGATTATTTGGGGAAACCTTTCGGCCCAATACCTGCTTTATTAGCTATTGCAGAACATGTTACTAAAGTGCATGCAATTTGTATGCGTTGCGGAAACTTAGCAAATCATTCGCATCGGATTACAAATGAATCGGCTTTAGTTTTACTTGGAGAAACTAATAATTACGAGCCGCTTTGCAGAGATTGTTTTTCAATAGCAATTGAAAAAACTGCCCTTCACAAAACCTAAGCTATTTAACGATTTTACATCACAAAAAAATAGCAAAAGAACAAGCCAAATTGTATCGGTTGTTTTTTAACAGTGCCTTAGCTGCGTTAAGCTTAATACTTAGTAAACTATTATTTTTTTAATACTTTCTGTATTGGAGTTACTAATATTTAGAAGGTAAATTCCTTTCCCATATTCTGCAATATCTAATTGTTTAGAATATATGCCATAAAAATTTTCCAAATTTTCCTTATAAACTAAAGAGCCAGTAGCGCTATATAATGCAAGGCGATAGTTAGATTTTAATACGATATTAAAAGATATATAAAAATTACCATCGTTTGGATTTGGATAAATATTTATTAATTCTTCATTGCTTACATACTCAATTCCTGTATCGTTTACGTTAATAATGTTGGAGGAGCAAGTGCTTCCGCCAATAATAACAACAAAATCACCATTTTGAGTTGGCGTGTGCGATTGGCTTGTGGCACCAATAACTGGTTGTCCGTTGCAATACCACTGATAAGAAGACCCACTGCTAGAGGAAAGAACTCCGGCACTTTCTGTTATTACAGGTGTTGGATTTACAGTAATTGTATAAACAGAAGGTGTTCCAACACAAGTGTTGTTAATGGAAGGGACTACTGTAATTGTTGCCACCATAGCGGTACTTGTTGAATTTATAGCAGTAAATGCCGGCACATTACCTGTTCCGCTCGCTGCTAAACCAATTGCGGGATTAGTGTTTGTCCAGGTATAAGAAGCTCCTGCGGGGGTGCTTGTAAAGCTGCTAGAACCTATGTTTCCTCCACATACATTTTTATTGGCTACAAAATTTATTGTAGGGGTAGAAGTTACTGTTATAGTTATTGCCGCGCTTGTTATTGCTGTTGGGCTTGCACACGCTGCATTAGATGTCATGGTGCACGTTATTTCCTGTCCGTTTGTTAATGCAGCACTCGAATACCCTATGCTGTCCACCCCTACATTTACGCCGTTTACTTTCCATTGATAAACAGGTATTGTCCCACCATTGGTTTGTGTGGCATTAAATGTAAGTGTTTGCCCACCGCAAGTTGGATTTGTTCCAGCTGTTAATGCTATTGAAACACTAGGTGCTATTGCAGTACCGGAAACAATAGTTATAGCTGATGAGTTAGCCGTTGTTGGGCTTGCACAACTTAAGTTAGATGTTAAAACACATGTTATAGCCTGCCCATTCAATAATGCTGCAGAAGTGTACGTTGAACTATTTGTCCCAGCATTTAACCCGTCTACTTTCCATTGGTATGTTGGAGATGTTCCGCCACTGGTAGCGGTAGCTGTAAATGTTATGGATGACCCTGCACAACCCTGGCTCGATCCAGAGGTAACGGCTATGGCTATAGTTGGCGCAATGCCGCTGCTTGTTGTTACTGCTATTGCGTTTGAAGTGGATGGCACACCGGCTGAAGTCATAACACAAGTAATGCTTTCGCTTGTTAATGTGCTGGATACATAAGTTAAGCCCGTCTCGGAGTTAATAGGGGTGCCATTTGCATACCATTGGTAGCTTGGGTTTGACCCGCCATTGGTTGGGGTGGCTGTAAATGTAAGCGACTGGCCGGAACAGGTTGGGATTGAGCCCGATGTAAGCGCTATGTCAACACTCATTCCAGAGCAGCCACAGGCAGCAAGATTTGCTGAGCTAACCAACGAGCTTCTGTCGGTATTGAGCGCCGCAGTTAATCGGGAGGATTGCCCTGCAGTAAACATATTGGTGCATACATCAGATGAATAATCCATATAGTTGTGTTGAAAGTCTATTGCTGTACTGCCCGACACACAGCTATTAACAGTATTGTCAGGAACACAATCGCTCGCCGAACGAATATGGGCAGGGGTGTCGCAAACTTTATCTCCCTCTGTAGTACATTGCCCACTAGTATTGGGCGGACAGCTAGATCCGTTACTGTCATCATTAAAAGTGTGATACAAGTCAAGGGCGTGGCCCATTTCATGAATCATGGTGCTATTTGTATTTGTATATGATTTTAAGTTATACCCCAAACTCCCTGTAGGATCATAACCAAAAGCATTGTAAAGTATAATTGTTCCGTCATCTGCAAAGGCTCCTCCGGTAGGGAAATAAGCATACCCTTGGGTTCCTGCCCCTCCATCGTTATCACTAATTTCAGATACTACCCAAATATTATAATACTTTTCGTTATCCCAAAAACTCAAAGCCTTAATTTGAGATTCATTGGTGGCATCATCAACACCTATTGTTCCATAGTTTCCAGTTGCTGATGCATTTATACGATTTATCCCCGTTGTTGCGTTCCCTGAAGGGTCCTTTTGAACCAAACAAAATTCAATGCCAGTATCAACCCCATTACCAAAAAAAGGTGTGCCCGAAGCCTTTCTATATGCATCGTTTAACGAACTTATCGCACTTAGTATTTGTGCTGTAGAAATATTGGTCCCCGTTCCTACAGCTTCTCCTAAGTGCATTACGTGAACTACCAAAGGGACTATGAAAGTTGCTGTTTGTGTTTGATTCCCTGCCCCATTATTTAAAATGGCTTTTTGTAATCTTGTTTCATGAGCCCTCATTTTTAAAACGTATTCGGGATCGTTTGCCATTAACTTATTATGAATAATACCAGATAAACAAGGTTCTTTTGTTTTTTGGGCATAAGCCATCCCTGTTAACGAAAAAACAATGGTTAGTAATAATATAAAATGTGTGGGACTTTTAAAATATTTATTTTTCATGATATATTTTTTAGAGATTTTTTTCTTTTGCCGTAGCATTAAAACTAAAAGGGACTATAAAATAAAATATATAAAACTATTACAAATCTAGATAACAATTTTTTTAAAAACAAATTACAATGTAAATTATTTTTATATTAGCAATCAATCTAATTACAAGGCCTTTAAGAAAAAAATACGCGGAGTTAATTTGCGTTTTTTTATTTAGTATTTTAAGACTACCGATTTAATAATAGGGGTTTTACATTTTTTAAAACAGTTTTTTTATTTATTGGCAACACCAAAAGCAGCTATAACTATTGAATGTTTTTTTAATTCTTTGTTCTAAAGATGTTTTAATTTTTAGGTAGTAAATCATTACATAGTGAATAATCGATACTCCAAAATCTTACTAAAGGGAATAGTGGAATCCCCCCCCCCTTAGGCGCTAAGCTTTAGCGTTGACAGTGTGTGAGGGCTTAGTGTTATTTTATTTGGTAAGCTGCGCTTACTATGCACAGTAATTCAAACCTGGCAAAATAAAACTTATAATAAAATTCAAATTATTTTGTTGTTTTTAAACTATATTTACAAAAAAACGGCAGAAAAATATAAAATAGATAGTGATGGTTTATACTTTAAAACCTTTAGTGGCTTAAGTTGGATTGATGTTTTTACAAGAAGATAATATCAGCATATTTTAACGGATAGCATTGTTTATTGTCAACAACAGAAAAATCTTACAATTTATTGTTACTGTATAATGCCAAGCCATGTTCATTTTATAACATATTCGGAGAATGGCGAAATATCAAATGTTCTAAGGGATTTTAAATCCTGCACTGCAAGGCAAATAACAAAAGCAATAGAAGAAAATCCAATAGAAAGCAGAAAAGAGTGGATGTTAAATAAGTTTGAATATCATGGAAAAAGAGGTCCTCAAAAACAAAAAATGCAATTTTGGAAACATTATAATCATTCGTTTTTTTTATATAGCAACAAAGTGATTCAACAGAAAGCGGATTATATTCACAACAACCCTGTTGCAGCGGGTTTTGTAAATCAGCCACAGGAGTGGCGATTGAGTAGCGCAAATGAACAAAGTGCTATAAATTTAAATGAACGGATTTAGTATTGCTTTGTTTGCAGTGCTGTGTATGGTAAGCACAGCTTACCAATTAGGAACGTCACTAAGCACAGCTTAGCGCCTACGGGGGGTATTTGGGAATTATTGTTTTTAATAGTATAATTTTGAGCATAACAAATGTTGCTTTTGATAATTTAAAATGCAACCTTTTTGATTACCCCTCTATCTATTTGTAATAATTAACAAACGCTTAAAAAAAACAGCATGATAAAAAAAGTAACAAAATCAATCATTGCACTACTTTTAATTTTTAATGCAGCCTCTGTAGTTGCTATAAACCCAACACGTGAGGACATTTTATCTCAAAGAAAAAGTGCTATTTCTTCCATTCCTTATTATGTCGAATTCCAAAAAGGAAAGGAACCGCTTGTCAAAAACATAAAATCATGGCTAGTGAACAACTATCAGTTAAGTTCTGATTTTGATTTTGAGTTGTTAAATAAGGAAAAAGATCAATTGGGTTTTGTTCATTACCGTTATCAGCAGTTGCATAAAGGAATTCCCATACAAGGTAGTCGATTGATATTACATACTCAAAACGAACTTGTTCATTCATTCAATGGTGTTGTGTTCGAAAGCATGGCTGGCGCCTCAGCTTCTCCACAAATACAAGAGAAAGAAGCATTAGCGACAGCACTCAAACATGTAAAAGCAGAAAAATACAAGCAAGGAACAAAAAGCGCGGCTTTTCCTAAAGGCAAGTTGGTTTATACATTAAAAAATGGAAAACTTTCCAAAAACAATTTATGTTTGGCCTATCAGTTTGATATTTATGCTGAAAAGCCACTTTACAGAGCCTATGTGTATGTGGATGCTGTGCAAAACAAAGTTGTAAACGAAGAAAACAGAATCCACAATACGGATGTAGTAGGTACTGCAAATACTGGATATAGCGGAACTCAAACATTAACAACAGATTCGTATAGTGGTGGTTTTAGATTAAGAGAAACGGGCAGAGGAAACGGAATAGAAACGTATAATTTGCAACAAGGTAATGATTATGCAAGTTCTTTAGATTTTACGGATGCTGACAATGTTTGGAACAACACAAACGCACAGCTTGACCAATATGCTACTGATACACACTGGGGAACAGAAAAAGTATACGATTATTATTTCAACAATTTCAATAGAAATAGCATCGATAATAATGGATTTAAGCTCACAAGTTATGTTCATTATGGTGTTGATTTTTTTAATGCTTTTTGGGATGGAAGCGTTATGACTTATGGTGATGGAGACCCTGGCACAAACTCTACTCCGCTTGTTTCTATTGATATTGTAGGCCACGAAATAACACATGGTTTAACTGAACTTACAGCAGGTCTTATATATGCTAGTGAGTCAGGAGGACTAAACGAATCGTTCAGTGATATTTTTGGAAATTGTATTGAGTTTTATGCAAAACCCAATGGCTCTAGCTGGTTAATAGGAGATGAGATAGGTTATACCATCCGTTCTATGGATGATCCAAACTTGTTTTCATGTCCGGATACTTATCATGGTCAATTTTGGGATCCAGGTGAAGAGGTACATAATATTAGTGGCGTACAAAATTTCTGGTTTTACCTATTATCAGCAGGGGGGGCCGGAACCAATGATAATGGAGATAATTACAATGTAACAGGTATAGGTATTAATGATGCAGCAAAAATAGCATACAGAAATTTAACAGTGTATTTAACCCCAAGTTCAACCTATGCCGATGCTCGTTTTTATTCTTTACAATCAGCAATTGATTTGTTTGGCCCTTGTTCTCCACAAGTTGCTGCAACCGGAAATGCTTGGTATGCCGTAGGTGTTGGTGGTTTATATGCGAATACTGTACAAAGTGATTTTGATGCAGGTATTTTATCCTATTGTTCGGCACCTGCTACTGTAACCTTTGCTAACAGCAGTAGCAATGGTATTGGTTATGTGTGGGATTTTGGTGACGGTTCTACGAGCACACTTTTAAGCCCTACTCATACATACACAAGTTTGGGAGTATATACTGTTACACTTATAACTTCTGGCGGAACATGTGGAATAGACACTCTTGTAAAAACTAACTATATCAATATAGACACAGCAAACCCTTGTGTTTTATCAATGCCGGTTATAGAGAGCATTACAAAAACAGACTGCTCTAGTTTTTTAACAGACGATGGAGGTCTTTCAGCAAACTATTCAGCAAATTCATACGGAAGCGTTATAATAGCTCCTGTTGGAGCAACTTCAATAACACTAAATTTTTCAGCCTTTCAGATGGAAGAATATTATGATTATCTGTATGTTTATGCTGGCCCAGACAATACATATCCACTAATAGGTGCATATACCGGAAACACTTTGCCTGGAGGGGGTACAGTAACAGTAAATACTGGCGTTATATGCATTCAGCAAATAACTGATTATATTGTAGAAATGTCTGGCTTTTTGCTCAATTGGCAATGTGGTACTGGCCCAGTTGCTCCAATTGCTAACTTTACAGCCGATTCTGTTATTTCGTGTTCTGGTGCTATTCAGTTTACTGATTTGTCAACGAATTCTCCTACTTCTTGGTTTTGGGATTTTGGAGATTTTACAACAAGTACATTACAAAACCCTATTCATACTTATACTGTAGATGGTTATTATAGTGTATCTCTTCAAGCTACAAATGGCGTTGGTTTGAATTCGTATTACAAATACAATTTTATTAATATTAATGCAGGGTTTTGTAATGGAATTAATATGCCTGCAGGGTCTTCGACTTTGCCAATACAAACTGCTTGTGTTGGCCTTTTGTATGACGATGGCGGTGTGTCTAATAATTATTCTGACAACACCAACAGTAAAGTTACCATCGCGCCTGTAGGTGCGACTTCAATCAAACTTTCTTTTTCAGTGTTTGATTTTGAGGATTTTTCTGACTTTGTGGAAGTTTATTATGGTTCTACGGTAGCACCCAATATGATAATGGGGCATTATACAGGCAACACATTGCCCAATAATGGTACCCCCCTTTATTTTAATGCAGATACAATTACTATACTTCAACATTCTGATGCGTCTGGGGTTGGCCAAGGTTTTACAACAATTTGGGAATGTGGTACAGAAGCAATATATCCTTATGCGGCTTTTACAGCAGATTCTACTAGTTCATGTGCTGGCATAGTTAGTTTCCAAGACCAAACCTATAATACACCCACCAGTTGGGCTTGGGATTTTGGAGACGGTGGCACAAGTAGTTTACAAAATCCAACACATCAATACAGTAGTAATGGTGTTTATTCCGTTACGTTAAATGCTACCAATACCGCTGGAACATCCACTTATGTAGCAAATAATTACATTAATTACAATCCAGCTGTTTGTAGTGCAATATCAATGCCCGTTACACAAAACATAGACATAACAGCTTGTTCAGGAATATTAGCTGATAACGGAGGTATTGCAGCAAATTATGCTGATTACACCAACAGTACGGCAGTCATTAATCCTGCTGGAGCATCTCAAATAACACTTACGTTCTTTACTTTTGAAATGGAAAGCGGCTATGATTCATTGTTTATTTATGCTGGACCATCTACCTCAAGCACCCTTGTTGGATCCTATTCTGGTAATACATTGCCAGGTGCTAATGGCTCTATTGTAGTTCCTGCTAGTGCCGTTACACTAAGGCATTATTCGGATTATTCTGTAAACTACTCAGGTTTTCAAATAGGCTGGAGTTGCAATTCTACGATAGGAATAGAAGAAAATGAGCAAGAAAACAACATGTTGCTTTATCCAAATCCTGCATCAAATGAGGTTGTTGTAGCTTATACTTCATCTTCTAATAATAATACATTGAGTATTTCATTAACAAGTGCTATTGGTCAAAAAATGATGGATCTAGTGTTGGAAAAAACAACTCAATCATTGCGTAGCGAAACAACAATTGATATCTCTAAATTGCCAAATGGTTTTTATTTCATTGAAGTAAAAGACGGTTTCAAAAGCACAACAAAGAAACTTGTAATCAATAGATAGGTTAACAACATAAAGCCCCGATATAAGAATTATATCGGGGCTTTTGCGTTTTATCTAAATGAATTGATGAATGTAGAGTCAATGTTTTATAACAAACCGCTATCAACATGCAAACAATGTCATCCGAACTCGTTTCGAAATCTTTAAGTATTACAAAACAAGATGCTGAAATAAATTCAGCATGACTATGGTTTTAACATGTATGTCGTAATAACGGTTTGGTATTAATCATTCAACTTCAACACCGCCAAAAATGGACTTTGTGGAATCTCTAAATTACCAAATGAACGCATGCGTTTTTTACCCCCTTTTTGTTTTTCAAGGAGTTTCCGTTTAAGAGAAATATCAAAGTGATTCAACAGAAAGTGGATTATATTCACAACAACACTGTTGCGGCGGGTTTTGTAAATCAGCCTACGGCGATTGAGTAGCGCAAATGAACAAAGTGCTATAAATTTAAATGAACGGATTTAGTATTGCTATGTTTGCAGTGCTGTGTATGGTAAGCACAGCTTACCAATTAGGAACGTCACTAAGCATAGCTTAGCGCCTACGGGGATTTGTGTAAATTTTGCAATTAATTTATATTCTATTATTTACCAAGTTATAAAAAAATAATATACACTCTTATATTGTTCTAATATAGGAGCCATTTTCTTTACGCAACTCAATTTTCCCGTTTTCAAGTGTTATAGCAACATCTTCTCCTTGAAATCTAGCTCTAGTTGCTTTACTACTTACAATAGTTCTTATATAAGACCCATTTTCATTTCTTAATTCTACTTTCCCTCCTTCATATAAAACTAAAACAAGCGTATCATCATTATTCAAATCCCCATCTAATACCTTTCCAGATGCAATTGTTCTTAAATAGGAACCATTTTCTTTGTGTAATTCTAATTTGCCGTGATTGTTTTTTAAAATCATAATACTTTTATGAAAGTAATTTGTATTTATTTAAGTTATTTGTTAGAAATTGTTTTTTCATTTATTTGTGAATCAAATTCTTTGTGC
This sequence comes from Chitinophaga pinensis, assembly GCA_945865315.1. GTDB lineage: Bacteria > Bacteroidota > Bacteroidia > 2-12-FULL-35-15 > 2-12-FULL-35-15 > 2-12-FULL-35-15. The sequence continues at coordinate 3,697 of CAMBDK010000030.1, read as the reverse complement.
TTAATTATGAAAAAGCTGTTTTCCTTTATATGGTTTAAAATAAATTTTGCATCATAAACATTTTCATTTTTTAACGAACTTGATAATTTCAATAAATCTAATGCTAGTTTTTTTACACCACCATCTGTATGTTCTACATACAATTTCCTATTAGATTTTTCTATTGTACTATTTAACTTATAAACTTCCCTAATTGAGAGATGACAATCAGTTGCTATATTTAATCCATTAAGATATTTGATTGCCTCTTCTGTAAAACCTGCCTTAAAATGCTCGTGCAACATTCTCAGACATCTTGAAACACTATATATGGCACCAGGTCTAACCTTATCGTTTTCTTCATAATTGAAAACTCTAATTTGACCAACAATGGACAAAATTAAATCATTTATCAACGCTTCACTTTTAAGGTTTATTTTATCGGTGATTTTTGCCATAGTTTAATTTGAGAATTTGATTAATAATTAGACAATTTTTTATAATTAAAAATAACAAATTAACCCTAATTTTAAACTTATTTTTCTGTTTAAATCTAATTGTTTTATTTGTTAATTATTGTCTTGATGCATTACCAATTGTAAGATTATTATCGATTAAGTTTTTAGCAGATTCGTCTTTTATTTGGACGCTTATGCCGTAAAGAGAGTCAAACAATTTTTCCACTTCTCCTACTTTCATACTAGCTTTCAATTTAAGGCCTTCTTTTGATGAAGTGTCAACTTCTTTTGATGTTTTGTTGTTTAAAGCTGCCAAAGTTAGGCTGTCTTCAGCTATCATTTTACCCTTATAAAATATCAAACTCAAACCAAACGCTTCTTTAAATTCTTTTGAAATAGTTTTTAATTTTTTATTAGGTGCAATCGTAAATTCTACTTTGTTAAAATGATCTTTTATATTGTCAAATAATCCCATATTTTATATAATTTTAATTTTAGTTATTTTTTTATAACCTATAGCTTCAGTTTACCTAGGTTTATTTTTCTATTTTCTTTAATAAGTGATTTGCAAATACTCAATACTTAAATTATTTTATCTTGTTTTATTCATGAGATAAAATTAATTTATGTATGCACTTATTTTAAGAAAATAAGCTATAATTTTTTTTAAATTTTTGATATGTTTTGTTGCCATTTTAAATTAGAAAGGAGATTTATTTAAATCTCCTTTCTAATTTTTATCTATAATTTACCTGCTTGCGTTAAAGTCATTTCGTTATCAGCTAATTTTGTGTCATCAGAATTAGATATTTGAACTTTGATGCCGAATGTATCTTTAAAATATTTCTCAACATTTTCTACTCTACTTCTTGCGCCGAGTTCCAAATCACCTCCAGGATTATCTGTTTTGGATAAATCACTAATTTTCATTTTGTCATCTGCGAATTTTGTTCCATTGTAAATTCGAATATTACAACTAAATTCTTTGCTAAATTGTTTTTTAACGCTCTGTACTGAACTTACTTTTGTTACTTTAATTGTTGCCATTTTATTTAATTTTTAATTTTTTCCTACTCTTTGGTTTTTCGGAATTCACCATTATTTTCTTTTTTTTGGTTTAGTCGCTCTTCTTCTCTGAGCTGCAGCAGCTTCACGTTTTCTTTTATTTGCTTCTGCTAATCTTTTTCTCTGAGCTGCAGCAGCTTCACGTTTTCTTTTGTTTAATTCTGCTACTCTTTTTCTCTGAGCTGCAGCAGCTTCACGTTTTCTTTTGTTTGATTCTGCTACTCTTTTTCTTTCAGCTGCAGCAAGTTCTCTTTTTCTTTTGTTTACTTCTGCTACTCTTTTTCTTTCAGCCGCAGCAAGTTCTCTTTTTCTTTTGTTTGCTACTGCTACTCTTTTTCTCTCAGCTGTAGCACGTTCTCTGTTTTTTTGATTATTTTTTTTATCAGTCATAATTTTATTTTAAATATTACTTTTAAGGTGGGTTCTAAAAATTTCTTTTTTCAGTTTTTATTTTTTAAAAATTGCAGAACCCGTTAAACGATGTTATCAAATTCATAAGCAAATGTATTTTGAGACCACTGCAAAACTCACTCTATAAAAAAGTTTTCCTTTTTATATGATTTTGCCACCAATGTTTATATGAAGCAGAATGTTTCCTTTACCACCAAAACCGCCATATCCGCAAATGTGCTGTTATGGGTTGGTTGTCTCTTTAATGTATCACTATTTTCCTGTTTTCAATTGTGTTGTTTTGTGTGTCTATCAGTTGCACGTAGTATATTCCGTTGCCTGTCCAAGTTGATAGGTCAATGTATGAATTCTGCTGATTGATAAACGTTGTGAATACAGTTTGTCCAGTTGCGTTAACGATTTTAAGCGTGTAACCATTCATAGAGCTGAAATTTCCATAATCAATAGTTATGTGCGTGTTTGCTGGATTAGGAAAAACTTTCAACGTGTTTTGATTACTTGGCGGATTTAAACCTGTAATTGTAGCATTGATAATTAGGGTATCAGTAACTGTTGTTAATATTGTATCATAAATAGTTACGTTAGTAATGCAGGTATCTAAAATGTTTATTCCCGCCACATTTGATGTATCAATGCAATTACCTGATGTAGAGATTACTCTTATGGGTTGATTGTGCTCTGATAACTGAACATTTGTAACATTCAAAGAAGCTGTATTCACGCCCGAATAGTTTCCAAAATTATTCAATGTTTGAAAACCTTGTCCTAAATCACTTTGCCAAACGTAGGTTGGGTTGGGGTCTGTCGTTGAAGCTGTAAAAGTTGCTGTGCTGCCTGCTGTCAGCGAATTTATTTGTGGTGTAATTGCAGTGTTGTTAGTACAATTTGCAGCGTTATACAAATTGGTAATTTCTAATTGGGTTAATGCCCTATTCCATATGCCGATGTCATCTAAATTACCTAGGAAATTTGCACCACCAGTTGGAACTCCATCATTTTCTGCACCAAATCTCAGATTAGCTATTTGACTTCCTGTGTTTGTTACAGAATTAAAAGTGTTAATTAATACTCCATTAAAATAGAACGTCCAATTTAAAGAAGCATCTTTTACCCATACATATTGATGCCATTGACCTAAAGTAGGAGGAGTTGTAATTTGACCAACATCAGGATGCATAATATTCCAGCTGCCTCCCCCACTAAGCCCATTACCCATTCCAAATGACATACCATAGGGTGGAGTCGAAGAACTAGAAGAATAATGGAAAGCAGAGTTTTCTAATGTATGTGGACTTGTATTGAAAAGTGTTTGATTTGTTTTCGTAGAATCAGTAGACTTCCACCACATTGATATAGAATGTGGGTTGTCTGTCTGTAAAAACGATGTATTTGTTTCAATCCAATCATCTACGCCATCCAACAAATAAGCGCTATTGATTGCGCCAAATCTGTCTGGGCACAAAACTGGCCCATTAAATATTGTACAATTATTACCATTCCCACTTTCATCGTTAGCATTTCCTGTAAACGGCCACCAGCCCACTAGCCCATTAGTTGGGACATAATTTGGCGCTTGTGCATTTGAAATTGTCGCTAATCCGACGATTGCAATTGCTATCATTAGTAAATTTTTCTTTTTCATTTTTTGTTTGTTTTTAATTTTTTGTTACGATGCAAATATATCACTTTATGAAATATAAACATCATAAAATGATTGCAAAAACATCAAAAACACGCTTTATTTTTATCGAAAAATGAAAACGATAGCTGACAACATCCGATAT
>CAMBDK010000029.1 GCA_945865315.1 Chitinophaga pinensis | reverse complement strand
TTTGTACCTTCCTCACGCACGTTTTCATAAGCATATTTTTTGCAAAAGAATAAAATCCTCTATTTTTATTTATAAATCTGTTTTGTCGAAATTATATTGAAAGCTTTACTTAGTGAAATTTTCAAAATAAATCTGCAAATTAAATGGTTTAAAAACTGTGTGTTTTTCTTTTGTCTTGATACAAAAGAAACAAAAAATCAAGAACAAACGATTCCTCTCCACCTGCAACCCTGCATCGCGTTTGTACCTTCCTCACGCACGTTTTCATAAGCATGTTTTTTGCAAAAGAATGAAATCCTCTATTTTTATTAATAAATCTGTTTTGTCGAAATTATATTGAAAGCTTTACTTAAATAATTTCAAAATACCTCTTTAGCTCCCAATCAGTAACTACTTTGCTAAATTGTCTCCATTCCCATTCACGTGTTTGCGCAAAATGTTCAACAAAGTTGTTTCCAAACAATTCATTTGCAATTGCCGAATTTTTCATTTTTTGCGTTGCTTCCCAAAGATTTGCAGGCAATGATCCATAGGCAGTATCGCGGTAGCCGTTACCTATAGTAGGGGCTTGTAATTTGAGCTTGTTCTTTATTCCATAAATACCAGCTGCAAGGCAAGCAGCCATAGCTAAATAAGGGTTTGAGTCGGACCCCACCACTCGGGTTTCTACCCTTGAAGATTTTGGACCAAGCGGCAATGCTCTTAAAGCAACCGTTCTATTATCAATAGCCCACGTTAATGTGGTAGGCGCCCAGGCCCCTTCAACCAATCGTTTATATGAATTTATGGTAGGAGCCAACATAGGTAAAATAAAAGGCAAACAATGCAACTGTCCAGCAACATAGCTTTTAAACAAATCACTCATTTTGTTTGGGTCTTTATCGGAATAAAATAAATTATTTTTGCTTTTTTTATCCCACAAACTCTGGTGTATATGCCCGCTGCAGCCAGGAAGGCTTTCGCTCCATTTTGCCATAAAAGTTGCCATAATTCCATGCTTATATGAAATTTCTTTAACACTTGTTTTAAACAGCACAGCCCTATCAGCAGCTTCTAAAATCTTAGAATAGGTTATTGCTGCTTCGTATACCCCTGGGCCTGTTTCGGTATGAAGGCCTTCGAGAGGAATGTCAAATTTTTTCAACTGATCAAACAAAGCAGTAAAAAAATCGTTTCGCAGGGAGCTGCGTAAAATAGAATAACCAAACATTCCTGGACTTAAATGAGTTAATCCAATAAATTTTTTATCGTGAATACTTTGTGGCGTCTCTTCAAAATTAAACCATTCGAATTCCTGACTAAAATATGGGGCGTATCCTAATTTTTCGGCTTTACCAATTACTTGTTGTAATAAATTTCTTGGACAAACATAAGAAGGTTTTCCACTTAATTCAGCTAAAAAAAACGGGATATTGTCCTCCCAAGGGATTTTTCTAAATGTTTTAATGTCAACAATAGCGGGAGTGTCGGGGTATCCCGAATGCCAACCAGTAAATTTAACATTGTCGTATGCCACATCGCTTGAGTCCCAACCAAAAACCACATCACAGAATGCGATATTGCTGGAAACAACAGATAAAAACTTTTCGGAACTTACATATTTGCCACGCAAAACGCCATCTATATCTGTAATAGCAAGTTTTACTTTTCCAGAAGGATGGTTTTTAACATATTCTATTATTTCTTTTTCTGTCATGATGATAATATTGTTTTAAAAAACAATGAAGAATATACTGTTATAAACTAAATGTTTTACAGTTAATCAACTTTTTATAATGGAATTTTTCTTTATTCAAATAAATTTAAAATCTACTAGGTTTTTTAATTTGGCGGCATAAATATTTATTAAAAAGTATTCGTTTATTTTCTTTAAAAGTTTAAACCCTTATATTACTCAGAGCCGTTTTCGAAATAAATCTGCAAATTTAATGGTTCAAAAACTGTGTGTTTTTCTTTTGTCATGATACAAAAGAAACAAAAAATTAAGAACAAACGATTCCTCCCAATCTGCAACCCTGCATAGCGTTTGTTCATTCCTCATGCGCGTTTTCATAAGGATGTTTTTTTGCAAAAAAATCAAACCATCTGTTTTTATTAATAAATCTGTTTTGTCGAAATTATTTTGAAAATTTTACTCAACAAGTATAATCATATTAATTTCACGAACAAAAGATTGTTAAAAAAAATCTCTTGTTTAAATATATTTATTATTAAGCTCAGTTTGTTATGTAAAATTGTCTTTTAAGTTTAAGAATAATAAAAAATCCAAACTGCCCAACAGACTCTTTAGGCAGATTTTTTTTCGCCTAAAAGATTTTAAAAAGAGGAGAGCATGCTCTGTTGATTTTATCCTTCTAAAATAACCGTTGCGGTAGCTAAATTTTTAGTATGCGACATAGAAACATGAATAAATTTAATTTTCATTTTAGAACAAATTATGGAAGATTTGCCAAGGATGTTTAAAGAGGGTTTCCCAAAATTATCATTTAGTATTTCTATTTCATTAAATGCCAAGCCTTCTCGCCAACCTTTGCCTAATGCTTTTAAGAAAGCTTCTTTTGCAGCGAATCGAGCGGCATAACTTTCAGCGCTGTTTTTTTTCTTCTCGCAATAATTTATTTCGTGTTTCGAATATACCTTCTCTATAAAATGGCTTTTTTGAATACTTTTATCTATTCGCTTTACTTCCACGATGTCGGTACCTATTCCTATTATCATAATTTTAAATCTTAGCTTTTCTTGTAAAAATTAGGCGTGGTTTTTAAAGGCTATTTTATACTTTCCCTTTTATGATAAGCATTTTTATTTTTTAAATTTAATAAAAAGAAATTAGCGTAAGTGAAGTTTTCGCAATAAATCTGCAAATTAAATGTTTGAACAACTGTGTATTTTTATTTTGTCTTGATACAAAATAAACAAAAAATCAAGAACAAACGATTCCTCCCCACCTGCAACCCTGCATCGCGTTTGTTCATTCCTCACGCGCATTTTCATAAGGATATTTTTTGCAAAAAAATGAAACCATCTGTTCTTATTAATATATCTGTTTTGTCGAAATTATTTTGAAAGTATTGCTAAGCTTTAGTTTTATAATACTAAATTAGAATTAAAAATATAGTTTGCTAAATTATTTGCTCATTCAAAAGTTTAATAACAATAAGAGCCCTCAATATCAGCGAATACAAAATCTCATTTAATTGAAATTTGAATTTATTATTCTCCCCTTTTCTTAGCTCCTGCCATTGGTTTTGCTTGTAATGGATCTTCTGGCCAAAAATGTCGTTTATATCGAATTCGTAATTCTTTTCGCACATCGGGATATGCATTCTTCCAAAAACTTTTTAAGTCTTTGGTTATTTGTACAGGTTTGTAGCCAGGCGAAAGCAAATGCAATATTATTTCTGTGCGCCCTTCATTTACAGTAGGGGTGGTTAAAAGGCCAAACATTTCTTGCAAACGGACGGCAAGTATTGGCAACCCACCACCAGATTCATAGCTTAACAAAACAAGCGAGCCGCTGGGTACCTTTATTTTTGCTGGGGCTAAAATATCTAACTGCTGTGTTTGGCTGTATGAGAGAAGGCTCAATAAAATATTTGATAAGTCTAACTTTAAAAAATCTTTCTTTTTGGTTATATTAGTGATAAAAGGAGAGAGCCAATTTTCAATTGAATTTAATAAGTTTTCATCGCTAAGGTCTGGCCACGCATCATTTGGCCTCCAAATTTTAACGCTTGCTATGCGAGCTTTCCAATTGATTAATTGTTCCGTTTGATTAAAAAGTAAAAACCCTTCTTTACGAACCAATTCGAGTAGAATTTTTAAATGATCCTCTTCCGGGATTACTTTCATTGGTTTGCTTTCAACAATGATGTCGCCAATGCGTTTTTCATTTCTAGCAATGAGTATATCATTTTGGTAGTCCCATGCAACAACTTTTTTTTCTGTTGTGAGGTGGAGTATATCTTCGTAACAGAGCGGTGCAGCAAGATAAATACGACCCTCATTATTTCCTCCGTCAAGGTGAGCAGCAGCTAAATATACTTCGTGACACAAAGGATCGTTTTCATTCAGTTTAGCAATTTTTCCATTGGATAATCTAAAACGATTGCTCTGTTCATGCTTTTTGGCAATGCGCTCGGGATAGGCTGCCGCCAATAGTTTTCCCACTTCTTGATCTATGGGAGAGGAATTGTCTATTATTATTGAAAAATATTTACGCCAATGTAAAGCGAGCCGTTCAATACGTTCCAATATAATTTTATCAGCTAAAACAAATTCGTTTTTACGCCATTTTCTAAGGGCTTCAATTCGTAAAGTTAAATTAGCGCCCGCTTCTTTTTGCAAAGGGTCGCGCTCCTCCAGTATAGCAGCTATATCTGTGGCAAGGCTTATTAAATTAAAACTTTTCCCTTCCAGCAATAAGTGAGCAATGCGAGGGTGCGTAGGCAAACGAAGCATTTCTTTGCCTCTTAATGTAATTTTAGATAATTTTATTGCACCTAATTCTTCTAATACCTTTTGGGCCTGTAATACAGAGTTATTTGGTGGAATGTTGAGCCATGTTAACGAATTAATATTTGATACCCCCCATTGTGCAAGTTCTATAATTACAGGAGCTAAATCAGCTTCCATTATTTCTGGCTTACGGTGCGGCAATAGCTTTAAATGTGAAGCCTCGCTCCATAAGCGATAACAAATTCCAGCAGCGGTTCTTCCCGATCTTCCTGCACGCTGTGTCGCAATATCTTGTGAAATAGGAATAGTTTCAAGTCGCGTTAAACTTGTTTTATGGTCAAAGCGAGGAACCCTGCAATATCCACTGTCAATTACAATTTTAATGCCCTCTATTGTTAAACTTGTTTCGGCAATAGAAGTTGAAAGCACTACTTTGCGTTTCCCCTGAGGATGCAGCAGCGTAGCTTCTTGCTGCTTTTGCATTGGCAAGTCACCATATAATGGTTGAAAACAAATATTTACAAATTCTTTTTCTAATAACTCTTTAGCGCTCCGTATTTCACCTACTCCAGGTAAAAAAACAAGAATATCGCCCTCCTGGTTAGAAAGAACTTTGCGAATAACATTTACAGTTTGCATTGTAAGTGTAGGAGCATTGCCAAAAAATCCGAAAATTTCTTTTTCTTGTGGCAAATAAAATAATTTAATTGGAAATTGTTTTCCCAAACAGTTTAATACGGGGGCGTTTCCAAGAAGTGAAGAAATTTTTTCTCCATCAAGAGTAGCCGACATTATTAAAATTCTTAAATCTTCGCGCAGCACCTTTTGTATTTCAAGGCACAATGCAAGGGCCAAATCAGCGTGTAAGCTACGCTCGTGAAACTCATCAAATATTATTAACCCAACATCTTCACAGCTTATGTTTTGTTGCAACATGCGCGTAAGAAGACCTTCGGTAATCACTTCGATCCTGGTTTCGCTGCTAGTTTTTTTTTCAAACCTTACCCTATATCCTATGGTAGCACCGGTTTGTTCATTAATGATTGTTGCCATGCGATTTGCTACCGACTTGGCAGCAAGTCTGCGAGGCTCCAGCATAAGTATTTTTTTGCCCCCCAACCACTTTTCATTAAGAAGCTGTAATGGCAGAACAGTACTTTTTCCAGCTCCTGGTGGGGCTTGAAGAATAAGGACATTGTGGCTCGACAAACTTTTTTTAATCTCCGGAAGTATTTCCAATATGGGAAGTTGTTCTGTCATAAGGAGTTGCTAAAAGTCTTTAGTTTAATGATTTCTTATTTCGTTTGAATATATTTTATAAGGGACTTAATAGGATTAAAGATTAAACTAAGTGAAGTTTTCGAAATAACTCCGCAAATTAAATGGTTCCAAAACTGTGTGTTTTTATTTTGTCTTTATACAAAAAAAACAAAAAATCAAGAACAAGCGATTCCTCCCCACCTGCAATCCTGCATCGCATTTGTTGATTCCTCACGCGCGTTTTCATAAGGATGTTTTTTGCAAAAAATGAAATCATCTGTTTTTATTAATATATCTGTTTTTTCTAAATTGTTTTGAAAGCTTTACTAAAGATAAAATAAATGGCAACAGAAAGACCTAACAAAAAATACAATAAAAAATAAAAATACTTTAAGAATAATTATTAAAAAGTGTAAAGTAAAAATGTTTAGGTAATGTTTGTAATTGGTAGCTTAAATGGCTCTCGTCAGCTCTTTCTCCGAATTTAATATTTCGAATATATTTTTGAGTTAGGGTAAATATATCAGAGTTTTTTTCTAGTTCTCCCAAAACAATTAATTCGATATTTTCTGGATTTAAATTCATTTGCTCGCAAACAAACAAGAGGTAATAAAGAAAATCTTCGGCAGTAAAGTAATTGAATGTATTGTAAAATAGCAAGCCCTTGCCTTCAAACACCAGTACTTCAAAATGGCTGGGCTGAACATGAACAAAAAGTTTTTTGTTTGGTTGGTTTTTATTTTGAATGAGCAAGCCCTCTATTAATAGGCTTGAAAAATGATGGAAACGTATATTCGTTTGAAGCTCTTCTAGTTTGTTTTTTAAATTAGAAGGGAGGGCAAAAATATTTTTAGCCTCTAAGTTTTTTAAGTCGTCAACCTCAATGTTTTTGTCGCTCTGCAGAAAGATGTTAAATCCTAAATACAGCGCTTTTTTGCTAAAATCAAAAAGAGGGGAGGGTACAATTGTAGAACTGTTATTGACAATAATGCAAGCGACTGATCCGTAGCGATGATTAAATAGTAGGCTTTCTTTATAAAATAAATCAAGAGAGTCTGCAAGTTGATCCAAGTCTAGGATGTTGCTCAAGGAAAAGTTTTCAAAAGCGATATATTTGGCTTTAGGCTGCTCTATAGTTGTTGTTAAAGAAGGAGAAAATGATTCAATCAATGATTTTTCATTTACCGCGAGCCAAATATGATCTACACCTATTGAAATTGCTAGGTGATAAGTAGGTGTTAATTTTTCATCGAACGCTTCGTCAATAAATGAATTAACTTGTTTAATATTATTTTTTATTCCTGTCGTCATTATTTTCACAAAGATATAAATTATAGTTCTTTAATTTTACATTGAACTTTTTAGTTATTTCTATAAATTTAATAAATAGTAAATCTGTTTTAAAATGGGTTGAAAAGAATATGAGATAGGAGAAAATGCTGCAAAAGATTGATTTTTAAAACTCATTTTTTAAAAATGATAAAAACTTTTTAATTTAGAAATATAGTTGCAATTATAATTAATTTTGAGGGCCCGTAATAATTTTTTTATGAATGCATTTTTTGTTTTTAATGGGCAGTGATTATCATTAAAATTGTCATCCTAAAAAGTGGCATAGAACCCTATTAAAAGGGTTTTTTATTTGGTGAGCGAAATACTTATAGTTTATCAGTTTGCCAAAAAATTAATTTTATAACATAGAAATGAAGGAAGAGGAGTTTGCGACTATATTATTAAAAAACTTTCCTTTTGATACCACATTAGGTCAGCGTCAATTATTAGATAAGCTTGCCGAATTTATATTAAGGAAGAACGCTAATGAAATATTTGTAATAAAAGGTTATGCCGGTACGGGAAAAACAACTATTGTAAGGTCTTTGGTTATGAGTTTGCCTTTTATAAATGGAAAACCTGTTTTGCTTGCCCCTACAGGCAGAGCGGCAAAAGTGCTTACTTATTATACCAAACAACAAGGGTATACGATTCATAAAAAAATATATATTAAAAAAACTAACGCCGACGGCGGTATTGTTTTTCGAATACGGGAAAATACAAATTCAAATAGTGTATTTATTATTGACGAAGCATCTATGATATCAAATGGTGGCGGTTTGGGGCAAGGAGAAATGTTTGGTAGTAGAAGTTTGTTAGAGGATTTGATTCAATATGTTTTTAATGGGGTTAATTGTAAATTAATTTTTATTGGGGATACGGCCCAGCTGCCTCCTGTAGGATTAAATATAAGTCCGGCCTTAGATATAGAGTATTTAAAAGCGACGTATCATTTTTCAATAGACTCTTTTGAGTTAACAGAAGTTTTGCGACAGAAGGAAAGTTCTGGCATTCTTATCAATGCAACAGCAATTCGCAATCAAATTAAAAATACAGATGGCAGCAAGCCGCATTTTATTTTAGAGCAAAATAATAATTTAATACCAGCGGACGGTTTTAAATTTAATAATAACGACGAGACTAGTAATAAATATAAAGACATAATTCGTGTCGAAGGAATTGATTTAGAGGAGGCGCTAATTAATGCATACAATAATTTTGGAGCCGAAGATGTAATAGTAATTTGCAGGTCAAATAAAAGGTCGAATATTTTTAATCAGCAAATAAGAGCTCGCATACGTTGGCAGGAAGACGAGTTGTCGTCCGGCGATTATATGATGGTGGTAAAGAATAATTATTTTTGGCTGCCAGAAGAATCAAAAGCGGGATTTATTGCAAATGGCGATATTATTCAGTTGGTGCGAGTGGGTAAAATACAGGAAATGCATGGCTTCAGGTTCGCCGATGTAAGGATTCGCATGGTGGATTACCCAAATGAGCCAGAGCTCGAGACGCGGTTGCTATTAGATACTATAATGATTGAAAGCTCGGCGCTCTCTCAGGCAGACAATAAAAAATTATTTGATTCGGTATTGCTTGATTATATGGATATACCAGAAAAGAATTTGCGATTTAAAAAAGTTAAGGATGATCATTTTTACAATGCCTTACAAGTAAAGTTTGCATACGCTACCACCTGCCATAAGGCTCAGGGCGGACAGTGGCCATGTGTGTTTGTTGAGCAGGGTTATTTAACGGATGAAATGATTAATACCGAGTATTTACGTTGGTTATATACAGCAATTTCGAGAGCTACAGAAAAACTATATTTAATAAATTTTAATTCGGGCTTTTTTGATAAATAATGAAAGAGAGTATTCCAGGCTTGTTTAATTTGCATTTTCATTATCTTTGTTAGATGAACCGTACAACTAAAATTGCTCGCCCACTTTTCAGTTTTTATCTATTGGTCGCATATGTATTGCTTCAGTTTGTTTGGTGGAGTTATCATATGGTTAAGCTTAATAATGAAATTTATCTCCTTAAATCGGAAATAAATTTATTAAAAGAAGAAACAGCGGACCAGGTAATATTAAAAGGCAATAAATTAAATGAAAAACTTCATAAGCGATGGCTTATGATTTCGAGCGAAGGAGTGGTTTTTATCGGGGTATTGTTTTTAGGGATTTTTCAAATCAGAAAAACTTTTAAAAGAGAAGAAGACCTATCAAAACAGCAGCGAAACTTTTTGTTATCTATTACCCACGAGTTAAAATCCCCCATCGCATCTACAAAGCTGCAACTGCAAACGCTTCAAAAACATGAATTAAGTCGTGAAAAACAAAAAGAAATACTATCAAATGCTATCCACGATACCGACCGATTAAATAATTTAGTAGAAAATATTTTATTAGCTGCAAAAATAGAAAACAAGGTTTACTTATCCCATAAAGAAAAAATTAATTTCTCAGAATATATTAATGATATAACGAATCAATCTATCGCATCATTTAATTACTCACAAAAAGTAGTATTTGAAATTGAGCCCTTTGTAAATATGAGCGTTGACCTTACCACTTTCCCCTCAATAATTCTAAATTTATTGGAAAATGCGGCCAAATACTCTCCCCAAAATGCAATAATTGTATTGTCTTTAAAACAAAAAAATAATAAAATAATGTTAAGCATTGCCGATGAAGGAGAGGGTATTTCAGACGATGAAAAGTTAAATGTTTTCCAAAAGTTTTACCGTGTTGGTAATGAGGAAACGCGTAAAACAAAAGGTACCGGACTTGGTTTGTATATTGTAAATTATATTGTTAAGCAGCACAATGGAATAATAACAATAAAAAACAATGTTCCAAGAGGAAGCGTTTTCGAAGTTGTTTTTGATGCGGGGTAAGAAGGCTTAGTTTATTTAACCGGTGTTATGAATTATACCCGTTTGCATTTTTTTAAATGTCGTAATTTAGTTTTTAACAATGCCCAAGGAAGAGATATTCTTTTTTTTCTGAAAAATAAAATTATATGGCTGTGAAAATTTTGCGCTGTAAAAAGAAAACAGTGAAATTGTTTTAAAGGTTCATCATTAAAGGCTTACAATAATTAAGTTTTGTAGAATCCGAAAACACATTAATAAAAGGTAGATCCTTAATTTAAGGCACAGAAATAATAAAAAATTAAAACAACATGTCGAAAAAAGTAGCCTTAGTAATTTTAGATGGTTGGGGCCTTGGCGATGGGACTAAGTCAGATGCCATAGCCAATTCAAATACGCCATTTGTGAATAGCCTATATGAAAAATATCCACACGCTTCCCTATATACATATGGCGAGCACGTAGGTTTACCTCATGGACAAATGGGAAATAGTGAGGTCGGTCATCTTAATATTGGCGCCGGAAGGGTAGTTTTCCAAGAGTTAGAACTAATAAATAAAGCGATACGTGAAAAAACCATTAATAATAATGCCACCCTATTAAATGCATTTAAATATGCAAAAACAAATAATAAGTCGCTGCATCTTATAGGTTTGGTTTCTGAAGGAGGGGTACACTCCTCTCAGGCCCATTTGCATTATTTATGCGATATGGCTGTGAGTAATGGCTTAAAAGATGTATTTATTCACGCATTTACCGATGGCAGAGATTCAGATCCTAAAAGCGGATTAAGCTCTTTGAAAAGACTAACAGAGCATCTTAAAAATATTTCTTGTGTTAAGATAGCTAGCGTTGTTGGCAGGTATTACTCAATGGATAGAGATAAACGATGGGAAAGAATTAAATTGGCATATGACTTATTAATAAAAGGGGAAGGAAAAAAAACGATTAATATTCTAGAAGAAATAGAGGCCTCTTACGCCTCAAATATAACAGATGAGTTTATTAAACCTATAATAAATACTGATTCATACGGTGAGCCCATAGGAATTATTAAAGAAAATGATGTAGTTATGTGTTTTAATTTTAGAACCGACAGGTGCAGAGAAATTACACAAGTGCTTAGTCAGAAAAATATGCCAGAATTTGATATGATAACATTGCCATTATATTATGTTACCATGACAAATTATGATAATACATTCAAAGATATTCATGTTGTGTTCGATAAAGATAATTTAGTAAATACGCTTGGTGAGGTTTTAGAAAAAGCGGGGAAGAAACAGCTGCGTATTGCAGAAACAGAGAAGTATCCGCATGTTACATTTTTCTTTTCTGGCGGACGCGAAAAAGAATTTAATGGAGAAAAACGAATTATGGCAGCATCACCCAAAGTTGCTACCTATGATTTAAAACCAGAAATGAGTGCCATAGAGTTAACGGAAGCAATTATCCCTGAATTGCAAAAAGGCGACTCTGATTTTATTTGCCTTAATTTTGCAAATGCAGATATGGTAGGCCATACCGGCGTTTATAGCGCAATAGTTAAAGCAGTAGAAACGGTGGATGCTTGTTTAAAAAGAGTCGTTAAAACCGGCTTGCAATTTGGGTATTCATTTGTTATTATTGCCGATCATGGTAACGCCGATTACGCTATTAATCCAGATGGTTCGCCTAATACTGCGCACAGTTTAAATCCTGTTCCTTACATTTTAATTGATGCGGATTGCAAAAGTAATTACGACGGAAAATTAGCTGATATAGCCCCTACAATACTAACATTGATGGGGGTTTCAATTCCTGAAGAGATGACTGGAAATGTTTTAATTTGATAAATTTCGTTTCTGTAAAACTATATTTTAAGCCCAATTTCCCAAATAAATTTCGGAGGTGTAATTTTCAAACAACACAGGTTTTTTTAGACCTCGCAATTCAAATTTAATACCCGAAAATATCTTGCAAAGAAAGAAAAGTTACTTTCCCATGTTTTTCAAATATTTTCATGTCCAAATTTTCTTTTTTTCCAATAACAAGTATAGTATATTTTTTATTTTTAAAATGGTTTTGTTCAAATGTTTTTATGTCCGACAGTTTTAAATTAGGAACATTTTTAAAAATATCTTTTCTTATATCATAATCTAGTCCAAGCTTTTGATCCTTTTCATAATTAAATAAAACAGAGGCCTTTGTAATTCTCTCGGAACGAATAATTTGTAATATAGCTTCTTTCGACGCCTTGAAATTATTTTCTGATTCAGGCATATTATTAATTAATTCGAACATTCCTGTCATTGCTTCTGGCAATTTATCGGCTTGGGTACCGATGTAGGAAAACACATAATTATAATCTTCCTTTTTAGACGGTTTTATATAACTGCAATATACCGAATAAGCTAAAGCTTTTGATTCGCGCATCTCCTGAAAAACAACAGAAGACATCCCTTCACCAAAATATTCATTAAACATACGAATTACAGAGGCGTTTTCCTTATTGTATTTTTCGTCTTTAGAAAACAATATTACTTCCGCCTGTTTCATATCATAGTCCACTATAAAAACATCGGTATTTTCATCGAGCTCTACAAATTTTGTAGGCTCTGGTATGGATTTGAGCTGTGAAGGGGCTTTGTGGAACTTTTCTAGCACAGCAGCAAGCTCCTCTTTGGCGCCGCTGCCATAATAAAATATTTTATGTTGAAAAGAATTTAATTCATTTATAATTGTAATCAATTCCTCTGGCGTCAACTTTTTTAATTCCTCGGTCGACAAAATGTTTGTAAAAGGCGAACTCTTACCATATTTGCCATAATTAAACATGCCGTTAAATAAAATTTCACGTTTATTTAATTTCGCATCTTCTCTTTTTTTAATGATGTCAGATACCAAGTTTTTTAATGCTTCTGCATTTGGCTGTGCCATATCTAAAAGGGTTTCAAATAATTTGACGGCCTTTTCGAAGTTCTCCGTTAAACCATTAAGTGTCACCCACACTTGCTCCTTGTCAATATATACGTCAAACGAACAACCGAGTTTATAAAACTCTTGTTTCAAGGCTGCCGAACTTAAATCTTTGGTCCCAAGATATTTTAGATAGTTAATAGCTACTTCAAGTTTTTTATTGTGGTTGGTGCCCATGTTTATAACGTAATACAGGTCGAAGGTTTTATTTTCGGTATTGGATTTATACAATACCTCTATACCAGTTTTAAAATTAAACTTTTCAATATCTTTATTATAATCAATAAAAACGGGCTCAATATCTTTTGTTGGCGTATTGATTAGTTCTTTTAAAAACGGACTCTGGTCATTTCTATTCACCTCTACAGGATTGATGGCAGGCTTTACAACCTTTTTAATGTTTATGTCTTCTCCATTGCGTTTATAAACAATTACATAATTGTTTTTGTATTTTGCTTTTACAAAATCTATCACTTCTTGTTTGGATATTTTTGAAATACGGTCAATTGTATTTATATAGTTTTGCCATTTTGTATCTGTAATAAATGCCGAAACAAAATCTTCTGCTCTGGAGCTGTTGCGCTCATATGTTTTTGTTTGTTCTAATTTTAAATCCGTAATAATAGCTTCTAAAAGCCATTCTGGGAAATCTCCAGCTTTAATTTTATCGATTTGCTCAAGCAGCAAATATTTTAAGTCGTCTAAGGACTGCCCTTCTTTTGGGCTGCCATAAATTATGTGTGCCGAATAATCTTTGAAAGCCATTTGAAAGCCGCCTGCATCCAATACTTTTTGTCCTTGGTTTAGGTTCAAATCTATTAAACCCGCTTGCCCGTTCGATAAAATTTTATTTATCAGCATAATCATATCAGCATCTTTACTTCCTGTACCTTCAAACCTGTATCCAATAATAATGTTTTCGGCATCAGGACCAATCAATTCTTTTATCACCGGCGTAGCGATGGGCTTTTCAAAATAAGGAACATAGGCTGGTACAGGTTTGCTCTTCCAGGATCCAAATTTTTTATCAATCAGTTTAATTGTTGCTTCCGGGTCGAAATCGCCAGACAAACAAATTGCCATATTATTTGGAACATAATAGGTGTTGAAATAGTTTTTAATTTCTAAAAGCGAGGGGTTTTTTAAATGCTCTATTTTGCCAATAGTGGTTTGTGAACCATAGGTGTTATTTGGGAACAAGCCCAAAAAGAGAGCCTCAAAAGACTTAGAGTCGTCGCTATCTAGGTTTCTGTTTTTTTCTTCATAAACAGCTTCTAACTCAGTATGAAATAAGCGCATCACAGGATTACGAAAACGCTCCGATTCAATAGTTGTCCACTTATCTAGCTGGTTTGAGGGGATGTCGTTTACATAAACAGTTTGTTCTAACCATGTATAAGCGTTGGTCCCTTTTGCGCCAATGTTAGAAAGCATTTTGTCGTATTCATTTGCAATTGCAAATTTTGATGCATAACCCGAAACACTATCAATTTGATGGTAAATTATGTCCCTTTGTTTTTCATCTGTTGTTTTGCGGTATAGCTCATAAAGTTTTTCTATTTTATCTAATTGTTCTTTTTCTTTAACATAATCCTTACTGCCGTATTTATCAGTTCCTTTAAAAAGCATGTGCTCTAAATAATGAGCCAACCCCGTCGCATCGTTTGGGTCGTTTTTGCTGCCAGCACGAACAGCGATGTATGTTTGAATGCGGGGAGCGTTTTTATATACTGTCATATAAACAGTTAAGCCATTGCTAAGCTTATAAATGCGCGAATTTAGCGGGTCATTAGGGGCACTTTCGTAGTTGAAGCCTTTAGCGTTTTGCTGGGAATAAACTTTTGAATAGTTAATAAAAAGAAACAAAACAATCGTCGCTAAAATTTTTACTGTAATTGATTTTTTCATTTGGTATGGATTCGACTTTGAAATTATATAATTATAAATTGGCCGTTCGTCAAATTTAAAAAGAAATTTTAATAAGGCTTAATAAGTGTCCTCTTTTTATTATTATTTAATAAAATATCTCCCTGTTTTAATAATTTATTTAATTTTTTTGTATCTTTCCAATAGCAAGCATTTAATTAAAAATGTTGCGATGCAAATAAAAGCAGCTTATGGGAGGGTTTTCTCCTTACTTAATTAATAATATTTGGATTTTTTAGAAGTAGATTATTAAAATGAATACAAAAAAAACAGCTTTAATATTTTTTATTTTCACTTTTTGTTTCACAAGTATTTGTTTTTATTCCAGCGCTCAAGCGCCCGAATTTATATGGGCTCAATCAGGCCTTGGGGATGGCTTTGCAAGTGGCGCTTACGCCCTTGATACAGATGTCGATGGCAATGTATTCATGGTTGGATCGTTTACTAATAACATTAGTTTTGGGTCAATTACTTTGGTCGATTCCATTTCATCCATTGATCTTTTTATAGTAAAATATGATGCTTTAGGAAATGCAATTTGGGCAAAAATGGCACAAGCAAACAGCCTGCTGGATATTGCATATTCGGTTACCACAGATGCTGAGGGAAATGTCTTTGTTGTTGGACAGTTTGAGTGTGGTATTGCTTTCGACTCCGTTGTTTTGACTGCCGATTCTGATTGCATGTTCATTGTTAAATACGATGCCAATGGAAATCTTTTATGGGCCAAATGTCCAGGAACGATTGGTGGTGGTGGGCAAAATGCTGCTACTGCAGTTTCTACTGATATTAATGGCAATATAATTGTGGGAGGAGCATTTACTGGAAACCCAAATTTTGATGCTTTCGCTTTAAGTAATAGCAATAGCAGCAACGACATGTTTTTAGTAAAGTACGACCCTTCTGGAAATGTATTGTGGGCAAAAAGTTCGGAGGGCTCTGCCAACGACAGGGCCTCTGCTTTGGTAACAGATAATTTAGGAAATATTGTTCTCTCCGGCTCCTTTTCTGGAGCATCCACCTCCTTTGAAAATAGCACACTAACAAATTCTTTTTCAAATACACACAATATATTTATAGTTAAATACGATGCATCAGGAAATCTTATTTGGGCAAAAAGTGGCCATGGTAGCGGCGATGAATTTGCTCTTTCTATAGCTATAGATGCAAACAAAAATATAATGATTGCAGGGAGTTTCAATGGCAATTCATTTGTTTTGGGCTCAGACACCTTAGCAGAGAATGGCGCAGGCGACATGTTTCTTGCTAAATGCGATAGTAGCGGCATTTTTTTGTGGGCGAAAAAAGCTGGCAGCATAGGGGGTGATGTTGCATATTCGCTTATTTCCGATGCCATTGGAAATATATATGTGGCCGGATATTATAGTGCTCCCGCCATCACTTTTGGTTCTAATCTTTTAATGAATGTGGGCGAGAAGGATATATTTATTGTTAAATACAATGAATTTGGTAATATTATTTGGGCAAAAAGTGCCGGAGGGAATGATTCAGATATCGCCTGCGCCCTTACCGCAGATGCGTTAGGCAACATCTATGTATCCGGCATGTTTTGCAGCCCAGATATGGCAATAGGCAATACAGTTTTAAATAGTGTAGCCGGCTGTGATGTTTTTCTTTTGAAACTCAACTCAACAATAGGGCTAGAAGAATTAATAAACGATACCGAAATAAATCTTTACCCAAATCCTTCAAGTGGAAAATTTGCAGTATTTGTTCAAAACGAAAAAAAGCAGAACGAAGCAGGCCTTGTAAATGTTTGTAATTTATTGGGGGAGCTAGTATTTCAATCAGAATTCAAACAATTGAATAGTTTATCAATAGATATTTCGGAAAAACCAAATGGGGTTTATTTTTTGACAATAAATATTTCTGGCCAAATAAAAACATTGAAATTTATAAAGTATTAAGCATATTTTATTATAATTACTGTCCTGGATTGTATAAATTTTATTTGAGAATAAAACAATTTGGATTGCAAATCCTTTAACTATCTGGCATTAATTTCACAATAGACTTCACAGCCCTCTGGTATTGTCTTATTATGTATTTTGTTTATTAAACTAACGGCCTTACGAAGTATTAAAGACGATATTAAATTTCAAACAACCACGTTGTATATATCATTCTTCCAATTGTGGGAGAGCCGTAAGCTTCTCTCCTTTTTTCATCTAACAAATTAGATATACCAAAACGAAAAGTAGAATGTATTTTTGGAAGCTCATAACACAGTTGTAAATCTATTATTCTATAGCTATTAACCACACCATCTCCAAATGTGCTTTGCCACTGATAGGTATCTACCCATTGAAAATTAGAGGTAAATCCTAAGTCTTTATATATTTTTCTACCCTTTAATCCTATATTTATTTTATGTTTTGGAGTGTTAAATCCTGGTATAATATCGTCGCTTAAATTACTAGTATTTAAATTGGCATAGGTGTAATTTAATGTAACCGAATAATTCTGCTTTAAGTAATATGCAATACCAATTACGGCACCATAGCTGGTTACTTTCTCTTTAGCATTGATAGGGATTTGGTATAATTGATAGGATTTAGCCAAAATAGCATCCAGCCCACTCTCCTCGCCTGCTACTGCATTTTCTTTAGGTCGCACAACGCGTGTTTCGCCAATAAAATTGGTGTATTCGCTATAATAAATGGCGGCGTCGGCATATACTTTATTAACAAGAATCCCTCTGTATCCAAGCTCTATTGTTTTTACCTGTTCGGGTTGAATAGGAGCCAAAGTTTTTGTTTTTAGTAAGGAGGGGTTTATTTCGAATATAGAATCATAAATATTATTAAAATCTTTAACCGACTCTAAGGTATAAAGGTTGTTTACCCCTTCTAAATTACCCATTAAAATAATAGGGCCTATGTCAAGTAACAAAAACTGATTCTGCAGCGTAGGGGCTCTAAATGCCGATTGTGCCGAAATTCTAAAGGTGTTGTCCTTATGAGAATAAACAGCAGAAAGTCTTGGAGATGTTTGAGCGTTGTAGTTTTTGTTTTTATCCAATCGGATAGAGCCAGTTAACGTAAGTTTATTAATGGAATTACTAAAAATCTTTTTACTCGCTTGAATAAAACCCCCAATTTCATAGGTGGAGAGATCAACATATGCCCCATTGGGGTTGTCGCTTCCATCGCCTAGTGTGTCTGAGGTGTTTATTAGCGTATCACGAAAAATTGTACCATAGGATTTAGGGTTGAAAAGCCTTATAGACTCCCCAGCAATTATATCTGCAAATTTGAACTTGAAATTATACTGGCCTTCAAAATGTGTTAGAGACGATTTGTCAAGAAATTTTGACCCTGTGGCTAAATCCGGGTCGTTAATGCTCTTGTTCTTTACAGAGTCAAATTCGGCAGTACCCGGCTTATACCAAGCCGAATCTGCCGATAAGTTGGCCTGCGTTAATGCTGAATCAACCATCCAGCTTTGTAAATCATCCACAAAAACATTTGTATAATCCGACAAGGTATTAAAATACGCGCTTAAATAATTGGAGATATAATTGGGAACGGCGGCTTTGGAAATATTGATTCCCGTAAAAACAATATCGTAAGAGTCGCCAGCATTTTCAAATGTTTTATAAGCCTTCATAGTAAATTGTTTGCCTTTTAGCTCTATCTTGTGCTGATTAAAGCGAATGTTATTAATGCTATAACGGTTAGACCCTTGAAAAACAGCTGTTCCTTTGCCATACTTATAAACATAGGATCCCGTTAAGCTATCGTTGAATTTATAATGAACTTCGGCCCCCATTTTCAAACTTTTAGTAATATTTTCGGTTATTGAATTTTCCATATAACCAGGGGCCTTGATGGTTTTTTTGCCCAATCCCCTGAAGCCTTCCTGGTTAAAATCTAGCCAGTCGTTAAGTTTAGTGAATTTTTCTACTTTGTCGGGGTCACTACTGTACTTAAGCTCTCTCACGATAGCGCTAAGGTCTTGTGTAGTAGAAATGTCTCCATAATTATTAGCAACAGGGTCGTTAGCTATCCAGTCGTCGGCGCGTATAAAGGATGCGGTACCTTTTATTGCCCACCTTTTATTCTCTCCAAAGGATTCGGCATAACGAAATTGACCTTCAGCAAGTTTGTTGCTTGCTCCTTTTAGCTGAACGCTTGTTCCCGGGAAATCATAGGGGTTTTTGGTTGCCATGCTTACCACTCCTTGAAAAGCGTTTGGCCCATATAGTGCAGAGGCTGCACCTGTTATTATTTCAACACTTTGTAAGTCTATTTCACTAGCTCCAACAAGGTTGCCAATAGGGAAGCTAAGGCCAGGCGCCTGGTTGTCCATGCCGTCAATAAACTGTACAATCCTTACCGGGGCTGTACTATTAAAGCCTCTCATATTTACTACCTTAAATCCCATGCTGGACTGATTAATATCAATACCTTTAAGATTACCTAAGCCCTCATAAAAATCGCCCGACGCCACTTCCTTAATTTCTTTTGCATTCATTTTTTGAATAGATGCCGAGGATTCCAAAATTGTTTCACTTACTCTGGATCCTGTAACAACAATTTCTTTTCCAAAAACAGCAGCCATTTCAAGAGAGATATTAATAGTTTTTTCTCCTTTTTTAACTGTAATTTCCTGTATGCTATATCCAATATATGAAACTTGCAGTGTTATTTCCTGTTTGTCGGCATAATCTATCTTTAATAAATAATTGCCATCAATATCTGTGGTAACACCATTGGATGTCCCTTTTATTAATATGTTGGCAAAAGCAAGGGGTAGTTTGGTGTTTTTATCAATAAGCTTCCCGGATATATTTTCCTCTTGAGCCGTTAAACTGTTTGTCCAGCTGTTTTTTCCCGAGGGGAGGGAGAAAAAAAAACAAATGAAAACTAAAATACTAATTTTTAATAGAAAGGTGGATTTTGAATACATTTTTATTTTATTTATTTTGTTTTTTTATGTTGATCAGTTTAAAATTAAATATAAACGATAGTGTTTTTAAACAGGATTTTTTATTTTATTTTCTTCTTCACGAATGCTTCGGCGTTGTAACGAAATAAACTATACCTTTTAACTTGTTCTTTTATCCTTTTTTTCGCTACAAAGCCTTAGAATAGTTAGTCTTTGTCACCGCAATAATGTTAGGTGCCCATAAATTTGATAGCTTTCATTATTTGTATCGTTTACATAAAATATTTTATAAATATAAACATCAGATTTACATAGCTCCCCTTTAAAGTAACCATTCCAGCCTTCGGTGGTATTTTGTGTTTCAAATATTTTTTCGCCCCACTTATTAAAGATTAAGAACATATAATTGCTTATACAGGTGGTTATTGGTTTAAATTCATCATTTACAAGGTCGTTATTTTTAGGAGAAAAGCTATTTGGTACAAACACAGTGCCGCAGGCAGGGATTGAAATAGAATCGATTACAGTAATTGTGAGGCAAGCTGTATCGGTACATCCATTATTATCTGAAACAGTAACGCAATACAAGGTAGTTTCATTAGGGCTTGCAATGGTATTTCTGCAAGTGTCGCAGTCCAAACCAATAGTTGGAGTCCATAAATAAGTTACCCCGCCGCCGGAGGTTAATAGAATAGACGATCCTGCATTGATGGTGGTGCTAGAAATAACGCTAGCTGTGGGCCCTCCGGCAGAAGATACTATGGCGGGTATGGTTTCCGTGCAGCCCAAACTGTCGGTAATGGTTAATGTGTAGGAGCCTGCAGCTAAGGGACCTATTGATGCTGTTGTTACTGCTCCCGGAGTCCATAAATAGGATAAGCCGCCCGACCCTCCACTTGCTAAAACACTTGCAGTACCATCAGCGCTTCCGCAGGAAGCAGCTGTTATGCTAAGGCTTGCAGCAATAGAATCTGGTTGGCTAATAACAATAGTTTCAATGCCAACGCAACCATTTACATCAGTAGCAGAAATAGAATAAGTCCCTGCAGTGAGGTTATTTGCTGTTAATGCTAAACCGCCTGTTGGTGTCCATAAATAAATTAAGCTGCCTGCCCCTCCAGATGCAGTAGCCGTTGCACTTCCGTTATTTCCGGCATAGCAGGTAACATTCGTCTGACTGCTTATCGCAACTAATGGTCCGCCTCCGGTATTGGTAATCGTTATTTGATCAGAAGACGAAGGGCAGGGAGGGTTGCTAGTTGTCCATTCGAATATTATGGTGCCAATGCCTAATCCTGTAACACCAGAAGTTGGTGACGACGGAGCAGTAATTGTTCCTGTTCCGCTCAGTAAGGACCAGCTACCAGTTCCTTGAGTGGGAGCGCTTGCGCCTAGTATAGCAGAACTGCTGCAAATAGATTGGTCGGGACCTGCTGCTGCTGGATTCCCTCCTCCGGTATTCGTTATTGTTACCTGATCGTTAGTCGGCTGGCAAGGGGAATTACTGATAGTCCATTGAAAAACATTAGCACCAGCGCCAAGATTTGTAATGCCTGATACTTCTGATGAAGGAGCAGTTATAGTTCCTGCACCACTTACTAGGGTCCAAATACCAGCTCCCACAGAAGGAGCATTGCCTGATAAGGTAGCAGCATTGGAGCATAGCGTTTGGTCGGCACCAGCAAGCGCTATTGTTGTAGCAGCTACAGGCTCTGTAATAGTAAGCGTATTTGTTCCTGGGCAGTTGATATTATCCACCACATTTAAAGTATAGGAGCCCGCTGGAAGTCCTGTAAAGCTTTGTGTTCCGGCAACATTAATAAAAGTAGCAACAGTTGCTCCCGATCCATTTAATAAAGTATAATCCCATGGAGATGCCCCACCGCTGGTAGATGCATCAAAGCTGCCCGACGACTGTCCGAAACAACTGTCGTTAATTATATTTAAAATATTTAGGCTTAAAGCGGGACAAGAATTTGAACAATCCGGTAAGGATGAAATATTATTTATTTGAAGACTATCACCCGAAGCATCTATAACCATTATAGGATAAGTTCCTGGAGGTATTATTGTGATACCTGTTGTAAAGCTTGTCCAAGAAACTACGTTCACTTCGCAGCCGGGAGGAAAACAAGCAAAAGCACATGCGCTGCAGTCTTGTGAAGTACTTTGGCTGTACCATGTAAATGGGGCAGTACCGCTTGTAGCAGTAATCCCTCCATTCGTTTCTTTGCAAGCTGTTAAAGTTACACAAGAAGCAACTGAAATATTTAATATGTCGCTACCGCAACCGTTTATTGAATAAGAAATGGAATGGGTCCCTGCCCCCGCTATCGCCGGAGAAAATGTTCCAACAGAAGCATTAGTAATACCTGTGCCAGACCATGTGCCACCAGCGGTAACAGCGGTTAAGTTAACAGGGGCATCGCCAATACAAAATGGTCCGGAAGGATTAATAATAGCGCCGCAACATTCTACAATTATACTTGTTGAATCGGAACCACAAGCTAGGGTGTAAATTAATGTAAAGGTTCCCGCTCCAGCAACAGAGGGGCTAAAAACGCCGCTACTTGAATTTACTCCTGTTCCACTCCATGTGCCGCCAGGCGTAACAGGGGTTAATGTAATAGGAGCATCGCTAGTGCATAAAGGCCCTGCAGGACAAATGGTGGCATCACAGCAAAATAAGGTCATAGGGTTGCAGGACGACATGTTTACTGATTGCACATAACCTGTTCTGGTAGCGTTGGTATTATCTCCGGTAGCCCCCACAACAATAACATTACCGCCATAACTAACAGATACATCAAATACCCGATAAGGCAAAGTTGTAGAGCTTATCATATTTAAATTAGCATCGTATTTAATAAGGGCATTGCCCGATCCTACATATAAGTTACCGCAGCTATCAATATCAATTCCACCATTGCCGGCCTGGTTAACCCCTGCATTTAAGGTATTAAGCCCGCCAGCAATTGTAACAGTTGCTAGTATTGCGCCTGTTGATAAGGAACGCTTGTGGAGGGCGGTACCATTTTGTGTATAAACAAAATTGCCATTTGCCTTGATACATTTAACTCCCGAATTTCCGTTTTCTGGCCTGTATTTTTCACACTTATATCCCCAATTATAGCCGTGGTTAATGTTAAATAAAGGCTTAGCGCCGGGGCAAGCCGAAAAATCCTGGCTTATAGCACCTATAGAATCCAAGGTCAGAAAATAATATTTTGCTCCTCTGGAAGGAGTCATTGACCTTACCTCTTCAACATCTGTTACAGAAAAGCCAAAAACTAAATGAGTTCGAGTTTTACCCACTACTTTTACAGCAGAAACACTACCGTTGCTAGTATTGATGTCAAAAATAACGCCATCGCCAGTAATATTAGGGATGCCATTTAATCGGGTGCCTCCAACTATTAATTTTGTTTGATCGCAGTTAAAGGAAATGGTCCAGTACTCATCCATAGCCCCACCTAAAACACTATATACCATAGCGCCTCCAGAATTTATTTTTTGTAAAGCAGCGTCTGAACCTGAAGTTATATAGCTATTCCCTGCAAGGTCCGTTGCAAGAGTTCCTAACCAATTATCTGAAGTGTCCCAGGGAGTGCTGTAAGTCCATAGTAAGGATCCTGTTGGACTATATTTCACTAATTTCATTGGCATATCCCCCCCAATGATATAAGCGTTGCCGCCCCCATCTTTCTCGCACTCCCATACACAATTGGAATTTGAAAGGCTTGGCGTTTGAACCCAAGGGTCTATTATAATAGTTTTGGAGTGGTCAAAAGCTCCTAAATTAAAAGAAATGCTGCTGCCTTTTTTAACAAAATTGGAGGAGATAACATTTAATTTGTTTTCAGAATAAAATGTATGAGGAGCGTGTTCAATGATATCGCCAAATAATGTGGGGAAATGTAAATCCCCATTAATTTTCATTTTTATTTTACTATTATAGTTCATTTTCACTTTTGATATATCTGCACCAGGGTGAAGTATCAGGGAGTATTTTAATCCATCAGTAGGATGAAAAACATATTCAATATCAATTAAAGGGTAGATGTTTTTGTATGTTAATTTCTTAAAGGCCTTGATATGATTGATATTTTTAACAGCCCCATCCTTTTCTTTTATGGCATAACTGTAATAATCAAGAGTTTCTTCACTGGGTACTACTTCAACTTCCGGGTTTGAATTTTCCCAATAAAAAAAAACTAAATCCCTTGCGAATTCCATTTTTCGCTCCTCAGCCTCTATTTCGGAATGTGTTTTACCATTTTTAAAGTCTTCTATATTGCGCTCCCTCTCATTTTCTTTCTCCTTTTTTTTCGATCGTTTTAAAAAACTATAGCTAACACCTTTCGCCGAAAAATAAATCATGGTTGAGCCATTATCAATAGCAAATAAAGTTTTTTCAGTTGTCTTGTAAGGCATAAACTGTCCTTTATTTTCAATAAATACTTTTGAGTTTTGAAATTGTGAAGACCAGCCGGTATTTTCTTCTACGGATGCGGTTAATTTGGCGTGCCATAAAAAAAAGAGTGTTAAAATAACTAGTGAGCAATAACCGTTTGTTTTCATTTTAATTTACACGAATATTTTTTTATGGTAGTTGAAATTTTAAAGTATCTTTTCTCTGCTTGTTCTAATTTTTTTTATAAAAAAGCAAACAAAAATAGTGAAAAAAAATTGAAGGGAAGCTAAGAAAGGGCTCAATTTTAAATATTGCGCAAGCCATTAACTAATAATTTGTTGAGAGGATTTTTTATTGATTCGCTACAAAATTTAAAACGCCCTGAAAATAAGCTTCAGCAACTTGCTGAACGCGAATATTTTTAGTTTTGTCTGTATTCCTATTTAATGCAATACACTCATTAATATTATCTTGATAGAGCGTTTCGCCATATACTAGTGGGCCATTAACACACCTTGTTAGCTGAAGGTTTCTGCAATATACGCCAGGCTTACCAGCCGATAAGCAGCCCTCCGACAAATATTTCGCATCCTTTTTTTCTGCTGTTTTTACATTTAAATTTTTTTCACAACTCTTCATCATTTCAGCACTTAATAAAATAGATTTTTCGAGGTCGGAACTTAGTAGTAACCTTAAAAAAGCAAATCTTTTTTCGGCTGTTGTTAAATCGTTTTTACAAAAAGCTCCTCCAACGAAGGCCATGTTAAAGTTTTTATTTGTTGGCTTTGTCCAGCCAGTATTAGTTTCATCTACATTATAGTGAATAATAATCGTTAGGTCGGGTTTGTAATTATTTATTATTTCGGCACGTTTTGCTAATTCTAGCTCCTTGAAAATAACTCTAAATTTATCGCGTTTGCTAGCTTTGTCGTTTAAGAAAAACTGCTTTTGGCTAATTGTAATTTTTCCAGCTTTTTGAAAACTGTCCACGGTAGTTTTAAAATTACTAATCAACCAATTATCGAACGTTAATCCGAAAGCACTGCTACTATTGAAAGCGCGAGTCATAAAAACTTCCGCTCCTTCTTCTTCCAATTTATTTTTTAATAATTTTGCCGTAGCGAAAGTAAGGGCCCCTTCGGCAATAGCAATGGAATCCTGTTTGCCATTTAAGTCACTTACTTCAAAATTCAAACATTTTTTTTCAATATCCCCCATCTCCATATCCCCAGCGATATGGCCGGGATCAATGGCAATTTTTAAACCATTAAGTTTTTTTTTATCTCTTACAGGACGCGGCGCCTTTGTATCAGCATTTATACTGCTGTGATAGGAGGTAGCAACCTTTTGGTAATTACCTCCCTTTGAATATATTTCAAAAATTTGTCGGTACGTAATTTTTTTATAACAGTCATTAAAATCATCCATGTCCTCCCAAGCAATATGAAATTCGAAATCGTTTTTCAGTTTTTTTTGATGCGTTTCGTAAATGCTGATGCCTTTGTTATCAATGCTGTAATGCTTGTATAGCGCTTTTTCTTTATCAAGAAAAGTGTCGGCCTTTTTTTTGTAATAATTTATTTTCGATGTTATAAGAGCATCTTGCGAAATACAATTGGTAATTGCCAAGAATAAAATAAAAGTGAGGAGAAAAGGGCCTTTTGTAAAATGTGTCATTTTAATCTTATTCCCACCATTAAGGGTTATGCTTCTAAATTAGTTAAGGTTAATTCGCGTATTTTTCATTGTAAAGATATAAAAATGTGTATTGCAGATGAATTATCACTAATTTTAATCTTTAGTGTTTTCGCAAAAAATGAATATTAAAGGAATAATTTTTGATTCGGAATTCCATTTTAAAACAAGTCGCAGTGGTGGAGCGGGAGGCCAAAACGTAAATAAGGTAGCTACGAAAGTAGAGCTTGATTTCGACCTTGTTAATTCTGTTTTACTTACAGAGGAGCAAAAAGCCGTAATTCAAAAAAAGCTAGAGAATAGAATTACGAATGATGGCATTTTGCAAATTATAGTTCAGGAGGAGCGCTCGCAATTAGCGAATAAAGAAATCGCAATAAACAAGTTTTACAAATTACTTAACGATTGTTTTATAATAATAAAAAAGCGGCGGCCAACAAAGCCCTCAAAAGGTTCTAAAGAAAGACGATTAAAAGCAAAAAAAAATAATTCGGAAATAAAAAAACTAAGAAATAAAGAATGGTAATAAATATTTTTTAAGAATCACTTTTACTGCTTCTTTAAAGTGATAGCCAATTGCTCTTAAATATTTTAGAAATACGTATTTAATTTATTATTATTTAGTTCAATTTATAAATATGAAACAGACACAAATAAGCATAGTAATTCCACTGCTTAATGAGGAGGGAAACATAAAGGTTTTATATGAATCTCTTTTGCCTGTTGTTGAAAAAATATCGGCTGACTATGAAATTGTTTTTGTGGACGATGGGAGTAAAGACAGCTCATTCGATATTATTACTAAAATATCCCAGCTTAATAAACGTGTTTTAGGGATTTCTTTATCCCGTAATTTCGGCCATCAAATAGCATTGAGTGCGGGCTTGGAGCATGCTTCGGGAGAAGCTGTAGTGATGTTGGATGCCGATATGCAGCATCCTCCCGAAATTATTGTTGATTTGTATAATAAATACAAGGAGGGTTTTGATATTGTTAATACTATCAGGACTGAAACAGCAGATGTTGGCATTTTCAAAAAAATAACATCCTATTATTTTTATAAATTAATTAACAGACTTTCCGATATTCACATTGAACCTGCCGCCGCCGATTTCCGACTGATGAATCGGAAAACAGTAAATGCGTTTCTACAAATGAAAGAAAAGGATCGATTTACAAGAGGCCTCGTTAGTTGGATGGGCTTTAAACAAGCTCAGATAGAATATATTGCTCCCCAGCGTTTTGCCGGCAAATCAAAATATTCTTTATTAAAAATGTTTCGTTTTGCAGCAGATGGCATAACAGCGTTTTCGGCAAAACCATTGCGTGTTTCTTTTTTTGCGGGCATCATTGTTTCTTTCACAGGGCTGCTTTATGCTATTTATGCTATTTTTCAGTATTTCGGCGGAAAAAATATTCCTGGCTGGACATCCATTTTAGTATCAATATTAATTATAGGGGGAATTCAACTAATAAGCATAGGAATCATAGGCGAATATCTTGCTCGTGTTTTTAACGAAGCTAAGAACAGACCAATGTATCTTGTAAAAGAATATACAACAAGCGAAGAAATTAGTACACATGTTTAATAAATATTTTAAGAATATTGTTTTTGAAAAAGGCTTTGTTATCGTAACTATTGCGACATTATTGTGTATGGGTTTTTTTTTAGGAAAACTTTTTATTCAGCCCAACGAAACTTTCTTTAAGGCCTCAGACGATGGAATACAAGCTTATTATGGAGCATTGTACCATGTAAAATATGATACTTCTTATTGGCACTCCTCTGGGATGAATTACCCCTATGGTGAGCAGGTTTTTTTTACAGGCTGTCAGCCTATTGTTACCAATATTATTAAGTTAATAAGTACCGTTATAGATATTTCAGCCTATACGATTGGCATCATCAATTTAATAATGCTGTTTTCCGTTGCTTTGTGTTCCTTCGTTTTATATTTTCTTTTTAAACATCTTCGCGTGCCGCCTATTTTTGGTGCTCTTGCTGCTGTCGCGATAACATTTTTATCTCCCCAGTTTATAAGGATGGGAGGCCACTATTCCTTAACATATCAATTTGCTATTCCTTTATTTTTATTGCTATTACTTAAGTTTTATGAATCACCGAATATTAAAAAATCTATACTAATAAGTCTTTTTGTTTTTTTTATTGCCGCCACCCAGTTTTATTTTTTCGGTTTTTTTGCAATAATAGCTTTCTCTTACTGGCTATTTATAATATTTAGCGTCAATTCAAATATTGTATTGAAAGGCTGGCAAAAGGTTACGTATTTTATAAAACATATTTTTATTCAGTTGGTTCTTCCTTTTATTGTTTTACAGTTCATGATTTTTTTAATAAATAACGTACATGATCGAACAGCTCAACCGTGGGGATATCTTGAGTACTTTACTAATATTACAGGCGTATTTTTCCCTATGGAAAAAACTTTTTATTCAGATTTTTTATTAACATTTATTAAACCGGAGTACCCCCCTAGCATGGAAGGTTATTCCTATATTGGACTTACGGCAACTCTTGTTTTTATTCTTTTTATTCTAATATCCTTGAAACGGCTATTTTTTCTGAAATTTAAAGAAGCTTTCAAAGTAACGGATAACATTATTTTAAATGCATTTTTATGGGCAGCTATATTAGCCTTGTTTTTATCTTTTGCTTACCCTTTCCGAATACATGGTTATGGGTCTTGGCTGAATTATGCCGGCCCGCTCAAACAGCTCCGGGCAATTGGAAGATTTGCCTGGGTGTTTTATTATATTATTAATATTATTGCAATATATAAGATAAGCCAATGGGCAAACGGAACAAAACAATTTTGGAAAATTAGTATCCTTTCGCTAGCCTTACTTGTTTTAATAATGGACGCCTATTATACAGCAAATAATAAACAAGATTTGTTTAATAATAAAATAATCCAGCTGAGCGATAAAAAAAATTTATTGCCTCAAAATTTATGGTTTAATAAAATAGAACCCAAAAATTATCAAGCTATTATTGGCCTTCCTTATTTTCATGTAGGATCAGAAAACTTTTGGATAGCCTCCGCTACCGAAATAGTAAAGCATGTTTTTGTAGCATCTTTAAAAACAGGATTACCAACAACCATGGTTTTTTTAAGCAGAACTTCTATCAGCCAAACATTAAAAAATATACAGATTGTTAAAGAAAAATATCGAAAATTAGAAATTGTTAATGATTTTAATAGTGTAAAACCATTTTTAGTTTTGGCAAGAGAATCAGAATTAAATGATCAGGAAAAGGAGCTGTTAAGTAGTTGCAGATTGTTAACTAAAGCACAAGATTTTAATGTTTATGAATTAGAGGTGGAAGTTTTAAAAAAATACAGCGAGTATTTATATACCAATAAAATTAATGAGCTTGCACAAAGCAAAACGTTTCCCTTTGGTAAATATTTATATACCGACTCCATTAAAAACTTTGTTGCTTGTGATTATGACGAAACACCTAATTCTAAAAGTTATATTGGTGCAGGCTGTTATGCAGGTAAATTAAAGGATAACAATGTTGTTTTTTTCGATATTATTCCGAATTCTAAAAACGAACAAACTTATAACGTCTCCTTTTGGATGGACAACTTCAATCAGGATATGTATCCCAGAACAACTTGTGTTATGGAAGGGATAGACACTTTGGGGGCATCTTATAATAGGTTTGAGTTTTTGGCTTGGTATAATTTTAAAGCTCTAGATGGTAATTACGGACTGATTGAAAATAAAATTACTTTAAAAAACAAAAAGGACAGGCTGGCAATAACTATTTATCATTACGATATATCCGACTCTAAAAAACTATTGCGTGTAGATAATTTATTGGTAAGGCCATCGGAGAAATCGGTATATAAATTAGACGCAGAAAAAAGTATAATGTTTAATAACAGGACTTATTTTAAAAATTAATTTTTTTATTATATTATAAATAACAATTTAATGATAGCTTTTTATAGAAAACATAGAATTCTGGCAGCAACGTTTTTAATTATTATTATAGCCTTAATATTAAAAATTTTCATAGAAAAAAAACCATATGCAGAAGGTGACGCTATTGAATACTCCTTGATGACAGAAGCGTTTTTTAATCACATGACGCCAAATGTAGAAAATGAAGATTGCGAATCCTTTAAACAGGCATTTTTAAAAGCCAATAAATGGGAAGAGAACGACAAGGCACAGGCTTATGATGGGA
>CAMBDK010000028.1 GCA_945865315.1 Chitinophaga pinensis | reverse complement strand
ATATCAGTTATAGTTTTAAATTTGTTTACATATTAATATTGAAGTAATTAAATTATAAATTGCAATATATTTACTGTTATTTTATTTTTAGAAAATGCGGCAAGCTTTTAAATTAGAAAAAATTAACAAGCAATCTAAGCTAAATAAAGGCAGGCGAATTATTTCATCAGTTTTTTATAGTTTGCTAATATTCGTATTTATTTCGTGCTCGAAGAATAAGCAAGAGAATAAAAATGAAATTATTGTTAAAAAGGATACCCTTGCTATTGCAAAGTCCACTTTTATAGAAAATCTTCCTAAATCAGATAAGCCAAAAGTTTATTTTATAGATAAATTACCCAAAGCTAAAATTATTATCCTTCCTGAATCTGCAGGGAGTTCTAGCCTTAATAAATCATCTAAGGAATTGGAAAAGACAGCACTTGTTCCAGCTAAAAAATTTGAACTGCCAGTTTTAAAAAATAAGGAAGGTGAAATTATAAAAGACAGTGATGGTAATACTTTTATTTTGGGCTTGGGAGGGAAAACACCATTTACGAATTATAATACCGAAACAGGGCTTGCAGATCATATTTACTCTTCTTTAGTAGATAGAACCGGCAAGATTTGGCTTGGCACTCCTGGCAGTGGAGTATATTGTTATGATGGAAAATCATTTACTAACTATAGAAGTGAACAAGGACTTGCATTAGATAATATTAATGTAATCATAGAAGATAAATTGGGAAATATTTGGTTTGGCACAAATGCTGGTGTTAGCTGTTTTAACGGTACTACTTTTTCAAATTATACTACTGAACATGGTTTGGCAAACAATACTATTAAAAGTATTCTTGAAGATAGCAAGGGAATATTTTGGTTTGGGACAGATATAGGCTTAAGCCGTTTTGATAGGAATAAATATGAATCAAATAAAAATAACCTAAAAACTACTTACCAAAGTCAAAACACATTCAAAAAAAAAAATAATAATCTAGCTAATTGTTTTCAAAATTTCACTCAAGAGCATGGCCTGGGGAATAATTCGATTAAATGTATCATAGAAGACAAAATGGGTACGATTTGGATTGGCACCCATGGCGGCGGATTTAGTTATTGCAGCGCTTCCTTCGATGGAAAGCATGAAAAAAAACCTTTTACAACAATTACTACCGAACAAGGCCTTGTAAATAATTTTGTAAATAGCTCGACTATAGATAAACACGGTAAGATATGGTTAGGCACTTTGAATGGCGCGAGTTGCTTTAGCCCACCAATAAAAGGTATTGTAAACGAGGCATGTTTTACAAATTATACAAGTAGCCAGGGACTTGTTGATAATAATGTATTTACTATCAAAGAAGATAAAAAGGGGAATATTTGGTTAGGAACTGCAGGTGGCGTAAGTTGTTTTAATAATAATAATGATGCAAATATTGAAACAGCAAGTGGAGTTACTCAACAAACACAACAAGAAATTAAAAAAAATAATTTAAAACCTATTAAATACTTCATTAATTTCACTAGCCTACAGGGACTATCAAATAATAATGTTAAGAGCATCGCAGAAGATAAAACAGGGAATCTTTGGTTCGGCACACAGGGGGGAGGAGTTAGCCGTTATGATGGCAATGCTTTTACCCATTTCGGAACAGAACAGGGTTTGGAAAGTAATATTATATGGAGCATTACGGAAGATAAATTAGAAAATTTATGGTTTGTCAATTATAATAGTGGTATCAGCTGCTATGATGGTAAAAGTATTAAAAATTACAATAAAAACAAGGGACTTGCCAAGTATATTACATGCATTACAGAAGACAAATCAGGGAATTTATGGATAGGAACAAAAACGGACGGGGTAATTCGCTTCGATGGAAACCGCATAGATTTAATTGAAAAAGGAGATAAAAATGCTATGCTAATGCAAGAAGACCTGAATAAAATAAATGGCAAACTTGTTAAATCATTTACCTATTATACTACTGAACAAGGGCTTGCAGACAACTTTGTTAATGCTATTACAGAGGATAAATTGGGGAATCTTTGGTTTGGCACCAGTGGCGGTGGCGTTAGCTGCTATAGCGGAAGTAAAACAGAAGCGAAAGGAAGGGTAGAAAAAAAGCCTGAGGAGAATAAAAATTCCAATAATAATATTAATGCGAAAGCAATTAAAACATTTACCAATTTCACAATATCCCAAGGGCTTGCTAAGGGCAGTATTGCTTGTATCCAGGAGGATACAAAGGGGAATATTTGGTTCGGAACTTATGACAGTGGAATAAGCCGCTTTACGCCGTCACCATCGGGTAATATTGAAAAAGGGTATTTTACAAATTTTTCAAAAGTTAATGGGCTAGGGAGTAATATCATTTTTAGTATAAAAGAAGACAATAAAGGTAATGTGTGGTTCGGAACTTATGGCAGTGGAATTAGCCGTTTTGATGGTAAATCCTTCTTGAATTTCACTTCTGAACATGGACTAACTGATAAAAATATAACACAAATATTAATTAGCAAAGAACAAAACTTAGCGATAGGTGGAGACAGAGGTCTTTCAGTGCTAACAGGTTTTAGCTCCAAAGTTAAAAATAAGACTGGACCAGGCTTTATACCCTTTCAAAACAATTTGAGCAACGAAGAATTAAAAAACTACTTACCTGTTATTGAAAATTATAATTATTTAAAAGGCTATCCTATTGCCGGTGTAAATGCTGGTCAAAATTGCATGCTACAGGACAGCAAAGGCATTATTTGGATTGGCACAGAAAGTGATAAAACAGGATTAGTAAGGTTTGATTATGAAGCATTGAATGGCAAGAGGCAGCTACCTAATGTAATAATAAAAAGTATTAAAATAAATAATTCAACTATATCTTGGCAAAATTTAATTTCAGATAACAAAACTCAAAATAAGAATGAAGAAGAAGTTAAAACAGCTGAAAGTTCAAAAATTACAGAAGAAATTACAATTTTCGGAAAAAAATTTAGTGATTTGGAGCGAAGTGAAATGGTTAAAAAGTATGGCGATATAAAATTTGATAGTATTGCCAAATTTTATCCAGTACCCATAAATCTTGTATTGCCATACCAGCATAATAATTTAAGCTTTGATTTTATAGCAATAGATCCTGCTAAGTCGTATCAGATTCGTTATCAATATTTTTTGAAGGGATACAATAAAGATTGGAGTCCTTTATCCAATACTACTACTGCAAATTTTGGTAACATAAATGAAGGAGAATATACATTATTGATAAAAGCTCAAAATCAATTTGATGATTGCAGCGAGCCGATAGAATATAAATTTACAGTGTTGCCACCATGGTATAGAACATGGTGGATGTATGCAACATATTTAATTGGCCTAATTATTTTTGCTATGCTAGTATTGTGGGGGAATGGGAAAAGATTAATAGCAAAATCAATAAGCCTTACCAAAGAGATAAACAACGCAACAAAAATAATTCAGGAAGAAAAAACAAAAGTTGAATTGGCGAACCTGGAAATTTTTGAGCAGAAAAAACAATTGGAAGAAAAGCACAAAGACATTACAGATAGTATCAACTATGCGCAACTTATTCAAAAATCAATACTACCAAATCGGAAAGATATATGGGATGCTTTACCAGAATCATTTATTTTATATAAACCAAAAGATATAGTGAGTGGGGATTTTTATTTCTTCAATAATGAAGATTCTGTTTCAAAAGTTACAAATAAAAAAGCTACTTTTATTGCTGTTGCCGATTGCACAGGTCATGGAGTTCCGGGAGCTTTTATGAGTATTATAGGAGCTACGAAATTAAGTGAAGCTATTATTCAAAGCACGGAGCCATCTGAAATATTATCGATTGTAAATAGAGGGATCAAAACTTCCCTTAAACAAACTGATAGCGCGGAATCTACAAAAGACGGAATGGATATTGCGCTTTGCAAATTAGACATGGAAAACAATGTTGTAATATTTGCAGGAGCTAACCGACCATTTTGGCTTATTAGAGCTGGCCAAACAACTATTGAAGAAATAGGCGCCACCCGCAAAGCCATTGGTGGATATACCGATTCCAATCAGGAATTTGATTCCCATGAAATAAAATTAAACAAAGGGGATACTTTTTATATTTTTACAGATGGATATGTAGATCAATTTGGTGGTGAAAAAGGTAAAAAGTTAATGCAAAAATCATTTAAGAATATGCTACTCGAAATAAAAAACAAAACGATGTTTGAACAAAAGGATTATTTAAATAATTTTATTGAAAATTGGAAAGCAGGCTTGGAACAGGTGGATGATATTTTAGTTATAGGCATTCGATTTTAATTCACCTTAAATTATATTTTTTTACATAATTTTATTTGTTTTATTTCCTCTTTACATAATTGTGTTTTTGAAGTAATTTACTTATAACAAATCTACTTACATCTATTTTAAGTCCGCGCATTTTAAATGCAATTTCTTCTTGATTCAGGTAGGTTTTTTTTAAATTTTCGTTTCTTTTGGAAAGGGAAGTATGTTTGGATAATATTCGCAAAAATATTTTATTTACACGTTCATCATTCACCATCGATTTTCTCCCTCCCCCTTTTTTTCTTAGTCTGTTTGCTTCAATATTCAGCAAATTAAATCCTAATTCATCTTGCCCTCTTTTAATAGTTTTAAAATCACAGCCCAGTAGATCTCTTATATAAGACCTGCCGCCATGACCTAACTTATCAGACTCTAAACCAGCAAAACGTCTTTTACTTGGTTCATCTAATAATTCATAAAATTTCAATGTTTTTAATGCAATGGCAGTAGTATAAAATTCCATTTTTATTTTTTTTTTTAAATATAGGAATTTATTTCATACAATATATAAATAGATTTATATAATTAATTACAAAAAATCAGGAATATATTTAAAAGAGGGGAATTATAAATTACTAGGATAAATTATTATTCTGATAATTAGAGTCTGTCTATAATGTCCGATTTTTTCGTTATTCTTGTTTTGAAAACCAGTCATTTACCAATGTAAACTCCTGATTTTCAAAACTACGAAAGCCTCGAACTCGAACATTATAGTTCAGACTCTCGAATCTATGGACAGACACTAATTAGGAAAGATTTTTCGAGTCTATAATAGCACCATTTTCGCATCTAATGGTACGGGATGGGAATTTATTATACATCATGATGTCGTGCGTGGCGATAAGCACTGCGCGGCCACTTTTACTTATTTCAAGTAAAACTTTCATAATTTCTTCAGAAGTTTCAGGATCTAAATTACCAGTAGGTTCATCGGCCAGTATTAATTCTGGATCGTTTAATAAAGCCCGTGCAATTGAAATACGTTGCTGTTCCCCTCCAGAAAGCTCATAAATCATTTTAAATCCTTTGGTAGAAAGGTGTACTTTCTCTAAAACATCTTGAATGCGTTTTTGAATTTCCTCTTTGTTTTTCCAGCCGGTAGCTTTAAGTACAAACAATAAATTATCATTAACACTTCTATCGCTAAGTAATTGAAAATCCTGAAATACAATACCTAATTTCCTGCGTAAGTAAGGAATATCTTTTCTTTTAATGGAGGTTAAATTAAATCCGGCAACAGTTCCTTGTCCTTGGTTTAAATTTAATTCGGCATATAAGGTTTTTAACAAACTACTTTTACCACTACCAGTTTTTCCAAGAAGATAAACAAATTCACCTTTTTCAATCGTTAATGAAACATTACTAAGTACCAAATAGTTTTTTTGGAAAATAGAAGCTTTATTTAATTGAATAATTACATCCAGTGCCATTTAAAGATTATTAGTAACAAAACAACAATTAAAATAAATACAAATTTAAACAAAGCATTAATATTAGAATATATAGCTCAGCTATAAAAGATAATAAAAACCCGAATTTTTAAACTTTTTAAAATTACATAGAATTTAACAATATTATATTTTTTTATAGCAATACTATCAACACAAGCTCGTTAATAACTTTAATTTATCAAACTTGAAAGTAATTCTATCCTTATTAGTTTTACAACATATAAATTTCAATTCTAAGATGAACCATTTTAAAGTAATTGACCATAAATTAGGTTTTATTTCATTCCGAGGCAGCTTTATCACTGCATTTTTTATTTTTCTTATAAATACTACCGTTGTTTTTGCACAAAAAACAAATATAATCACTAATAAAGATGGGGAATATTTAACTGGCCTTGAGCTATTTCAGAAGGAGAAATATGGCGCTGCCCAAAAATGTTTTAATAGAATAATTGAATCTCAACGCGATGTAAATAACCTTGTACGAATTGATGCTGAATATTACAAAGCTATCTGTGCTATTGAATTATTTAACAGAGATGGCGAGTGGTTATTAAAACAATTTGTGAAAAAATTTCCTGAAAGTCCAAAAGTAAAAACGGCATACTTCTACTTAGGCAAATACAATTATAGCAAAAAAAAATACAAGGATGCTATTGAGTGGTTTCAGAATGTAGATATTTATGATTTAAGTACGAATGAATTAGCCGAATTTTATTTTAAACGAGGATATAGTTACTTTTTAACTGAAAAACAAAACTTAGCAAAAAACGATTTTTATGAAATAAAGGATATTGATAATCAATACGCCCCTCCGGCAAAATACTATTACGCCCATATCTCCTATTTAGAAAAAAATTACGAAACATCATTAAAAGATTTTTTAAAGATTCAATATAATGAGACTTTTAAACCTGTTATTCCATATTACATTGCTCAAATATATTACTTACAAGGGAATTACGAAAATGTAATAAACTATGCTCCCAAATTATTAGATTCTGCTAATACCAAGCGCGCCCCTGAGATAGCTCGCATTATTGGAGAATCGTATTACCATACCCAACGTTACGGCGAAGCAATACCATATTTAAAGATGTATGAAAAAGCTGTTGGCACCTTAGCTAGAAAGGATAATTATCAATTGGCTTACGCACATTATAAAGTGAAAGATTATATTAATGCCCGAGATTATTTTATAGCAGTTACTCGCAATGATAATGATTCATTAGCTCAAAATGCATTTTATCATTTAGGCGATTGTTACATAAAGTCGAATTACAAGCAGAATGCAAGGAATGCATTTGGTCAAGCATCATTGCTTATGTTCGACAAATCAATTCAGGAGGATGCTTTATATAGTTACGCAAAACTGTGTTATGAATTAGCTTTTAATCCATACAACGAAGCTATAAAAGCATTTCAAAAATACATAAAAAACTACCCTAATTCTGCCAAGGTAGATGAAGCATATACCTATCTGGTAAATGTATTTATTACTTGTAAGGATTATAAGGAAGCACTGGTGGCGATAGAAAATATTGCTACCCTTACTCCAGTGTTAAAGCAAATTTATCAAAAAGTAGCCTATTACCGCGGCATTGAATTATTTAATAATTTGGAATTTGCAGCGGCAATAAAATTATTTGATAAAGCAATGAAATATAAATACGATAAAGAAATTACTGCCGCAGCAATATATTGGATAGGAGAATCTTACTATCGTGATAAACAATATCAAAGTGCAATTGAAAGCTATCAATTGTATATTAACGAACCTGGCGCTATTGGCAAATCAGAATTAAGTGATGCCAATTATAATATTGGTTATTCCTATTATCAGCTAAAAGATTATGAAAATAGTAATTTATGGTTTCGGAAATTTGTAACCTTTAAATCACAGGCGGAAATTAAAAAAATAAATGACGCATACAACCGTATTGGCGATGGTTATTTTATGACCCGTAATTATGAAAATGCAGGAGAGTATTATGAACAGTCGTATAAATTAAAATTAGTAGATGCCGATTATGCCTTATTTCAAAAAGCATTGGTATTTGGTGTTCTGAAAAAATTTTCAGCGAAAATTTCGGATTTACAAATATTTATAAATACATACCAAAAATCAACCTACATACAAAAAGCAAAGTTTGAATTAGCCCAAACCTATCTTTCGGATAATCAGAATGAATTAGCCTTAACACAATTTAAAAAATTTATCGATGTTTATCCTAACAGCATTTATGTAAACATATGTTTGAGTAAAATTGGATTAATTTATTACAATAAAAAAGAAGACAATAATGCATTAGTGTTTTTCGATAAATTAATAAAGAGAGATCGCAAATCATTGGAAGCAAACGAAGCAATTAATGTGGTAAAAGATATTTATACTGCAAAAGGAGATGTGCAAGCAATGGAAGATTATTTAATATCTATCGGTGCTGCAATACCTCAGGTAGTTCTCGATTCTATTTCATATAGCATTGGTAAAACGCACTATTTGGAACAGGACTGCAAAACAGTAATAAACGATTTCGAAAAATATATTCAAAAATTTGTTGATGGTGTTTTTATTTTAGATGCTAATTTTTATAAAGCAGAATGTGATTATAAATTAGGAAATATAGATGCTTCTTTATCCGGTTTTATTTATGTGATAGAGAAAAACAAAAATAAGTTTACAGAGCAGTCTCTTTATCGGGCATCGGAAATATTATTTCAAAAACAAAATTATTTGCAAGCTGCAAATTATTATAAACTGCTTGAACAACAGGCGGAGAACCCTAAAAACAATTCAATAGCAAAAATAGGATTGATGCGATGCAATTATCAATTAAAGAATTATGAAGAAGCTGTTTTGTATTCCAAACATGTCTTAGTTCTTGAGAAAATAAGTAATGAACTTATTAATGAAGCGCATTTTACCGCGGCACAATCCATGTTAGCTTCTTTAAAATATGATGAAGCGATAGCAGAATTCCGAATAGTAGCTAATGAATCTAAAAATGAATTAGGTGCCGAAGCTTATTACAGTATTGCATTAATACAAAATTTAAAATCAGATTTTAAACAATCGGAAAAGACAATTTTTGATTTTATAAATGGAGAGGGGGATTTCCCATTTTGGGTTACTAAAGTATTAATTTTATTGGCGGACAATTACTCAGCATTGAATGATAATTTTCAGGCGAAGACTACTCTGAAATCAATTATTGCAGATTCCGATATTCCAGAATTAATAAAAATAGCACAAGAAAAATTAGACAAAATAATAGCTTCCGAAGAAGCTTTAAAACAAATTAATATAGAAAACAAACCCTTAGAATTAAAATTTGAAGGGGATAGCACAGAACAAAAGGAATTATTTAGCGAACCAATTCAAACCATAGAAATAAAATAATACAGTTAGTATTTCAATAGACGATATTATACTTTTTTTAGAATTAGTTTGTTATAATTTTTTTTATTGAATGGGTCATTTTCAACATTGTTATTTTATTTATTATAAGTTATTTACAAATGAGAAAAAATATAATTTCAAAATCTATTTTACGACTATTGGGTTGCCCAACTCCCATAATTATAAGGCATAGTGAATACTTGTCCTTAATTACAAAATCAATCCTAATTTTACTGTTATATGTTTTGCCAATAAATTCTCTGACAGGTCAAAATAATTTAGATTCAATGATTATTATTAGCATTGGTGAATATAAGCCTAGTATAATGGATGCCAACAAAATAAATGATATCCCTATAATAAATGATTCCACAAATAAATTACCTGTCCGTAATTATACAATTAGTTCAAAAAAAATTAACATAGCTTTTGATATTGAACCTATCAAGCCAGCACAAATGGTTGGAGAGCCTCTAAAAAAGATATACAATGCTTTAGTGAAAATTGGTATGGGAACTTACTCCACACCTTATGGTGAATTATGGTTTAACAATTTACGGTCGAAAGAAGCATTGTATGGCTTAAGGTTGAAGCATTTATCATCGTCGGCTACCCTTAAAGACTATGGGTTTGCTGGTTTTAGCGATAATCAAATAAGCTTAAACGGAAAAAAATTCTTGAAAGAGCATTCCCTCATTGGTAATTTTGATTATGCAGGAAATGCATTACATTTTTATGGTTATGATGCATCTATTAATACTATTGATGAAAAACAAACCTACCAGAAGTTTAATTTCATTGCTGCAAATACACAGTTGTTAAGCCATTATTCGGATCAAAAACGTTATAACCATGATATAAAATTAGGGTATTATAACTTATCAGATAATTATAATGTAACGGAAAATAATATAATTGCATTAGGGACCATGCAAACTGCACTAAATAATGAAATTTTAAAAGTTAATGCGTCAATAGATTATTATAATTATAAAACCGAAAAAGATACCGTAAATAATTCGATTGTTAATATAAACCCTAATTTTATTGCAACTGGTGAAAAGTATCGCATGTCCATTGGCTGTAATTTAACTTTGGATTATGTTAATAGTTCTAAATTTTATTTCTATCCTAACCTTGATTTAAGTTATAATGTGATGGACGAAATTATTATTCCATATGCCGGAATAATTGGAGGGATACAAAAAAATAGTTTTAAATCTATTTCAGACAATAATCCATTTGTTCTTTCGG
This sequence comes from Chitinophaga pinensis, assembly GCA_945865315.1. Classification (GTDB taxonomy): domain Bacteria; phylum Bacteroidota; class Bacteroidia; order 2-12-FULL-35-15; family 2-12-FULL-35-15; genus 2-12-FULL-35-15. The sequence continues at coordinate 19,782 of CAMBDK010000028.1, read as the reverse complement.
AACTTAAATTGTTAAATTCAAATAAAAAATACGAAGTTTTTGGTGGTATAAAAGGAACCTTATCTGCTGCAACATCTTTTAATGCTAGGGTATCTTATTCAAATGTAAACAATATGCTTTTGTTTGTAAATGATACCAAAGAATTACTGAAAAATAAGTTTGATGTGATTTATGATGATGCCATCATCATAAATATCCGTGCGGAAGCAGCCTACCAGCAAAATGAAAAATTACGTTTTAATATACGTGGTGAATTTTTTAATTATAAAATGGCTACAGAAGTACGAGCATGGTATAAACCTCAGTTTGAATTGGCGCTATCAGGAAATTATAATTTGCAAGATAAAATTATAGCTAAATTAGATTTATTTTATATTGCTAATCAATTTGCAAAATCTTTCATAACGGATACAGCATCAATATCAGGACAAAAAGTTGTAATTAATGTATTAAAAGGCATTTTTGATGCCAATCTAGGTTTAGAATACAGGTATACTAAAAAACTGGCTTTCTTTCTTAACTTTAATAATATTGCAAATTATCGCTATTACCGTTGGATTAACTATCCAACTCAAAGGTTTAGTTTAATGGGTGGCTTATCCTATTCTTTTTAATTTCTCTGTCCTTAAAAAACTTTCATTTATAACAATATTTTCCTCTGATATGTTTCTTAGGAGACAATTGAAAACAAAATCAGTATACAAATATATTGCTCACCAACAGCTAATTTATGGATGACTGCAATACAAAAGATTTTCAAAAAATCTTGCGCATTTTCAAACTTTGGAGTTTTTTTTAAATTCATTGGTTCAATTATATTCATCTCTTGCTTTTTTTAGAAAATCCATCCAAAGACTCGCAAAACATAGCACCAACAAACTTACTAAATGATTTATTTTTGATATTTTATTTAACGTAAAAAATATAAAACTAACTACCTGATAATTAAATAAATTTGTTTTGATGAAATGTTTTTGTAACTTTATCTGACAATATTGGATGTGTATGAAATATTTATCAATAAAAATACTTTGTTTAGTTTTTTGCTGTTCGCTGAATTTAGCTTATAGTCAAATTTATATCAATGAAGGTTCGAATAAAAACTACTCTACTATTGCTGACGAAAATGGTGATTTCCCGGATTGGATTGAGCTTTACAATGCAGGTAATGATACAGTTAACTTGTATGATTATGCATTGAGTGATAACCCAACTAACCATACAAAATGGACCTTCCCTAATATTAAATTACTTCCGGGCGAACATAAAATTGTTTTTTGTAGTGCTAAAGACCGAAAACCTTTTTCAGCTGGTGTTAATGTATTAAACGAAACTAATTTTAATCCAGTGGTAGGTTGGAACAATCACACATTAACCACACCTTTTTATTGGGATGGCATTTCATCTTTAATTTTGAATACCTGTTCCTATAATTCAAACGGCTATACTAGCAATTCTGTATTTAATCAAAGTGTTACACCATATTATTCAACTGTTTTGGCTGTTGCTGATGGTGGTCCTTCTATTTGTGAAACACAATTCGGTTCTAAAGAAGCACTGCGTCCTAACATGAAAATAAATAATTATGTAATTGGCACAGAAACGCAACAAAATTGCAACACATGTTACCCTGCTCCATATGGTAATTGGTATTGGGCGGCAAGAAATCAAATGGTTATTCCTGCCGCTGAACTTGCAGCAGCAGGCCTCTCTGCTGGGTTTATTACCAGCTTTGCTTTTGATGTTGTTGCTACTGATGCCAACACTGTTTACTCTTATATTGATTGTTCTATGAAATTAGTTTCCTATAATCAAGTAACAACCAACTTCGAGCCGATAGACTCCAACGTGAGATTACATACTAACTTTAAAATTTCAACAGGTGGAGAAACTATTTACCTTTATGATGCTGCTCAAACATTAGTAAGTTCACTCCTAGTCAATTGTGCTCAGCCCGACATTAGTGTTGGTTTATTTCCTGATGCATCTGCAAACATTGCACTGTTTTTAAATGGCACTCCCGAAGCTACCAACAATTTATCAATACCATTTTATAGCTATCTTTTACCACCAGTTATTTCTGTTCCTGCCGGACTTTATAATAATCCGCTTACAGTGAGTATCACCAATCCTAATGGAGCAGGAAGCTCTATCCGATATACATTGAATGGAAATGACCCTGACTCCACATCTTCACTTTACAGCGGAATACCCATACAAATTTTTTATTCAGGTGTGTTGAAAGCAAAAGCGTTTTCTGCTACTGAATTGAATAGTCAGGCAGCTGTTGCAAGTTATTTATTTGGCATCAATCATGTTACTCCCGTTTTATCAGTAGTTACCGCTCCACATAATTTATTTGGCACTACCGGTATCTTCGATAATTGGGGATCGGATTGGGAAAAGGCTGCTTATGTTGAGTATTTTGACACGGCCCATCAATTAATTTTTTCTCAGAATGCAGGTATTCAAATTGACGGTGGCTGGGGAGGTAGCCGCTATCTTCCGCAACATTCCTTTAGAGTAGAGCTTGATCATTCACTTTTGGGTGATGGCCCTATATTTTATCCGCTTATTCCTAATCGCCCTGCACGAATTAAATATAGTAAATTTTATTTACGTAACGGAAGCAATAATTACCTCTTATTGCCATATAAAGATGCAGCACATTTAGAATGTCTGGGAGCTCAAACAAACAATTATTATACGGCATGGCGACCTGTCACCGTTTATATTAATGGGGCTTATTTTGGTTTGTATGAATTAAGGGAAAAATATGATGCGGAGTATTTTAAAGTAGTGGATAATGCCAATCCTGATTCTTTAGATATTTTATCATTAAGCGCCTGGTACGCATTTACGTTAAGGGCTGTAGAAGGTTCGGTTGATTCTTTTTATACTGCTTACAATACTTTCAATGGTTTAAATCCTGCCGACACCAGTTTCTGGAATGCTGCTGATCATTATTTTGATATGCTGTATTACAATGATTATATAATAGCCGAAACCTGGGGCGGTAATGTAGATTGGCCGGGAAATAATATTAAAATTTATCGTTCAAATAAAACTAATTTTCGCTGGCGTTTTTGTTTAATCGATTTTGATCTAAGCTTAAACCCTAATGGTTGGACAACTGCTGTTTCTGACAATATTGCATATGTCTTAAATGCCGATCCCAATAACCCCTTTGTCAATATTTTTTTGAAGAGTATTCAAAATCCACGTTTCAAAAATTATTTTATCAATCGATATGCTGATTTAATGAATACCTCTTATCAATATTCAAGGCTATCCTCTGTAGCAAACTCAATGTTTATGCAAACCGTAATTGAAATGCCTAAAGAGTTTTTGCGTTGGGGTGATCCGAATAATATAAACGGACAGATGAATGATTTTGTAAACAACCATCAAACATTTTTATCGGAACTCGCTATCAGAACTGAGCAGGTAAGAGCTCATATACAAAGTAATTTTACGCTTAATGGGCAGGTATTAGTTACGCTGGATGTTTATCCTGCGGGAGCTGGTAAAATAAAAATAAGCACCATCATACCCGACTCCCTGCCATGGACTGGTGTATATTTTGATGGTAACCCTGTAAGACTAACTGCCATTCCGAATCCTGGTTATACATTTGCTTATTGGGATTCCAATAATGTATTAACTAATATTGATTCAAATATTTCAATTGTACAAAACATCAATGCATCCACACTGTATAATGCTGTTTTTACCCCCATGCCAAATGGTGTGAACACTGCAAATTTTAACTCCTCTGTCATCAATGTTTATCCTAACCCTATGGCCGACAAACTGAATGTTAAAATAAATAATAATGAACCATCAGAAATAAATATTTACGACATTTCATCAAGAAAAATTTTACAACAGACATTTACAAACACAATAACACTAAACACCGAACAACTTGCAAAAGGGGTGTATCTATACGAAGTACGAAGCAGGAAAGGAATTATTAAGAACGGAAAAGTAATCAAACAATAAGCCTTGAAATTCCCCACACGAAAGAAAAATATCACATAAAAGCCAAGGTTTCGTTGCACCTAAAAGGCGAACAATGAAACTGTTCTAGCCCCTTATAAATCGAACACATTTCGACAAATTTTCGTTTATTTTATTCGTTTTTTCTAATTTTGTTTTACACACTTAATCGGCTTCATTGAGTTGGATAGGAAATACAAATATTAAAGAGTCCAATTTAAATATTCAAAAATGCAAGGTGCGGTATTAAGCGTTTCTCGCATCCTGGAAATTTTATATCTGTTTTTGGATTTTACCTCAGTTTGCCTTCATTCAAATTTCTTGTGGGGTTTGCAGAAAATTCTCAATGGAATAATCTAAAAATGGGAAGAGTAAAATAATAAAATTTATTTGGTAACTTTATTGTTTTCAAAAATATATTGTTCAAGCGCCATGGTCATTGATGGCGCTTTTGGGTTTGGAGCCGATATATTTACTTTTAACTTAGCTTCTTTAACAGCAAGCGCTGTAGTTGAACCAAAGCTGGCAATATGGGTTTTGTTTTGTTTAAACTTAGGGAAATTCTTCAATAATGATTTTATGCCAGAGGGGCTAAAAAACACTAAAACGTCGTAATTCACATTTGCTAAATCTTTTAGGTCACTACAAACAGTGCGATACATAACTGCTTTTGTATGTTTTATTTTTTGCTCCTCTAGTTTATCGGCTATCTCCTCCTTATGAATATCTGAACAAGGTAATAAGTAATTTTCATCATTATGTTTTTTAATTACAACCATCAAATCAATAATAGTCTGTTTACCATGAAAAATTTTCCTTTTTCGGTATAACACATATTTCTGAAGGTAAAATGCCGTAGACTCAGAAATACAGAAATACTTCATAGTTTCAGGCACTATAATTCGCATCTCTTGACACATTCTGAAATAATGGTCAACGGCACTGCGGCTAGTCATAATTACTGCAGTATGCTCTAGGATATTGATTTTGTCTTTTCTGAAATCCAACGCAGAAACACCCTCTATGTGTATAAAGGGGCGAAAGTCAATTTTTACATTGCATTTTTTTGCAAGATCAAAATAAGGTGATTTACTACCCTCTGGCTTTGGCTGTGTAACTAAAATGGTCTTTATTTTCAATTTTTATAAAAGCTGCTGTTAATTAATAGAATAATCAATATTCTTAAAAAACCAATATTAAAATTATTTAATATTATTTATAAATAATTTCACTAAAATAACAAATGGTAATATTTCAAAAATGCAAAGATACATAAATAAATATATCTTCGAAATCTTTGAACTGTTAAATCCAATAAAAATTCCACGGAAAGTTCGAATAAACATAAAAATAGATATAACAAGGAAACCTAAATATATAAAAACACCAGGAGGGAATTGTTTAACAAACGATAGACAGATAATTATTGGTAGCATAAATAAACCCAAAGTATTGCAAAAAAGAAATATGATTGACATGTATTCCTTTGCTTCTTTTTCCATTTTAAATATGAAGCCTGCTATTTTGATGCTGGCAAACTTTATGCTATATGCTGATATTATAAAAAATGCAGTAAGAAAATGCAAAACTGTAACATTTTGGGTGAATAAATGAAAACCATAAAAAGAAATTAGCTTGTTAATAAATAATGTAAGGGTTATAACAAAGAAAATAGAAAAAAAAACGGATGCTCTATTGCCTATCGATAATTCATTGCGCGACATTTGGTTTGAATTTCGATTGTTATAAAACCCATTAATTATCTGAATTAATTTTTTATGATTAGTAACGTAAATCCATACAAATAATATAAATAAAAATAACAATACAGCGCTTATCCCAAAATCATAATTAGTAATGTGGTTTTTTGATTTATCGCCCTTTACAATTAATAAATGGTTTTGAAACAAAGAACTTGCCGGCGCAGAATCCTGCACCAATGTATCACTATAAATTTTTAATGCAGAAGCATTAATTGGTATAATGGAATTGTTATTTATAGATTTTGACAAGGACCGTAATTTACAGATAATGGATAAATATAACTAATTTGCCAAATCGTTTTTAAAATTGCAGCAGTTTTTTATAAAAATGTTAAAAATATATAAAATAATTTATTGTATTATTCATCACAATATTATTAATGGTATAATCGTTCTCTTTTTCAAAAAAATATAATCTTTCAATGCTTTCTATTAAGTTTTTTTTTAATTTCAACCTTTAATTCAATTTTTAATAATTTATTTATTTATTTGGCTATGACATTAGAAACAACGAAAAAGAAAACAAGTTTAATACGCCGGCTTTTAAAGTATGCAGGTATTGCTTTAATTACCATGTTAATTATTATTATAGCTACTCCATTTTTTTTCAAAGAACAAATTATCCAAATTGTTAAAGATAAAATAAATGAAAATATTAATGCTAAAGTAAATTACGGGAAATTTGAATTTACATTATTTAGCTCATTCCCTGATTTTTCCGTTTCGTTAGATAGTTTAATCATACTGAATGTTGGCGATTTTGAAGGGGATACCCTTCTTTATGCTGAAAATTTATCCCTTGGCTTAAATTTGATGAGTGTCATTAAAGGGAAGGAATATAAAATCAATACGATTAGCATCAATAAACCCCGCATTCATGCAAAGGTACTCAATAATGGAAAGGCTAATTGGGATATTACAAAACCTTCTAATGAGTCTGCTAACATACCAGCACCTCCACCTTCAGAGTCATCTACTTTTAAAATGACATTAAAAAAGTTTGAAATAATAAATGGATACATAGTTTATGATGACGCATCCATGAATATTAAAACTAAAATTGTTAATTTAAATCATAGCCTTTATGGTGATTTTACTTCTGATGTTTTTTTAATGGAAACGAATACTGATATTGAGAAATTCACTTTAAACTATGGTGGTATTACGTATTTAAATAATGTGAAAACTGTAATAAAAGCAGACCTAGATGCTAACATGCAAAATTTTAAATTTACATTTAAAAATAATGAATTTTCATTAAATGAATTAACAATTGGCTTGGATGGATTTTTTGCAATGCCCAAAGAGGATATTGATGTAGATTTAAAATTTAAAACAAATCAAACTGAATTTAAACATATATTATCACTTATCCCTAGTGTTTATACCGATGATTTTTCGAGTGTTAAAACTGCCGGTTTATTATCATTGAATGGATTTGTAAAAGGTATTTATAATGAAGTTAAGATGCCAAGCTTTGGTTTAAAACTAAACATAAAAGATGCCATGTTTCAATACCCCTCACTACCAAAATCAGCAACTAATATTCAAATTGATTTAGTGATAAATAACAAAACTGGTAATCCCGATGCTACTGTTATTGACTTAAATAATTTTCATTTAGAAATGGCAGGGAATCCTGTGGATGCAAAAATGCACCTTTCTTCCCCTATTTCCGATGCTAATATTAAGGCCGAAGTGGTAGCTAAAATAAATTTAGCTACTATTAAAGATGTTATTCCTTTAGAAAAAGGAGATGATTTGAATGGCATGATTACTGCCGATATAAAAGTAAATGGCCTTATGTCATCCATAGAAAAAAAACAGTATGATAAATTTGATGCCAAAGGAAACTTTAATGTTTTGAATATGAGTTATAAATCAAAAAGCATAAATTATCCTACTCAAATTAATAATTTGAATTTAAATTTCACACCAAAATTTGTTGAACTTTCACAATTTAAGGCTAAAATTGGAAGAAGTGACATACAGATGGATGGCAAGATTGAAAACTTTTTGCAATACGCATTACAAGATTCTATGTTACAAGGGTCATTTAATTTTAATTCTTCCTTACTGGATTTAAATGAACTAATGGCTCATGATTTAACAGAGGGGGAGAGTGCTGGAGTTGCTGCCGACACAGCTCCATTAAGCGTTATTGAGATACCTGCAAATTTAAATTTAATGCTTAATGCAAAAATCGACAAATTTGTATTTGACAATTTATCTATCACGGCTATTACTGGGGGAGTAAAAATAAATGATAGCAAATTGATACTTGATAATATAAAAATGGATTTTAATGAATTAGGCGGAAATATGGGCCTTTCTGGTGTATATAATTCTCAAAATCTTAATAGTCCATCTGTAAATTTTGATTTAAGCATGTCAAATTTTGATATTGCTAAAACTTTTAAAACCTTCAACAGTGTTCAGAAACTAGCCCCTATAGGTAAATATGCCAAAGGTAAGTTTGGAACTTCATTGAAATTTACTTCCCTATTAAATAAAAATTTAGAACCCGATTTTAATACATTAACTGGTGGCGGTAAGTTAACTGCAACAAATGTTTCTGTTGAAGGGTTCGAACCAATAAATAAATTGGCGGATGTTTTGAATCAACCTAAATATAAAAAAATAGAATTTGAAAATATTAATGCAAGTTATAAATTTAAAGATGGAAGAGTTGAAATAGAGGAGATGCCTATAAAAATGGGTGCTATCAATGCAAATGTTAAAGGCTCTACCGGTTTTGATCAGTCTATTGATTATACTTGGGTGCTTGAAATACCTAGTTCAGAATTTGGAGCTCAGGCAAACGCTGCTGCTGGTGCATTAGTTAATTTATTTAATAATAAAGTGGGTACAAATGTGAAATTAAGTGATAAAGTTAAGGTTAAAGTATTGTTTGGAGGTACTGTAACCAAACCTACAATTAAAACTGATTTATTGAATATGAATAATAGGGAGGATAGCAAAGAACTAATAAAAGAACAAGTTAAAGAACAGGTAAAAGAAATTGTAAATCAAGGTGTAGATATGGCCAAAGAAAAGGCTCGTGCGGAAGCAGAAAAATTAAAAGCAGATGCGCGGGCACAAGCCAACAAAATAATGGCCGATGCAAAAGTATTGGCTGATAAAACAAAAAATGAAGGTTACGCTGCCATAGATAAAACTGTTAATGAAGCTAAAAATATTGTTGCTAAAGGAATTGCAAAACAAGCAGCCCCAAGCGCTAAAAAAGAAGTGGATAAAAAAGTTGCTAAAATTTTAGAAGAGGCTAATAATAAAGCAAATAGTGTTTTAAAAAATGCTGGGGCGGAATAATTATTTAGCATTGAATTTATTAATTTATCAATGATTATTTTTTGAAAAGATTAATTAATTTGAAATTTTATAAGCCAACATAAATTAATATTAAACCAGAAATTAAAAAAATAAAAATGGAAAAAATACATATTTTATGGGCGGATGATGAGATTGATTTATTGAAGCCACACATTTTATTTTTAAAGGATAAAGGATACGAGGTGCAAACTGCAAATAGTGGTGATGAGGCTTTGGAATTAGTCGCAAAAAATGATTTTGCAGTAATATTACTTGACGAGAATATGCCTGGCCTTTCGGGATTAGAAACCCTTAATCGTTTAAAATCTAAATACGCCGAGCTGCCTGTGATTATGATCACAAAAAGCGAGGAGGAGTTTTTAATGGAGGATGCTATCGGTTCGAAAATTTCAGATTATTTAATTAAACCCGTTAATCCAAATCAAATATTACTTTCCTTAAAAAAAACATTGGATAATAAACGTTTAATTAGCGAAAAAATAACTTCCAATTATCAGCAAGAATTTCGACAGATTGGTATGACAATAGGGGATAGGCTAAATTGGAATGAATGGGTAGAAGTTTATAAGAAATTAGTTTATTGGGAATTGGAGCTGGATAACAGCAAGGATACAAGTATGATGGAGGTTTTGAAAATGCAGAAAGAGGAAGCAAATAAGTTGTTTTGTAAATTTATCGAAAATAATTATATCCCTTGGCTGAATGGCAAAAATCCTACCCCCCCTTTGTTTTCCCATACTATTTTTAAGAATAAAGTTGCCCCTTTACTTGATAAACCTGAAACTACTTTTTTAGTTTTGATAGATAATTTACGCTTCGATCAATGGAAAGTTATTTTACCCATTGTTACTGAATATTTCAAAATAGAAACCGAGGATTTATATAGTAGTATTTTACCTACCGCAACACAATATGCACGTAATGCTTTTTTTGCTGGATTGATGCCTTCTGAAATAGAAAAACGTCACCCTGATTTATGGTTTAATGACGAGGAAGAAGGTGGAAAAAATTTACATGAGGAAGCGCTGCTTTCCGAACAGCTGAAACGCTTGGGAAAAGATGTTAAGATGAGTTATAATAAAATAACAAACCATGCGGCAGGTAAAAAGTTATCTGAAAATATGAGTAACTTAATGCAAAATAAGTTGAACGTAATTGTTTATAATTTTGTTGATATGCTATCTCATGCTAGAACGGAAATGGAAATTATTAGGGAATTGGCTGATGATGAAAAAGCATACCGTTCCATTACTTTATCCTGGTTTGAGAACTCTCCTTTGCTGGATATATTAAAACAAATTGCAGCTAAAAAATGTAAATTGATTATTACTACTGACCATGGAACCATTAAAGTTTCCGAACCATCCAAAGTAGTGGGTGATAAAAATGTAAATACGAATTTAAGGTACAAGCAAGGTAAAAGTTTAGATTATATTAAAAAGGATGTGTTTGAAGTTCGCAACCCTGCTGATGCTTTTCTACCAAAACAACATGTTAGTACAAGTTTTGTATTTATTAAAGAGGATAAGTTTTTTGCTTACCCCAACAATTTTAATTATTATGTAAATTATTACCGTAATACATTTCAGCATGGCGGAATTTCCCTTGAAGAAATGCTTATTCCCTTTTTAACTTTGAGCGCCAAGTAAAATTAATGTATGTGCTTGAAAATTTATTAGCTTTTTCAGATATATGTTTATTTTTTTTTTTGAATTTAATTATAAATCAATATGTTACAAGTTGAGTTGCATAAAATATCTGAATTGCATATTGCTGCAAAAAAAATATTGGAAAATTTTCCAGAAAATAAAATATTTGCTTTTTATGGACAAATGGGGGCAGGGAAAACCACTTTTATTAAAATTATTTGTGAAACACTAGGTGTTAAAGAAATAGTTAGCAGCCCAACATTTTCTTTAGTTAATGAATATATTTCTGCCAAAGATCAAAAAATTTATCACTTCGATTTTTATAGAATAAATAACATTAGCGAAGCCTACGATATGGGATATGAAGAATACTTTTATTCCAATTCATTTTGTTTTATTGAGTGGCCCGAGAAAATAGTCGAATTGCTTCCTGATAATTTTGTAAAGGTAAATATCTCCCTTGAAGGCGAAAAGCGGAAAATTTCCGCAATATTAGGTTAACATTTATTTTCAATTATTTTGTTCGTGAAAATACAAAAGCCCTTTAATTCCACCCATTAATATTTGCGAATTTCCAAACTATTAACAATCAATTTTGATAACTTCTTAAAGATTAAAAATTTTTATACTTTAGTTTGTTTAAATTTGTATAAAAAAATACAATTTACTTGTACTTATAAAAATGAAAACATCTAAAGAGCTTCTTGAGGCCTTAAGTCAAATAGCCTTAATGCCTCAAGAGGAAATGCTTGAAGTAGGTCGTAAAAAAAGCAGTTTATTTATTGGAATTCCTAAAGAAACTTCATTTCAAGAAAATCGTGTAGCCTTGGTGCCCGATGCTGTTGCATTGCTTGTAAATAATGGACATCATATTGTTGTGGAAAGCAATGCAGGGAAAATGGCCAACTTTCAAGATCATGATTATAGTGAGGCTGGAGCCGAAATAGTAATGAGCGCAGAAGAAGTGTATAAAGCAAATATTATTTTAAAAGTTGCTCCCCCCTCTTTGAATGAAATTGAAATGATGCAGCAAAATCAAACGCTTATTTCTGCATTACAACTTACAGTTCAGCCCGCTGATTTTCTTAAAAAACTAATATCAAAAAAAGTTACTGCAATAGCATTTGAATGGTTAAAAGATGATGACGGAATTTATACTGTAATTCGCTCAATGGGTGAGATTGCTGGTAGTACATCTATTTTAATTGCTGCAGAATATTTAAGTAATGTTAATAATGGACAAGGTTCCATATTGGGAGGTATCTCAGGTATTTCGCCCACCGAAGTTGTAATTTTAGGTGCTGGCACCGTTGGTGAATTTGCTACTCGTGCAGCATTGGGGTTAGGCGCTTCAGTGAAAGTATTTGATAACTCCATTTATAGGTTAAGGAGATTACAAAGTGATATAGGTACAAGAATTTTTACATCTGTTATTCAACCAAGGGTATTGGCTAAACATTTAAAAACTGCCGACGTAGTTATTGGGGCCATCCGTTCACAGCAAGGACGCACGCCACTTGTAGTTACATCAGAGATGGTAAGTGAAATGAAAGCAGGTTCTGTGATTATCGATGTGAGCATTGATCAGGGGGGGTGTTTTGAAACATCTGAAGTTACTAATCACACTAATCCTGTATTCCGTAAATATGGTATTATTCATTACTGTGTGCCAAATATTGCTTCAAGGGTTTCCCGTACAGCCTCTTATGCATTAAGTACCATATTTGCCCCAATCCTAATAAATATAGGAGAGGAAGGAGGCCTGAAAAACATATTGCTTAAAGATGACGGTGTGCGTAATGGCATATATATTTACAATGGTATTTTAACTAGTCAGGTTTTGGGTGAAATGTTTAAACTGCCATATAAAGATATGAACTTATTTATGTCAGGTTTGTAATTTTGGATTTGAAAATTAATTATAAAACCACCACATTTATTATCCAGCTTCCCACTCCCATTAAATATGGAAATATTAAAAAAAAATTCAGACCTATTTAGGCGCTTAAAGTTATATGGCTTTGGTGTTTTGTTAGGTTCACTTATTGTTAGTGTTGTTTATAAAGGAAAAGGCTGTCAGCTGCCCAGCGCTGCAAAAATGGAGGAACTTGGTTGGCAAAAATTAGAATATACCAAACAAACAATTTGTAAGATGAATTGTACGAACATTAATGAATCTGAAATTTTAGAATTATTAGGTACTGGCAAATCAGCGGGTAAAGGAAAAGTGAATTATGATAAAAGTGAGGTGCACAATAAACCATACCCTAAATATACAATAGAAGGGATAAGCTCCACTGGAAAAAATATCAGCTTTGTTATTGCTGATTGTGATACTATTTCAAAAGTTATTTCGGCTATTGAATTAAATAATAAAAGGAATAATACTCAAAACGATAGCTGTGATTGCCCTTTAGAAAATATTTTTTAATATTGTAACAATAAAAATAAGATTAACATTTAATCAATTCTAATATTTAAAATGGCTGTTACAAAATATAAAGGATTTGCTACCAAAGCAATACACGCTGGTCAAATACCTGACCCTACTACAGGTGCAATAATGACACCTATTTTTCAAACATCAACTTATGTTCAGGAAAGTCCGGGGAAAAATAAAGGTTATGCTTATGCCAGAGGTAAAAATCCAACACGATCTGCACTCGAAAATTGTTTAGCTGCTTTGGAAGGAGCTAAATATGGCCTGTGCTTCTCCAGCGGCATGGGTGCCATTGACGCTGTTTTGAAATTACTTCGTCCTGGTGATGAGGTTATTACCGGTGATGATTTATATGGAGGAACCTACCGGATATTTACCAAGGTGTTTGCAAATTTCGGTATCAAATTTCATTTCGTAGATTTAAAAAAGGCTTCTAATATTTTAAAATATATTAACGCAAATACAAAAATGATTTGGCTGGAGACGCCTACCAATCCAATAATGCAAATAATTGATATTGAAGCATGCGCAAAAATTGCTAAAAAAAATAATTTGATATGTGCTGTTGATAATACTTTTGCTTCGCCATTTTTACAGAACCCTCTAGCGCATGGCGCTGATATTGTGATGCATTCGGTTACTAAATATTTAGGCGGACATAGTGATGTTATTATGGGTGCTTTATGTTTGAGTGATGATAATTTATACCAACAATTAGCTTTTATTCATAATAGTTGTGGTGCTACTCCTGGACCACAAGATAGCTTTTTGGTTTTACGCGGTATCAAAACATTGCACATTCGCATGGAGCGCCATTGTTATAATGGACGTAAAATTGCAGCATTCTTAAAGTCACATCCCAAAATTGATAAATTATATTGGCCTGGATTTCCTGATAGCGTAAACCATAGTATTGCTAAAAAACAAATGCGTGATTTTGGTGGAATGATTTCTTTTTCCTTAAAAGGAAACAAACAAGAAGATGCTTTTAAAATTGCTTCTAAATTGAAAATATTTTCCTTGGCTGAGTCATTAGGTGGTGTGGAATCTTTAATTAATCACCCAGCAACAATGACACATGCATCAATACCAAAAACTGAAAGAGACAAGGCTGGTGTTGTGGAATCATTGCTCCGACTTAGCGTAGGCATAGAGGATATAAAAGATCTAATTGCAGATTTAAAACAAGCATTGGCATAGCATCAACTTATAAATCGAATAATTAGAGCCTTTCGTTAATGTCCGATTTACTCACTAATTAAAAGCAAAAGTATTTAACTTTTGCTTTTTTTATTTAAATTGATTAGTTTTATACCAATCTAATAAAAACATAGTGAATTATTATTATATAACTGGCACAAGTAGAGGGATAGGCAAAGGATTTGCTGATTATTTATTGAAAAATTCTAATAATAGAGTTATTGGTATTTCTAGGCAGCAAAGTATAAATAATAATAACTATAAGCATATCAATTTAGATTTAACTAATGCCGAAGCAATTTCTAATTTTAAATTTGATTTTCATCCAGACGCAAAAAAAATCTATTTAATAAATAATGCTGGTTCATTGGGTTTTATAAAACCAGTAGGTAAGCTTGATGCATCAACTATTATTAAAAATTACACGCTTAATTTAATTGCACCTAGTGTTTTATCAAATACATTTATTGATTTTTATAATACCATTGATGCAGAAAAGGTAATTGTGAATATTAGTTCTGGCGCAGGCAAAGCTCCTGTTGATGGATGGGCTGTTTATTGCGCTTCTAAGGCAGGAGTTGATATGTTTAGCCGTGTGTTGGATGAAGAACAAAAAATAAGAATGCAACAATCAGATAAAAAAATAGATATAGGCTTTAAAATATTTTCAATTGCTCCAGGTATAGTAGATACTGAAATGCAAAATGATATAAGAAAAGCTTCAAAAAATAATTTTAGCCGTTTAGAAAATTTTATCGCCTTTAAAGCTAATAACGAACTGCTCGATCCAGCAATTGTATCTGAAAAATATTTTAAAATATTAGAAGATGTTATTAATATTAAAGAAGTGGTTTTTTCTTTAAAAGATTATAAATAATATTTTAAGTGAAGTTTTCGAAATAACTTCGACAAAACAGTTATATTAATAAAAACAGGGGATTTCAATTTTTTTTGCAAAAAATATCCTTATGAAAACGCGCGTGAGGAATGAACAAACGCGATGTAGGGTTGCAGGTGGGGAGGAATTGTTTGTTCTTGTTTTTTTGTTTCTTTTGTATCAAGACAAAAGAAAAACACACAGCTTTTGAACCATTTAATTTGCGGATTTATTTCGAAAATTTCACTAATTATCAAACTCATGAAAAAAATACACATAATACTTTTATTTTTATCCTTAAATTGTTTAATTAATCTTACTAGTTATTCGCAAGAAGATTATTTTCACTGTGGCAGCCAACAAGCACATCAGAAAATGATGGACGCTAATCCTCAATTAAAGCAAGAATTCATCAAGCGTAAAGCAGAACTTGCACTAAAGGATCAACAAGATTACGCAAAAAATTATAACAATAACAGTGAAAAAAAACTGCTCCCTATTTATACAATACCTGTTGTTTTTCATATTATTCACCAAGCGGGCTCAGAAAATATTTCGGATAACCAAATTTTTGATGCCATGCGTATTTTAAATGAAGCTTTTCGGAAACAAAATTCATCAGCCTCAAATACTGTAAGTGCTTTTCAATCGATAGCTGCCGATAGTGAAATTGAATTTCGCCTGGCACAAAATGATCCTAATGGTATATGTACTAATGGTATTGATAGAATTTATTCCTCCGAAACCAATATTGGGGACGATGACTCCAAATTAAATCCATGGCCAAGTGATTATTTGAATATTTGGGTAGTGAAACTTATGGAATCGGGAGCTGCCGGATATGCTTATTTACCTGGAACCGCATTTCCTGATGTGGACGGAATAATAATACTGTCGCAATATGTTGGTAGTATTGGTACAGGAAGCGTTATGAGGTCAACAGCCTTAACACATGAAGTAGGGCATTATCTCAATCTTTTGCATACATGGGGTTATACGAATGACCCAGGGGTTGATTGTTTAGGAACCGATGATGTAAGCGACACGCCTCCTACAAAGGGCTGGACAAGCTGTAACCTTTCAGGTGCTACCTGTAGTAGTCCACTGGACAATATTCAAAATTATATGGAATATGCCTATTGCTCAACGATGTATACAGAAGGACAAAAAACACGCATGCGCAATGCATTAACAAGCTCCGCTGGACAAAGGAGTAGTTTGTGGACAACAGCCAATCTTATAGCTACAGGAATTAGTTTACCTGCTGTTTTATGTAAATCTGATTTTAAATCCAATAATATAAATAACACTGTTTGTCAAGGAAACTCTTTAACATTTAATGATATAGCTTGGAATGGTGTGCCAACCGCGTGGAACTGGACTTTTCAAGGTGGAACCCCTGCTACATCAACAGATTCTGTTCCTGTAATTCAATATTTAACGGGAGGGATTTTTAATGTAGGATTAACTGTGTCAAATGGATCGGGTTCGGCAACAGTATCCAAAACAGGGTTTGTAACAGTTAATTCTTCTACAGCAAGCCATAATGCTTCTTTTTTTTCTGAAGATTTTGAGGGTAGTTCTATTCCAAACGCTAATTGGAATGTACGCAACCAAGAGCCTGGTGCTAATACTTGGGTGCAAACAACTGCTGCTGCAGCATCGGGTTCTAAATCAGTACGGATATTAAATAATTCAAATGCTGATGGAAATATTGATGAATTAATATGTTCGTCAATTAATTTGACTGCTATCACAAACAATCTTAATTTTACATTTAAAGTTGCTCATGCTCAAAAAACATCTGCGCATACAGATAAATTACAAGTTTTAATATCTACTAATTGTGGCTTATCATGGACATTAAGATATACGAAAGCTGGAGCAGCTCTATCAACAGCAGGTGTTCAAAATTCATCCTTTACTCCTAATGCCAGTCAGTGGATTGAACATTCAGTTTCACTTGCAGGGTATTCTTTTAATACCAATTTTTATATTATGTTTCGTTTTACAAGCAATGGAGGCAATAATATTTATATTGATGATATAAATTTAGGTGGGGCTAATGGAATTGATGAAGGACATGCCGATTTATTTAATTTTAATGTGTACCCAAATCCTGCGAATAATAAATCTGTAATATCGTTTAATATGGATGGTAAACATAAGGTAGATCTTAAATTATATGACTTAACAGGCAGAGAAATTTTAACATTATTAAATGAAAATTTAGCTGCCGGTGATTACCAATTTTCAATATCTGAAAAAACAGAACTTTTATCAGGTATTTATTTTGTAAAACTAAATATTGATCAAAAACAGTTAACTAAAAAAATAATAATTAAAAATGATTAAAAGTAATTACTAATTTTTAATAATAAAATTTTCATATTAATGAATCCCAATATTAATCCCGATTCTGAAAATTTAAACTCAACAGAAAAAGAGTTTGAAAAAGTATTGCGCCCAGCAGAATTTTCCGATTTTACAGGTCAATACGAGGTGGTAGAGAATTTAAAAATATTTGTGCAGGCAGCCAAGTTGCGCAGTGAAGCCTTAGATCATGTGTTATTGCATGGTCCTCCGGGCTTGGGTAAAACTACGCTAGCTAATATTATCGCATCAGAATTAGGTGTCAATATAAAAATTACCTCAGGCCCTGTGCTTGACAAGCCAGGCGATTTAGCTGGATTATTAACTAATCTGGAAGAATATGATGTTTTGTTTATTGACGAAATTCATCGTTTAAGTCCAATAGTAGAAGAGTATTTATATTCTGCTATGGAGGATTATAAAATTGATATAATGATTGATAGCGGTCCTAATGCACGCAGTGTTCAAATTAAATTAAACCCTTTTACACTTATTGGTGCTACCACGCGCAGTGGCTTATTAACGGCACCCTTGCGTGCTCGTTTTGGTATAAATTCTCGTTTAAATTATTATAACGCTTCCTTGTTGAAAAAAATAATTGTAAGGGCTGCAAGCATATTAAATGTTGCAATAACTGATGAGGCGGCACACGAAATATCCCGAAGAAGTAGAGGTACACCTCGTATTGCAAATGCTTTATTACGACGAATCAGAGATTTCGCTCAAATAAAAGGTAATGGTTCTATTGATATTGAAATTGCACACCATAGCCTTTCAGCATTAAATGTTGACAAAAATGGCTTGGATGAAATGGATATTCGCATTATTTCAACATTAATTGAAAAATTTAAAGGCGGACCTGTTGGATTAACTACCATTTCTACTGCTGTGGGTGAAGAAGCTGGTACCATAGAAGAAGTGTACGAACCTTTTTTAATACAGGAAGGTTACTTAATGCGCACACCGCGAGGTAGGGAAGCTACTGAGTTAGCTTATAAACATCTTGGAAAAATTCCGCGTGCTCAAAAGGGAAGTCTTTTTGATACAGAATAGATTTATACTATCAAATAATAATGAATTTCAATTTATTTCTTCTTCGTTCTTGATTAGTTAGCACCATTTATTAACATAAATCTTAAAATGTTGATAAAATCTATTAAAAAACATTTTTTTAATTTTTTGCATTATAAAAATTAGAAATATATTTTTATCTTTAGCAATTATAAAGTTTATAGTTTTTAGTTTCTTTATAAAAAACGGAAAAATTTTCTTAATTTTTAATAATTAGTAATATGAGCAAAAAAACAAATGATAATATAAATGATAATTCTGAAAATAATCATTCAGAATTTGAATCCTCTCATGATAATGAAAACAGTAATATTGTAAAAAATGAAATAAGTCAAAAGGTTAAAATGGACACTTCAGAGTTTGAAGCCAAACTAACGGAATTTTTTATGAATCATAAGAAATCAAAACTTGGGCTGGTATCGCGTATAGCTTTTGAATTTAAAGGAGAAGAAGAGGTTGTACTGGAGCATTTACATAATAAATATGTGCTAGGTAGTGGTTTTTCCGCTAAGCCAGAAAAAAAAATAAAAATCAAAACTGAAGCCAAAGTGGCAGAAGAAACCTCTGAAAATATAGCGTCTTTAGAAGAAGTGAAAGAGGTAAAACCAAAATCAAAGAAGAAAGTTGTTAAAATAATTGTTATTCTATTAATATTAGCTGGATTAGGTGGGGCAGGTTTTGTTTTTAAAGACAAAATATTGGGTATGATTGGTATGGGCGGTAATGCTCATGAAACGGAAGCTCCAAAAGCTGAAAGTGCTCCAACTGTAATTGCAGCGGAAAAAGAAGCTGCTGCTGCCGAGGTGGTAGTAGATAGCGCAGCTAAAGCTCCTGCCGATACAACCATTACTGAATAAATATAATTTGTTTACTATTACAAAACGTCTGCCTTTGGTGGGCGTTTTGTTGTTTAAATAGAGTCTGTCTATAATGTCCGATTTCTTCGTTATTCTTGTTTTTAAAAACATTCATTTACCAATGTAAACTCCTGATTTTCAAAATTACGAAAGCCTCGAACTCGAACATTATAGTTCAGACTCTCGACTCTATGGACAG
>CAMBDK010000027.1 GCA_945865315.1 Chitinophaga pinensis | reverse complement strand
GCGACCAATTTTGAAAGCGAACTAAAATCATGAACTTATTACGGCCATAGCATTTAGGTGCGGTTATGCCCAGTATTTACGCACAGATTTTGGCTATGGGATGCAAAACTAGCCATTCAGCGTGGGTTTCTACGAAGAACGATGCTATTAGTTAATTTTAATATAAGCTACCAGAAAAATTGTCCCTACTATTAAAATCGAAATTATTAATGGTTTCCATATTTCCTTTTTTTCAAAATTGTCTGGCGTCGGAAAATATGTTCTAAAAAAATATTCCGAGAGAATAACTGCTCCGATTAAATTATACATTAAGGTACTTATCTTAAATCCTTTAGTTGTCACTATTAATATTATGATAGCAGAATATAAAACTGAAAATATTAAAACTTTTTTCGCTGCTTTTTTATTTCCAATCTCAATTAGATTTAGCATAAGGAGGACTCCCCCGAATAATGGTGAAAATACAATACAAAAAATCTGAATAATTTTTTTAGAATAAATTTTCTTATTTGATTTTTCAGGAATATTTAGTGCTTCTGCTGTCGGTGAAGGAATTTGTGATTGTTCATCTTTAAGAGATGGTTTTTCAAATCCAAAAACGTCTCTTTCTCTTAGAAATTCAAGAGGCTCTTCCTCTTGTTCATTTTTGTGGGGTTTGTGTCGCTCATAATTAAATATTTTTTAACTGAAGTAATATTTGGTTTCTTTTTTTCTAAATATTGGCTATAACAACCTACTAAACGGACCTTTCGCCTATACATAATTTTTTTTTGTATAAGTAATGACTAAGTTTATTTCGTAATTAGGTGAATAAGGTAGCGAGGGAAAAAAAGAAAAAATTCGATTATTTTTTCTATATATTTTCACCTAATATTTTTTTATAAGAGAAAATCAAACCCTAATAATTAATATCAACCAAATATAGTATATTTAAAATAAATTAAAGCGCTAATAAAATCCTTTTATAAAAAAATAGAATTATTTAACTAGGTGCGAGATAGGAACTCCAATAGAGCCATTTGGAAACTGAATATTCAGCATAAGTGCTAATGTAGCAGCAATATCAGTTATATAAATTTGATCAGCGGTACTACCTTTTTTGATATTCCAACCATAAAAAATCAAAGGAACATGGGTGTCATAGCTGTAAGGTGAACCATGCGTTGTACCTGTTTTATGAAAATCTACCCAAGCGGGTAAATAGTTTACCATCAAATCACCTGAGCGTTTTGCATTAAATCCTTTTTGAATTAAATTTCTCGAACCTTCATTAAAAGAGGTATTGTTTAATGCTGTTGAAGTAGTAACTTCAGCAATACCATCCAAATTTTGTAAATAAAGAGCTGCATCCTCCTGCACTTTTTTCAAATCTAATTTTTTAAGCGCTATCAAATTACGGTTTAAAAATACCTGTTGATTTGAATAAGATAATACGAGGGAGTCGGCATAATTTGCAAACAAGTAGGTCTTTAAATTTCGTAATATTTTACCTTCATTAACATAACCGGCTGGAATTTTCAAGTCTATTAAATAGGCTGGTACCTCTGGTGCTGCATGGTCAGCTGTGAGAAATAGCAATACATTATTTTTACCTATATATGCATCCAGGAAATTTAAAAAGTCAGCAATTTCATTATCTAAGCGGATATAATCATCTTCTTGTTCAACAGAATTTGGCCCATAAGCATGTCCTATATAATCGGGGGAAGAAAATGAAATTGTTAAAAAATCAGTTTCAGAAGATTTACCAAGATTTTCATTTTTTATTATTTCAATCGCAAAATCTTTCGTTAAGGTATTTCCGGAAGGCACACTTCTTATAAGGTTTAATCCTCCATTAGCACGAAGCAATTCAGGTAAATTATGCGGAAAAACAGGTTTTGTTTCGCCCTTAGCGATAAATTCATATTTGTTGTCGTCGGGTAAACTTTCAGTGTATTGCTCTATGGGTAATAATGTATTCCATGGTTCCATCAAATATTTTTTTGCTAATTCCTTTTTATTGAATTCATTAACCCACAATGGTAATTCTTTCATATAATAAGTACTTGAAATAAAACTACCAATACTTCCATCATACCAATAAGCTGCGTTTGCAACATGTCCGGCAGGTAATATAGCGCTACGATCTTTTAATGCAACACCAAATACTTTAGATTTCATGTTGGAAGAAATACGTAATTCATCTGTAATAGTAGTTGTGAGCATATTTACAGGTGAACGTTTTCCTTCCGATTCATTAGTGCCTAATCCGTTTACATTAATATCTCCTACGCAATATAATTTTTTCAGGTTCTCTTTATCAAACCAATCATTTGCTATAATACCATGAATTGCAGGCGTAGTGCCAGTAAAAATTGAAGCATGACCAGGGCCGGTATAAGTAGGCACATAATTAAAATTTGTATTTTTACAAAAAAATCCTTCATTAACAAGCCGTTTGAAGCCATTGTTCCCATATTTATCCCAAAAACGGTATATATAATCATAACGCATTTGGTCAACTACAATGCCGATAACTAATTTTGGTTTTTTTGGAAATGATATTTCCTCTTCAATTTTTGTTGGTGCTTGCGAAAAACTAGCAAAGGCTATTAAACAAGCTGCAATACAGGTGCAATATTTCATAATTGTATTAATTTTATTTTTGGGTTATAAATATTTTTTTTGTGAATAGGGTTTTACTAAAATTCTCTTTCACTTTCCACTCCGAACAATTTACCATTTTTCCAAAGCTTGTATTCTACCTTAAGTACACCTTTGTTTCGCTTTGTAAGTTCGGAGGGGTCTAAGTCGCTTAAATCGGGCTTGCCAGCATTTACCCATGCCGTATACCAAAAGTTTGCAGTAAACTCAATAGATGCCCGCATTTGTTTTTCCACCATGCCATTTAAGGCATCATGAAATTGTTTTGCGTAATCATCGGAATAAATCTTGGAGTTATATTTACTCTTAATTTCTTTGCCATTATTGTCTGTTTTGAAAATTTTCTCTTGAGAGAATTTAACCCTTAATGCTTTGTCAGCAGATAATAAAGTGTCTTTCAAACTATGAGTAGAAAAAATCATTCGCCATATTTCTTTTCTTATATCAGCTATAAATTTAGCGTCATTGGAATGAAAATTATAACCATTACCAAATAGCTCAGGCAAACGCGATTCCCATAAGGCGTGAATTCCCTTTTGGTTAGTTAATTGCCCATCATAATTAGCCGATGTATGAAGTGGCATGTGGCCATCGCCAATATAATGTCCTAAATCAGCTGCTATAAAAAGTATTTCTGTTTTTTTTTTTTCCTTGAATGCTTTAGTTAGCTTGTCCATCAGATCTTCCATAAACCAAGGAAGAATTCCATTTTGTTGTAAAAAAGTATCCTCATATTTTTTTTTAGCTTCCACCAAAGTTTGCGGTAAACTATCAAAAGATCCAAAATTTTCAAGATCAATAAAATGTCGAGGGTTTTCAGTCTTATCATTTAAAGTATATTTTCTTAAATCGGGTACTGTTGATTCCTGCGTTATAAAATCTATATGGTTGTAAAAAAATAATTGAAGAGGCGCCGGCAAAGCGAATACGGCAGATCTATTTATATGTTCATGCCCAAAAGTACCCCAGGATATAAAAAATGAAGCTATAATTCCGATATAAAAAACACTAAGTATTTTTTTCATTTTATTTTTTTATTAATATTATAAATGTTTTGTAAGAAAATATATTGTTGCTAAACATGCCGTCAAACTTATTAATATATTAAATATTGCAATGGTAAAATTTCCAGCCTTTATTAACTCAATAGTTTCAAAACTAAATGTAGAAAAAGTACTTAATCCGCCACAAAAACCTATCAAAAAAAACACTTTTAAGTTTGAAGTAGAAATAATTTTTTCATTAAATATAATGATAAAAATGGAAAGGATTATACAACTTATAAAATTGGAACACAATGTTGCTATTGGAAAAATAAATTTAAAATTTGCCTTAACAAATTCGCCAATACTATATCTTAAAATGCTTCCTAATCCTCCTCCAGTAAATACTAACAACAAATTATTCATATGTAAATTAATCTGAATTGTAATTTTAAATTAAGGATTAATAACCACTAATAATAAATTACAAAGCAGGTATTTTTAAATTTTATCTTTTATTTTTTCTCGTTTATTTATACAATTGTTCGCCTTAATGCATAAATAAGATGTAGCAGCACCAATAATAGCCCCTGCTAAAACATCGCTAGGGTAATGTACTCCCAAATCCATTCTGGAATAAGCAACCGTGCTTGCCCATATAAAGGATGGTGCTATCACATACCATTTAGGAAACGCCAATGAAAAAGAGGTAGCTGTAGAAAAAGCAAAAGAAGTATGACCCGACGGAAAGGAAGCTGTTTTTTCATCTACTACATTATCAATGAAGGAAAAAGTTTCAAATGGCCTTGTTCGATTTACTGCATATTTTAATCCGGCTGTAATGACAGCCGTTATAACTAAAGCAGAGCCAATAAATATTCCTTTGTTTTTGTAAGTGGTATCCTGCTTTAATAAGCCATAACTGAATACAAGTAATGGTAAGGCAATGGAAGCAGGTGCTACTGAGTTACTAATTGTTTTAAAAGTATTATCTAAATTTTTGTTGCGATTTAAATTAATATTTTTTAAAATATTAATATCCGTATTTTGAGCTGTGGAAGTAATGCTAAAAAAGGTAATAATAAAAATTAAATATTCACTAAAGGTATATAATTTAAATACAGCAACAGCAATTCCCATTCCTACAATTGCACCAACAATAATATCGGCAGGATAGTGAACGCCACTGTATATGCGACTATAAGCAACTAATGTAGCCCAGCAAAAAATAAATAAGCTAAAATTCCTATATTTTCCTTTAAAAAATAAACTTAAAAACATTGCCAATGCGAATGCATTTGCTGCATGCGAGGATATAAAACCATAAGCTCCCCCGCAGTGGCCATTAAGCAAATGAACTTTCGATTGTATTAATATGTTATGACAGGGACGTAAACGCTGAAAAATATTTTTAAAGGCATGAACCGAAATTTGGTCACTCAATAAAATAAGGAGAGCAGCTGCAAGTGCGACTAACCAAATATGTTTGCTTACTTGTTTAAATGCAAGATAAAATAAAAATAAGTAAAAAGGAATCCAAAAAACTTTATTGCTAAACCAATACATCACGAAATCAAAAAATATATTGTGCTTACTATTTAAAAAAAGAAACAGTTGAGTATCGAGGTCTTTTATGGTGTTGATGGTATCCAATTGAAATTTCATTAAAAAATTATGACGAATTTTTAAGTTTCAAGGATTGAAAATACGGATTCGTTTTGTCATATCTCAATTTCAAAAATAAATTATTAATATGCTACTCCCCTGTCGGAATAATAACATTTATATTCCTCAACTTCCTTATAAGGGTTTCGTACTAATTGCCAACCACCCCAAAAACCTTTTATCACTCTATCCTTTTGATAACATCCGTCTTCACAATACTCACCAGCGCACTTAAAAATACTTTCGCCTATTTCTTCTTGAATTGAATCTAACTTATCGTGATCAAATACACAATTATTTGAACTTGCATATTTATTAACATTAAAATAAGTTGTATCCTTTGGATTGCCTAAATAATAAGTTATTTTTTTCAATGGCATACCGTTGTCACAATAGTAATATATTTTTTTTAGACCTTTCAAAAAATGCCATTGTTTTGCCATTATTGTACCCTTTTCATAATACGTTTTAATGACACCTCCAAAAGTATATCGCTGCAATATTCCCCCACTTTCATAATAAATTTTCCAGTTTTTATTAGGTCTTCCTTTGCTGTCAAAATGAAGATCGTATTTTATTTTTCCATTTTCATAATATTCTATATATTCATTTACATTTACCCATTCGTGAATATGAACAATACCCCATTTTTTTCCGACAATAGGGGCTTCTTGCAACATTGTATATACTTGCCCATAAATAGGAACTTTAGTTATTCTTCTACCATTAAATTTTTTGTACTCTGCAATGCTCCTAAGTTTTCCATTTTCATACCAGGTTTGCCATTTGCCTGATTTCAATCCATTAATGAATTTACCTTCACTTCTTTTATTGCCATTTGGATAAAAGCTTGTCCAAATTCCATCTAGTTTATAAAAAGCGGTTAATTCTCCCATTTCTCTTATACTGTTATCAGAATAAAAATAAAACCATTTTCCGGTTGGGTGATTTTCATCATATTCTTTATAAAACTTTTCATTCCCTGCCCTTACAATATTTGGGAAATAGTGCCCCCCTACCCAGTATTTCACCCCATTAACAATAACCGAATCGTCTGTTTCATTCATTTTATAATCAGAGTCAGGAAATCGGGATTCTTGTATCATATATTTTAATCCATCCACAATTATCGAATCCCTTGTTCCATTTATTGTATAAGAGAATTGATTAGTGCTTTGGGATTGTATAACATTGAAATAGGAGATTCCAAATGCAAGGAAAAAAAGTGTCGGTTTAGAGAAAGAAAAAAGCAGAAATTTATTTATCATCTGACACGTCAACTATTAAGTTATTGCAATGAAGGGACACAAAAATTATTCAAGAACCTTGCCAAAATAAAATTTCAATCAATTTAGTTATGCAAATCGACAAAATATCTAAACCAAACTTTAACGATTATTTTAATAATCAAACCCTTTGTCTTTGTTATTTAACTGTTTCCAAAGTTCATCTTTTAATTCAATTAATCCTTGTCCGGTTTGGGATGAAAAATATACAACGGGCACTGATTTTTTTTCTTTGAATTTTTTATTGATATCTTTTTTTAATTCTGCTAAAAGTTCGGCATCCATCATATCGCATTTGGATATAGCCAAAATACGTTTTTTATGAAGTAATTCGGGATTATAAAGGTCTAACTCGTTCAATAATATTTTATATTCTTTAATTATATCATTAGTATCGGCAGGCACTAAAAACAGTAAGGAGGAGTTGCGTTCAATATGACGTAAAAATCGAATTCCAAGGCCTTTGCCTTCACTAGCCCCTTCAATTATTCCAGGGATGTCGGCCATTACAAAAGACTGATAATCTCGGTATTTAATGATTCCCAAATTAGGAACAAGTGTAGTAAAAGGATAGTTTGCTATTTCGGGCTTAGCAGCAGACACTACCGATAATAGCGTAGATTTACCTGCATTGGGAAAGCCTACCAAACCAACGTCTGCTAAAAGTTTCAATTCTAATATTTTCCATAAATCTAATCCATCTTCTCCGGGTTGCGCAAAACGAGGTGTTTGGTTGGTTGACGATTTAAAATGGTCGTTTCCTAGGCCTCCTCTGCCTCCCGCTACAACAATTTTTTCTTCTCCCTCTTCAGTAATCTCTCCTTCTATTTCACCTGTTTCAGCATCTCTTATAATTGTACCTAAAGGAACTTCTAGTATTTCATCTTTTCCTTCTGCACCTGTCATTCGCTGTGTGCCGCCACTTCCCCCTGGCTCAGCAATTACATGTTTACGATATTTTAAATGTATGAGTGTCCAAAATTGTTTATTACCTCTCACAACAATATGTCCGCCACGGCCACCATCGCCTCCATCAGGCCCCCCTTTAGCAGTTAATTTACTGCGATGCAAATGAGCTGAGCCTGCACCACCCTTGCCGGACCTACAGCAAATTTTAACATAATCTACAAAATTACTATCAGACATAAGTTTTCTAAAAAAGGAGAAAAAGGTTGATTATAAAATTTAAATATTTTTAACATTCGGATTATGGTTATCCACAAACAATTAATTCATCAATTTTCGAACATAAAATATTCGATATTTCATTAATTTCGCCTATTCCATTAATTGCAATGTATTTCCCTTGAGCATCAAAATGTTTTATTAAAGGCAATGTTTCATTATTATATACATCAATGCGTTTTTGTATTACTTCCGGATTTGCGTCATCAGGTCGTCCAGAAGATTTAGCACGTTCGGCAAGCCTAAGGCGCAATTCTGGCTCATTTACCTCCAAAGAGAGCAAAGCAGATAAGGACTGCCCCCGCTTTGTTAAAAAAGTGTCTAATGCATTTGCCTGGGGGATGGTACGAGGAAATCCGTCAAAAATAAATCCTTTGGCATCAGGGCTTTTATTTACTTCGCTTTCAAGCATCTTAATCGTTACGTCATCGGTAACCAACTGACCTTTATCCATGAAGCTTTTGGCCAATATGCCTAATTCAGTTGCAGCTTTAATATTATTGCGGAATATTTCACCGGTAGAAAGATGAACTAAATTATATTTAGCAATAAGCTTTTCTGATTGAGTTCCTTTTCCAGCACCTGGGGGGCCAAATAAAATAATATTTAACATGTTGAAAATTTAAAATTGGAAATTAATTAAATTCGAAATATAATAATTGTTTATTATTTATTTTGTAACCTATAATTATTGATTTGTATATTTCTGTTTTACTATTTACTTTAAAAATATAATTTCATTATAAAACTCCGGATTTTGTTTCTCTCTATTAATAGTTTATTTTACAATAACATCAGCATTATAATCTAAAACATAAATATCAGCTAAATTGCGGCCAAGGCCGTTATAATCTAAACCGTATCCCACCAAAAAATCATTTGGAACTACAATGGCGGTATATTCAATAGGAATTGTTTTGATATATGCATCGGGTTTAAATAATAGCGTTGCAATTTTAATATCAACAGCACCATGGTCTTTAAGTTGTTCCATGATATTTTCTATTGTATTACCAGTATCTATTATATCTTCAATAATAACAACAGTTCTGCCCTTTAAATCCTCATTTATTCCTATTAACTCATTAATCTTCCCTTTAGAGGTAGTACCTTCGTAGGAAGCAACTTTTATAAATGATATTTCACATTCAATGGTTAATTTCTTCATTAAATCGGCTACAAACATAAATGAGCCATTCAACACTGCCAAGAACAAAGGCTTTTTATCCTTTAAGTCGGCATTAATTTGTCTTGCAACATCTGTTACAGCCTTTTGTATTTGTGCTGCAGATATTTTCGTTTTAAATGTATGTCCGTGTATTATTACTTTACTCATAAATAAAATTTTATTTGCGAAGTTAAGTAAAATATACCTATCAAAAGCGTTCAAAATTAATAAACTAGATAGATTCAAATTAAATAGGCAGCATTTTTAGGCTTATATTGAAAGTTTTCTCCAAATAAAGTTAAGATATTGCAGGTAATCATTCTTAAAACTAATAATATATTTTCAACAGTTAATAATAATTTATGTAATAAAAAAGCTATTTTTACAAAGTATATTCTAATTATTAAAGTGCTGGTGCATTTTTAAACTTAACTTTTATTTGTTTGTTTTATAATTATAAAACAAAAGAAATGCACTTGGTTATTTTTTTATTTTGAAGAAAATAGAATTTTTAAAATATATATTTGCAGTAATAATAAATTGTGTTAGAATATTTTTAAGACTAACAGGGATAAATAAAAAAATGTTCTTTAAATTAAATAATGGCTGAATGTTTATAAATATACTGGTATTAAGGAAATTCTTATGTTTTATTTGCATTGTTAGCATTGCTGCATCAGCAAATGCGGGTAATGAAAACTTTCCTATTGGTGCTCGATCCGCTTCAATGGGTAATGCATCCGTATCATTAAGTGATGTATGGAGTGCGCAGCAAAATCAAGCTGGATTAGGCTTTTTGAAAAATATAGCTGCAGGGGCTTATTACGAAAATCGCTTTTCATTAAAAGAATTAAGTTTAAAAGGTGCTGTAATTGCAGTTCCTTTCAATGGCGGTGCTTTTGGTTTGAGTATTACAAATTTTGGATATTCTGAATTTAGTGAAAATAAATATTGTTTTTCTTTCGCGAAGGCATTTAGTGATAAATTTTCTATGGGCCTCGCAATAGATTATTTAACTACAAAAATTTCGGAAGGTTATGGCACTAAAGGTATACTTGCAGCTGAATTTGGTATTCAAGCGAAGCCTATTAAAGACCTAACAATTGGCCTGCATTTATTCAATCCTACTAGGGCAAAACTAACTAGTTATAATAATGAACGCATACCAACAATCATTCGTTTAGGTGCCGACTATAATTTTTCAGATAAAGTAACGCTTGCCATTGAAACAGAAAAAGATATTGCTCAGTATTCAATTTTAAAAGTAGGTATCGAATATAAAGTTGTAAAAGAGTTTTATTTGCGCGGAGGAATTGTTACAAATCCATTATTAAGTTCTTTTGGGTGTGGATTAAACCTTAAAAATTTCAAAATTGATCTTTCAGCCAACTATCATCAAATACTTGGTTTGAGTCCTCAGTTTAGTTTAACATACCAATTTGGGAAAAAAGAAAATAATAATCCTAATAAAAAATAATGCTCATTTTGTTAAGCAAAATTTATAATGATTATTTCAAATTTAACATATAATTATAAGAAGGATATATTTGCCGCTACTGCAAAATATATTTTTTATTGCCTCCATCCACTTATTAAAATTCAAGCTAAGAAAACTCAATTTCCAGTTTTTAAATTTTTTTATATATTTTTTCTTTTTTCCCTTTTATTATCACCAAATAATTTGATAGGTCAGGTTGATATCCCTTTGAAAACAGACGATAGTGATATCCAGCAACAGCTTGAAAATGTTGCTGAAAATAGTGAAAATGAAGAAGCAGATTATACAAATTTATTAGAACAGCTCACCCAATTCAAAGAACATCCGATTAATCTTAATAATACAAGCAAGGAAGAGTTGCAGCAAATTATATTTCTGAATGACATTCAAATAAATTACCTTCTAGCCCACATAAAAAAGAATGGTAAACTGATAACTATTTATGAATTACAGAGTATCAATAGCTTTGATTTGCAAACTATAAAAAAAATATTACCTTATGTGAGTGTTACGAATAACTTTAACTCCGCAAATTTTGGCGTAAAAGAAATGTTTCGCAATGGACAAAATGTGGTTCAGTTCCGCTTCGCTCAAATAATTGAAAAGCAAACAGGGTTTTTACCATTAGATAGCGCAGGTTTATTTAAAAGTCCCAATTCAAGATATATTGGAAGCCCTCAAAAACTATACATGCGTTATAGATTTTCTTATGGAACAAACGTTAGCTGGGGAATTACTGCTGAAAAAGATCAAGGGGAGTTGTTTTTAAAAGATAAACAGGCATTTAATTATGATTGGTATGAGAAATTACTTTTAGGAAAACAAAGAAATGGTTTCGATTTTTATTCAGCGCACTTCTTTTTAAAAAATATACGATTTGTTAAATCTTTTGTAATAGGTGATTATCAAGCAACTTTCGGGCAAGGTTTAACAGCATGGAGTGGATTGGCATTTGGTAAAAGTCAGGATATAATGAGTGGTAAAAAATCAGCACTTGGTATCCGTCCTTACACATCAGTGGATGAAAACCGATTTTTACGTGGGACAGCTGCTACAATTGGATTTAAAAAAATAGAAGCAACAGCATTTTATTCCCGTAAAAATATTGATTCTAATGTTTCTGATACGCTTGAAAATGGTGAAATAGCAGCTATATCTTCCTTGCAGGAAACCGGTTACCACGCTATATCAAGTGAAATAGGGGATAAGCATACAATCACTCAAACTATAATGGGGGGGAACATTGCATACAAAGGCCGTAAATTAAGTATTGGAGCCACTGCCTTAAACTATCAGTTGGATAAAAATTTTAATCGTTCATTAAGTTATTATAATCAATTTGAATTTTCATCAAAACAAAATTTCAATTTTAGCGTCGATTATAATTTTATTTATCGGAATTTTAATTTTTTTGGGGAACAGGCAAGGAGTAAAAATGGTGGCTTAGCCTTTTTAAATGGTGTTTTGATAAGTTTGGACCCCCGATTATCCTTTACGGTATTACACCGTAATTACCAACGCAATTTCCAAAATTTATTGAGTAATGGATTTGCCGAAAATACAATGGCTGCAAATGAAAAAGGTACTTATATAGGAATAGCTGCAAAACCTATTAACACTATAACTATTACAGCTTATTATGATCGCTTTGAATTCCCATGGCTCAAATATCAATCTAACGCGCCATCTTATGGTAGGGATTATTTAGCGCAGCTGAATTATACTCCATCGAAAAAAGTAGATATGTATTTCCGTATTCGCCAGCGTGATAAAGAAAAAAACACTTCCGCTGTCGATGCAATTATTGATTATTTAATTCCAGTAAAACAAACCAACTACCGTTTTAATATTTCTTATACCATAATGCCTGCTGTAAAGTTGAAAAACAGGGTTGAGTTGATTGATTATAAATTAGACAATAACAAAACTCAAAAAGGTTATTTGATTTATCAGGATCTAATATATAATAAGGTAGGCACCCCTCTATCTTTATCAATGCGTTATGCCCTTTTTCAATCAGATAGTTATGACTCCAGAATTTATGCTTATGAAAGTGAGATGCCTGGCGCATATTCAATTGTTTCACACTATTATAGAGGCTCCCGTTTTTACATAATGCTCGACTATAATCTTACTAGAAGAATTGAAATATGGCTGCGTTATTCGCAAACGTATTATGATAATAAAAGTATTATCAGCGAAGGTTCTTTAACAGAAATTCAAGGTAATACCAAAAGCGAAGTAAAGGCACAAGTGAGGTTTAAATTTTAATACCTATTTTTTTATACTAATATAATTAAGATAGCTTGTCTGCCAATAATTGTATTTCTATAAAAGGTGATTTTTTTTCATATAAAATGTTATAAACGGCATTAGTAATAGGCATATCCAAATTATATTGTTTATTGATTTCGTAAATACATTTGGTTCCATAATAACCTTCAGCAATCATATTCATTTCTAATTGTGCAAATTTAACTGAGTATCCTTTTCCAATCATTCCGCCAAACGTGCGATTGCGGCTAAATTGGGAATATGCCGTAACAAGCAAATCGCCTAAGTATGCAGAACTTTTAATATCGCGATCAATAGGATGCACTGCATCAACAAATCTTTTTATTTCTTGAATACCATTTGAAATTAAAACTGCTTGAAAATTATCGCCATAACCTAAACTATGGCATATACCACTCGCTATTGCAAATACATTTTTTAGTACAGCCGAATATTCTGTTCCATAAATATCATCCGATACACTTGTTTTTATATATCGGCATGCTAATTTAGATGCCATAAAATTAGCATTGTTATAATTTTGAGAAGCTATTGTTAAATAGGATAATTTCTCCATCGCTACTTCCTCTGCATGACAAGGTCCTGTGATGACGCCTATGTTTTCAATAGGTATTTTATATTCCTCTTTAAAAAATTCACCTACTATTAAATTATGCTCAGGAACAATTCCTTTAATGGCAGAAAAAATTTGTTTATTTTTAAAATCAGCAGCAGTTAAGCTTGAAATAGCCTCTTTTAAAAATGCTGATGGGATTGCCATAATTAAAATATCGGAATTTTTAACAATATCTTTTAAATTTCCACTCAATTGTAGCTTGTTAGTATCAAACTCAACGGAGGTTAAATAATTAGGGTTGTGCTTGTGCTTTTTAATATGATCTATAGTTAATGGATTACGAATCCACCAATTTGTATGCTCGGCATTGTTACACAACATTTTTACAATTGCTGTTGCCCAACTGCCGCCTCCTATTACTCCAATTTTTTGTGACGTACTCATTTTATGATTTTCATATTAATATTATTTATGAAAATTACACATTTTAATGAAGTCCCAATTAAATTATAAAGAACATATTATAAATAATTTAATGCTTATTTGTAAATATGAAAATTAAATAATAGTTTCGTTGGTATGGATATTAATTATTGTTCTATTTCTAATTTATTGGCATAAGTTTTTAGTGTATTTTTTATTTAAGTTATAGTGGTTTTGCATATTGTCTAATTTTAAATTAATATATCATGAAAATATTATTAAAACTCTTGTTAACTTTTCTTTTTGTATGCTGTTCATCATTAATCATTAATTCACAGAATACGGCTCCCGAATCTCCTAGAACATGTGGAACGAAAACTCTTCCTGAAAGTTTTGAAAAATGGTTGGAACCATTATTGAAATTTGGATCCACAAATAATCGCACAGTATATAATATTCCAGTTGTTGTTCATGTTATTAATAATGGTGAAGGGATTGGTATCGGATCAAATATAAGTACGGCTCAAATTCAATCGCAAATTCAAATTTTAAATGAGGATTTTAGAAAATTAAATGCAGATATCATTAATCTCCCTAATGTTTGGACTTCACTTGCTGCAGACTTTGAAATTAACTTTTGTTCTGCTCTCCTTGATCCTTCTGGAAACATAATGGCAGAGCCTGGTATTAATAGAGTAAATAGGCAAACACTAGGGTTTTCATCACCTCCATATGGTAGTTCCTATATTGACGGAACAATTAAACCCAGTACCATTTGGAATACTAATGATTATTTAAATATATGGTGTTTAAGTTTAGGCGATGGCCTGCTAGGCTATGCTACTTTTCCTAATCCAGGAAATTCAGGCTTGGCTGGATTAGGCTTTTCATATGGCTCTGCGACTTCTGATGGCGTGGTAATTTTAAATAGTTCGTTTGGAAATATTGGTACTGCTTCACCTCCTTATAACAAGGGACGAACATTAACTCACGAACTTGGTCATTGGATTGGCTTACGGCATATTTGGGGTGATGGCAATTGTGCTAATGATTATTGTGCCGATACACCAACCCAAGAAGGCTCAAATTATAGTTGTCCCAACGCCCCAAGTATTACATGCAGTAACGGACCAAATGGCGATATGTTTATGAATTACATGGATTACGTAGATGATGCTTGTATGTATATGTTTTCTAACGATCAAAAAAATAGAGCACAAGCAATTATGGCGAATAGTCCAATGCGCATGGCGCTTGCTACCTCTACAAAATGTAACAATCCTATACAGTTAGATGCTGGGATTTCAAACATTGTAGTGCCAATTGGAAATATATGCGAATCTACAATTATTCCAATAATAAAATTGAAAAATTTTGGTGGTAGCACACTTACTGCTTGTACTATCAATTTTAAAATCGACAATAACAGCATTTCGATACAAAACTGGACAGGTAATTTGGCTGGCGGTCAAACAATAAATATAAACCTGCCTATTATGACAGTAGCTGCTGGAAGCCATACATTTACATGCTTTACAAGTAATCCAAATAGTGGTTTGGACGGTAATGCCTCCAATGATCAACAAGTTAGTTCTTTCGTTATTAATGTTGTATCCACCCCAACAGTTACATCTGCATCATCTTGCTCTTCGCCATCTTCTGTTAGCCTTAGTGCAACAGGAGGAGGCACACTTAATTGGTTTGCAAGTTCAAGCGGCGGAACACCTATTTTTTCGGGAAACAATTTTATAACTCCTGCCTTAACTAATACAACCACCTACTATGTAGAAAGTCAGCCGCTTGGAGTAACTGGAAATGTAGGGCCCTCTTCCTATAGCACTTTTGGTGGAGGTAACTTCCATGATAATTCATCTACACAATATTTAATATTTGAAGTTCTTCAGCCGTGTATATTGAAAACTGCAGTTGTAAATTCTGGTGCCTCCGGATTTCGCAATATTATGTTGTGGGATTCTATAGGCAATCAATTACAGACTCTTTCGGTTAACTTCCCCAATGGTATCGGAACAGTTACGCTTAACTTAGCATTAACTCCTGGTACCTATCGAATAGGTGGAACAGGTATGAATTTATGGAGAAACAATTCCGGCGGAACATATCCATTTAGTTTGGCTGGTATAATAAATATTACTGGATCATCCGCTGGCCAATCGTATTATTATTATATTTATGATTGGATTATTCAAACAACTTCCTGCAGCAGCCCTAGAATTCCAGTAATAGCCACGATAGGAGCTCCTTTAGTTAGTTATTCGGTTGAGGCATATGATACTGTTTGTTCAAATAAACTTCCTTTTTTATTAACTGGTGGGGCTCCCTCAGGGGGTGTTTATTCTGGACTTGGCGCCATCGCAGGGTACTTTGATCCTTCAGTAACGGGTATTGGAAACCAAATTATTACCTATTCATTTACCGACAATAATAATTGTACCAATTCCGCAAATCAAATGATTTATGTATCAGAATGTGTAACAGGTGTAAATTCAATAGAAAATATAACAAGCTTTAAAATTTATCCAAACCCAAGTACTGGAAATTTTAGCCTAGAAGTAAAAACAATAAGTGAAGAAAAGGTGATTATTGTTCTCACTAATACTATTGGTGAAATAATATTATCTGAGAAATATAATTTTGCTGCTGGAAAAAATAAAATAGAATTTAATATGGATGATTATTCAAAAGGGCTGTATTTCTTGCAATTAAAAACTTCTAAAACTATTTTTGTTCATCGTATTGTTTTCAAATGATAATTTAATTACCAATCAAAGGTTAATAATTTTTTCTCTTGTAATTATTAATTTTAGGCTTAAGAAAGTATATGATAATTTTGATTTTTATTAATAATATTGTTTAGTTTTTAGCTATCCTTTTGTTAATTAATATCAGTATTAAAGAAAGCCCCAAAGTGCCAACTGAAATCCACAAAGCAATTTTAATCCCTTTGTTACGGTAAATAAAACAAACGGTATTTTTGCCGGCTGGTAATATTGCTGAAATCAATGAATTGTTTGATGTATAAACCTTAACCGATTTTTGATTTATTAAAACCTCCCATCCCGTATAATTATTTTGTAAAAGAGTAATTATCTGTTTGTTTTCTGTATTTGTTTTTACAATAAAGCTATCGGGCGAAAAGTATACTAACTTAGCATAATCGCTGTTTTTGTTTATAAAAGATTGACCCTTTAATTGCTCAAATTCCTTTTCTTTAAAAAATAATCTGTTGCTTTTATACACACTATCTTTTTCAAATACCTTAATATCCTTCTCATCAAATACATTATCACATAAAAAAACGATTTTATTATCAATAGTTTTTTTAAAAAGAAGCGGGGATTGTTCTTTAAAATATTCATGGCCAGTAAATACAAATGAATTAAATCCTTCAGGAGAAATTTTCTTTTGAAATATATTTACATTCTTCCAAAATGGACCATAATACAACTCTGAGGAATTAATATCAGAAAGCTTTACATCAGGAAGTGGAGGGAAGCCTGAAGGGAATTTCTTAATATGATTATTTGAATTTTTTGCTGAAAACTCTCGATAATAAGTTGTATAAGGTTCGTTTAATTGCGCGTTAAAAATTAATTCAATAGCAAAAACAACTATTGTATACTTTATAAATTTACTTCTCTCCTTTACTTTCCAAACTATTAACATAAAAACACCTACTATAACTAACTGTATTGCACATTGAAATAAAATATGCTGCAATAGACTAGAAGTTTTAGAGAATGTAAATAAATCATTTTGTAAAAATGAAAATACTGCAGTATTTTCATAAAAGAGTATTGTCAGGATAAATAAAATTAGTAATGAAATTAAAGTAATCAAGCTGATTTTTAATGATTTTCTGCTTTTATCAAAATTGTTATTTAAAAATTTTTCTAACCAATAGGCTGCAATAAATAAAAAACCAATAATAGTAAATAGTCTAAATACACTTGGAAATCTGAAAATATTCATCATAGGAACGTAGTTAAACAAAAACTCACGGACAGGAAGGTAGTTGCCGAATGATGCCGCAAGGGCGAATAATCCAAAATAAAATAAAATTTTAAATTGAAATGGTTTTTTAATGAAAATACCCAATATAAAAAAAAGAAACATAAGAATACCAAAATATGCATTGCTCATTGAAAAATCAGTAGAAAAGAATTCAATGTTTTTAACGGTGGCAAATGGTAATATAAAAGATATGCAAGATTGAGGAGAAAAGGGACAAAACAAAGCTTTTGTGAGAGTAAATTGTCCTATACGTGTTATATATGGGCTTGCTTCATAAATAGAAAGTAAAATACCGGCACTTAATAATATAGTTAATATTAAAAATAATACATTACGAGCTAAAAACTTAACTAAGTCGGTTTTGTTTTTTAGTTTCAAAAAATGAATACAATAGTAAATGAAAAAAATTACTAAAAGATAAAATAATATTATTGTGAATGCTGGATAACCCCCTGTAATCATCAAAAAAAGAAAAATAGCTGCTTTAAAACTATTTATATATTTTTCTTCATTGCAAATTTTTAAGTAATAGTTTATTACAAAAGGCAACCAACAAGCGCTTATAACATATGTTATATGTTGGGAATTACCTATGAAAATGCCACACAGTATATAACACAAAGCTGTTATAAATGAAACCGGATTGCTAAGCTTCAAGGTGATAGCTAATTTATAGGTACCAATGGCAGCTATAAAAACATGAATCCAAAATTCAAATCCTATGCTATAAATGGAATAACCCCAAAAATAACCTATCAGCCAAACGATAGGATACCATGCCCCACTAGAGGGGTCGGAATGAATAGGATATCCAAGATTTTGATATGGGTTCCAAAAGGGGAATTTACCGTTTTGCAAACATTCACCAATAAAATAGCGCCAGGGTAAATAACAGTCAATCATATCATATTTAACCGGATGAACGAAAAAAACAATTTGCCAAAATGCTAGGATGGTAATTAAAAAAAATGCCAAATAGAATTTATATTGTTTTATTGTATTCATGCAATTGCTGATGACATAATATTTTTTTGAAAAGAGCAGTTTATCTTTAATACTATAAAAAAAGAGGCTATAAATAATATAGCCTCGTATATTTTTGTTCAATAAAAATTTCAAATTTCTAAGCTTGGAATTTTTTTAATTCAATCCTAAATTTATAAATATTTTTTATACAAATAAAAATACGGTTTTTATACCAATGAGAAATATTTACCATCTCTAATAACACGTTTGCTGTCGGTAAGTTCTTTTAGAACTTTTTCAATTTTTGTTTTTGACATGGCGCCTTCTCCTATTTCTTCAGCAATTTCAGTAATTGTTCTTTTTCCTTGTATAAAATCAGGATTTTCTTTTTGTAATATTTCTATTACCTTTTGAACCTCTAGTGTGTCCTCTTGTTCAATTATTTTTTCTGTATCTTTTGTTATAGATTTTACCTCTGGACGCATTTGTGGGAAAAATAACACATCTTGAATGGAATGAGAGTTTGTCATAACCATTGCTAGCCTATCTATACCAATACCCATACCGGATGTAGGTGGCATACCGTATTCCAAAGCACGTAAAAAATCTTGGTCGATGAACATCGCTTCATCATCTCCCTTAGCAGATAGTAATACTTGCTCTTCAAACCGCATTCTTTGATCTATTGGGTCATTTAATTCAGAATATGCATTTGCTAATTCTTTCCCATTCACCATTAATTCAAAACGCTCCACCAAGCCAGCTTTACTACGGTGTTTTTTACATAGTGGACTCATCTCCACAGGGTAATCGGTAATAAATGTTGGCTGAATGTAATTGCCTTCACATTTTTCACCGAATATTGCATCCACTAATTTGCCTTTGCCTGCCGATGCATCCACTGCAATATGAAATTGTTTGCAAACATCACGCAATTCATCCTCACCCATTAAGGAAATATCTATACCTGTATGCTCTTTTATAGAATCATACATAGTAATTCTTTTGAATGGACGTTGAAAATCAATTTCCTTATCTCCCATCTTAACTTTAGTAGTACCATGTAAATCCATAGCTACTTTTTCCAACATCTCTTCTGTAAAATCCATCATCCAATTATAATCTTTATAGGCTACATAAATTTCCATCACTGTAAATTCAGGATTATGGGTGCGATCCATACCTTCGTTGCGGAAATCTTTTGCGAACTCGTAAACACCATCATAGCCTCCAACAATTAATCTTTTTAAATATAATTCATTCGCTATGCGTAAATATAATTGCATGTCTAATGTGTTGTGATGCGTAATAAAGGGCCG
The DNA here is from genome assembly GCA_945865315.1 of Chitinophaga pinensis. Lineage (GTDB taxonomy): Bacteria > Bacteroidota > Bacteroidia > 2-12-FULL-35-15 > 2-12-FULL-35-15 > 2-12-FULL-35-15. The sequence goes on along the minus strand of CAMBDK010000027.1, from coordinate 10,791 downwards.
CGCCGCAGCACCACCGGGAATAGGCTGTAATATAGGAGTCTCCACTTCTAAATACCCTCTTGAATTAAATGTATTTCGCAGCGATTGAATTATTTGTGAACGTTTTTTAAATGTTTCACGTACCTCCGGATTAATAATTAAATCAACATATCGCTGGCGATAACGGAATTCAGGATCAGTAACTTCATCAAATGCATTTCCATGCTCGTCACGTTTTACAATAGGTAATGGACGCAATGATTTACTCAACAATTTCAAGGAGCTTGCATGAATCGATATTTCACCTACTTTGGTGATGAAAACATAGCCTGTAATGCCTACTATATCACCTATGTCGGTATATTTTTTAAATAATAAATCAAATGTGCTTTTATCCTCACCAATACAAATATCGTCTCTACGAATATATACCTGAATGCGACCTGTTGAATCTTGTAAACTAACAAAACAAGCTTTACCCATATCACGTACACTCATAATGCGTCCAGCAATACTTATGTTTTTAAATTTTTCAGCATTATCAACATTAAAATTGTTAGCTATTTCTTTTGCAGAGGCATTCACTTCAAATAATTCTGCCGGATAAGCATTAATACCCATTTTAGTGATTTCCTCTAATTTCGTACGTCTTAAAATTTCCTGTTCGTTTAATTCCACAACCATATTTTTAAAATTTATTTTGACGCAAATATAAGTCAAATAAAAGATTTATGTTTCAAAATGAATATTGTAGGGTCATTTCTCATCTTTAATACTAGCAATTTGATTGTAAAGCTCTTTTTTTAATTATAAAAAAAATAATTTCTTTAATTATACCAATTTTGATTGTTAATTATTAAGACAAAAAGACTATTTTTACACCCTTAAAAACTATTTCAAAAAAGTAAGAATGAAAACATTAGTAGCAAACTTTTCGAAACAATTATCCGAGGCAATTCTTATAGGTGAAAATGCAAAATTAACAGAATCTAATAATCCTATTTCCAATATATTAATTTGTGGACTAGGTGGATCAGGCATCGGTGGAAGCATATTGAATGAACTTGTTATTAAAAATGCAAATACGCCAATTACTATTTCTAAAGGTTATTTTATTCCTGCCTATGTTAATGATCAATCCCTAGTAATCATATCGTCCTACTCTGGAAATACGGAAGAAACTTTGAATTGCTTGGAATTAGCAATTGCAAAAAATGCTAAAATTGTTTGTGTTACATCTGGTGGTAAAGTATTGGAGATTTCCAAATCTAAAAAAATAGATCATATTATTGTTCCTGGTGGCATGCCGCCACGTTCTTGCCTTGGATATTCATTAACGCAACTGTTTTTTATTCTAGCCTTTTTTAAAATTATAGATTCTTATTTTATTAATGACCTTGAAGCAGCAATAAAATTGATTGAAAAAGAGGAAAAAAATATTATTTCTGATGCAAATATCATTGCCAAAAAATTAGTTGATAAAACTCCCGTCATATATGCAACAACCTATTACGAGGGTATAGCAATCCGATTTCGGCAGCAGTTAAACGAAAATGCTAAAGTTCTTTGCTGGCATCATATTATTCCGGAAATGAATCACAATGAATTAGTTGGCTGGACGAAAAAAGATGATAATCTTGCAGTTATTATTTTTATAGATAAAGATGAATATTTTCGAAATGTAGCAAGGGTGGATATTAATAAAGAAGTTATCAAAAAGTACACTTCTCATATCACTGAAATTTATTCTAAAGGTAATTCTGAAATTGAAAAAGCTATATACTTTATTCATTTGGGTGATTGGATTTCTGTTATTTTAGGCGAATTACGCGGAGTAGATTTGATGGAAGTAAATGTGATTAATTTTTTGAAATCTGCACTTTCTAAAATTTAATTACCGATTTAAAGTAATTTATTATAATTAGAGAAGAAAATAATAGTCTGTAATTCTCTTTTTATTTTAGTAAATAAACTAGGTAAGGTATTATAAAAATTGAATCCTAATAACCAATAATTTTAATAAATGCAACAAGTTAAATTTATTGATTTGGGATTGATAGACTTCAAGCAGGCATGGGATTACCAGGAGCATTTGTTTAATGAAATTGTTCAAATAAAAATCAACAATCGCAAACCTTATTTTGAGCCTTTGTATAAAATTCAAAATTCAGAAATACCCCTTCCTCTTTTTCCCGAGAATCCAACACCAAACTATTTTATTTTTTGTGAGCACCCCCATGTGTATACTCTCGGAAATAGTGGCAATAAAGAACATCTTTTAATAAATGAAAAGCAGCTGCAACAAAAAAATGCAAGTTATTATAAAATAAATCGAGGTGGCGATATTACCTACCATGGTCCAGGACAAATTGTTGGATATCCAATTTTAGATCTAGATAATTTTTTTACCGATATTCATAAATACCTGCGTTTTTTAGAAGAAATTGTTATCCTTACTTTAAAAGATTTTAACATCGAATCTGGAAGAAGTAAGGGGCAAACCGGTGTTTGGTTAGATCCAGAGAACCCTTTAAAAGCAAGGAAAATATGTGCCATGGGCGTGCGTGCTAGCCGTTGGGTTACCATGCATGGTTTTGCTTTAAATGTAAATGCCGATTTAGCTTACTTTGGTAACATAGTACCTTGTGGTATTCCCGATAAATCTGTAACCTCTATGGATAAAGAATTAGGCGAATTAATAGATGAAAAAGAGGTTAAACAAATATTGAAAAAACATTTTACTAGTTTATTCGAATGTAATTTTTATTAGCAAATTTCAATAAATTTTTTTTATTTTTTTACATCGAATTTTACAAAATTTTAATTCCCTAAGTAATTATGAATTATTATATCATTTACAAACCATATAAAATGATTTCCCAATTCACATCTACACACAAAAAGAAATGTTTAGATTTATTGGATTTTAGTTTTTCAAAAGATGTATATCCTGTTGGCAGATTGGACGAAAATAGTGAAGGGCTGCTGATTTTAACCAATGATAAAAGTTTGAACTTCAAATTACTGAACCCAGTATTTGAACATAAAAGGATTTACCTTGTTCAACTACAAGGTATTATTACTCCGGAAGCCTTAAAACAAATTGAATCGGGTATTACCATTGCACAGGAGGATGGGCCATATACTACTAAGCCTTCAAAAATAAAACAAGTTAAAAAGCCTGTAAACCTTCCTCCCAGAGCCCATCCTATTAGTGACTTATTGCCAACATCCTGGGTTGAACTTACTTTAACGGAAGGTAAATATCATCAGGTACGAAAAATGACTGCCGGCGCAGGTTTTCCCTGTATTAGATTAATTCGTATCGCAATTGAAGGTATTCGATTAGAAAATATGCAGCCTGGTGATATAAGAGAGATTAAGCGGGATGCAATCTATAAAAAGTTGAATATTGCTGCTGGTGATGTAAAGGTTTCAAAATAATTTTGACAAAACAGATATTTTAATAAAAACAGAGGCTTTCATTTTTTTGCAAAAAAATATGCTTATGAAAAGGCGCGTGAGGAATTAACAAACGCGATGCAGGTTTGCAGGTGGGGAGGAATCGCTTGTTCTTGGTTTTTTGTTTCTTTTGTATCAAGAAAAAAGAAAAATACACAGTTTTTGAACTATTTAATTTGCGGATTTATTTCGAAAACTTCACTAATCATGAATTATAAAGGTTAATATTTGTATTTGGTATTAATACTTCTTCCGATTGTGAAAAACTATTAATAACAATATTGTTTGCCTTCTATAGGAAATAAATTTCTATTAACTTTGCGTGATTGAATAATGTGATTTATGGGCGGTTTGAAAAAAATAAAAAGAGCACTAATTTCAGTGTTTTACAAAGACAATTTAGATACCATCATCCATCAGCTGAATGAATTAGGGGTCGAAATATATAGCACGGGGGGGACGCAGGAGTTTATCGAAAATCTCGGTATTCCCGTTATTCCTGTTGAATCATTAACATCTTATCCTTCCATTTTGGGTGGAAGAGTAAAAACTTTGCATCCTAAAATTTTTGGAGGTATTTTGGGTAGGCGCGACCTGCAAAGTGATATCAATCAATTAGAGGAATTTGATATCCCTGAAATTGATCTGGTTATTGTTGATTTATACCCATTTGAAGAAACCATTGCTTCTGGCGCAAAAGAGTCTGCTATAATTGATAAAATTGATATTGGAGGCATCTCATTAATTAGAGCCGCAGCAAAAAACTTTCAGGATGTAGTTATTATTCCTTCTAAAAAAGAATACAGTTTCTTATTGGATATTCTAATGAATGAAAAGGGTTGTTCTACATTAGCGCAAAGAAAATTATTGGCTGCCGAAGCTTTTAATATATCTTCTCATTACGATACTGCTATTTTTAATTTTTTTAGTGCTGATAAGGATACTAACTTTAAACAGAGTATTCAACATTCAGAAGTATTGCGCTATGGCGAAAATCCTCATCAAAAAGGTGTTTTCTATGGTAATTTAGATCAATTGTTTACACAACTTAGTGGAAAAGGTTTATCATATAATAATTTATTAGATGTAGATGCTGCTGTTCACCTTATTGCTGAGTTCAGCCCTTCCAAAAGCATACCTATGACTTCTTCAAGTCATCTCAATACAGATCTAATAGGGGAGGGCTTGTATACTTTTGCTATTTTAAAACATAATAATGCTTGTGGTTTAGCTTCTCGTTCACAATTAATAGATGCCTGGAAATGTGCTTTAGCAGCGGATCCTACCAGTGCATTCGGCGGAGTTTTAATATGCAATACCACCCTCGATTTTAGCACTGCCCAAGAAATAAATAAATTGTTTTTTGAAGTTATTATTGCTCCTGCCTTTGAAAAAGAGGCATTAGATTTATTGAAAATAAAATCGAAAAGAATAATCCTTCAGCAAAAGGAAGTGGAATTTAATTCTAAATCGTTTCGTACCTTGTTAAATGGTGTTATTGCACAAGATAGGGATTTAAAAACAGAATCTATTAGCGACATGCGAACTGTAACTAAAATTGAACCAACGATTACTGAATTTTTTGATTTAGAATTTGCTAATAAAATTGTAAAACATACAAAATCAAATACCATTGTTTTAGCTAAAAATAATCAATTGTTGGCAAGTGGTGTTGGACAAACATCTAGGGTGGATGCATTAAACCAAGCGATATTAAAAGCTAAAAATTTTGGCTTTAGCCTAAAAGGTGCTGTAATGGCTTCGGATGCATTTTTCCCATTTCCCGATTGTGTTGAAATAGCTGGTAAAATTGGTGTTACTGCCGTAATTCAACCTGGCGGCTCTATCAAAGATGCTGAATCTGTTACTTATTGTGATAACAATGGAATATCAATGGTAATGACTGGTGTAAGGCATTTTAAACATTAATCAAATAAATGGAGGAATTGGAAGTTTTTCTTTTCTTTTAATTATTTTAATATAGAATTATTATTTATCAGAATCGCTTAAATTTCTGAAAAAAAATTATCAAAAAATAAAATTATCAATTTATAATATGGGCTTATTTAGTTTTTTAACACAAGAAATTGCAATTGACTTAGGAACAGCCAACACGCTGATTATACATAACGATAAGGTAGTGGTGGATGAGCCTTCTATTGTTGCTGTTGATAGAATTACAGGTAGGTTAATTGCCGTAGGTAAACGAGCCATGTTAATGCATGGGAAAACCCATGAAAATATAAAAACTATTCGCCCTTTGAGGGATGGCGTAATTGCTGATTTTTATGCTGCCGAACTTATGATTCGTGGAATGATAAAAATGATTAATCCTGAAAAACGATTATTTACCCCTTCATTAAAAATGGTAATTTGTATACCTTCTGGTATTACAGAGGTAGAAAAACGTGCTGTGCGTGATAGTGCAGAACATGCTGGAGGTAAAGAAGTTTATCTAATTCACGAACCTATGGCTGCTGCTATTGGTATTGGTATAGATGTAGAGGAACCCGTTGGTAATATGATTATTGATATTGGTGGTGGTACTAGCGAAATTGCTGTTATTGCTTTGGGTGGTATTGTTTGTGATAAATCCATACGTATTGCTGGTGATGAATTTACTTCTAATATTGAAGAATACATGCGCAGGCAACACAACATATTGATTGGTGAGCGTTCGGCAGAGCGAATTAAAATAGAAGTAGGTGCTGCTATGACAGAAATTGATAATCCTCCACCCGATTATGCTGTGCATGGACGAGATTTAATGACTGGCATTCCTAAAGAAATTTACGTGTCGTGCACTGAAATAGCACATGCATTAGATAAATCGATTGCAAAAATCGAAGAAGCTATTATGAATGCATTGGAAATGACTCCTCCTGAGCTTTCTGCCGATATTTTCCGTACTGGAATTTATTTAGCTGGTGGTGGTTCTATGTTACGTGGTTTGGATAAACGTATTTCTTTGAAAACAAAACTTCCAGTGCATATTGCTGAAGACCCTTTGCGCGCTGTTATTCGTGGCACAGGAATAGCCCTTAAAAATGTAGATAAATTCCCATTCCTAATGAAATAATTTTGATTTTAGAATATATATTTTTAATACTCTATTACTCTGTTATTTTATAATTCAACATTTGTATAATGCGTAACCTCTTTACATTTATTTGGAAACATTACTTTTTTTTTATGTTTCTCTCTATAGAAGTGTTATGCGTATATTTAATTGTACAAAATAATTATTTCCAGAAAGCTAGTTATATAAACTCTTCAAATCAATTATCTGCAAATGTTTTAAAAGCATCTGCTTATGTTGAAGAATATTTTTATTTAAAAAATGAAAATGAAAAGTTAGCACTTGAAAATGCCCAACTGCGCTCTCAATCTAGTGTATCATTTTTTTTATTAGAAAATACTGAATATAGTGTAAATGATACTTCTTTTAAACAAAAGTACACCTATACAAGCGCTAAGGTTGTAAACAATTCTACCAACAGAAGAAATAATTATTTAACACTAAATAAAGGCTCTAAACAAGGAATAAAAAACAATATGGCTGTTATTACTAGCACTGGAGTGGTAGGACAAATAAAAGATGTCTCGGAATACTTTTGCTCTGTGATGTCCTTGCTGAATAGTAAAACAACAATTAGTTCGAAAATAAAAAGAGATGGGTCCTACGGTCCTTTAACATGGGATGGTGAAGATTTTAACTTTGCTACTCTTCACGATATCCCTACTCATGTGCAGTTAAAGAAAGGAGATAGTATTGTTACCAGTGCCTATTCGCTTACATTTCCAGAAAATATAATGATAGGAACAGTTGAAAGTTTTGAAAGGAAATCAGGTGAATACTTTTATACTGTGAAAGTAAAACTATCCACCGAATTTAAAAAATTAAGCCATGTATATATCGTAACAAATAAGTTTAAGACCGAACAAGAAGAGTTAGAAATTAAATCAGAAACCGATAAGTAAGTATAGCTTTCAAAATAATTTTGACAAAACAGATATATTAATAAAAACAGATGATTTTATTTTTTTGCAAAAAAATATGCTTATGAAAACGTGCGTGAGAAATGAACAAACGAGATGCAGGGTTGCAGGTGTGGGGGAATCGTATGTTCTTCATTTTTTGTTTCTTTTGTATCAAGACAAAAGAAAAATACACAGCTTTTGAACTATTTAATTTGCGGATTTATTTTGAAAACTTCACTAAAGTATAAAACAATCGGCTAGTTTTATATTTATTTTCAATATAATTTAGCCTATTTATCCTTAATAATAAATAACGTGTTAAACGAAATTATCAGAAATTTTATTCGATATGCAATTCTAGTTGGAATACAAGTGCTTATTATTAAAAATATAGAACTAGGAAGATTCATCAATCCGTTTATTTATGTTTTATTTATAATCATCTTGCCATTTGAAACTCCTAAATGGTTATTATTGTTATGCGCATTTACAATAGGTATTAGCATAGATATGTTTTATGATACTGCAGGAATGCATGCTGCAGCATGTGTTTTTATTGCTTATATTAGACCCGGAGTATTAAAATTGTTTTCCCCTCGCGATGGTTATGAGTTCGGAACACAACCCACTATTAGGTATTTAGGGGTTCCTTGGTTTCTTTCCTATTCAACCATACTAATTTTATTTCATCATCTTATTTTGTTTTATATCGAGGTTTTTCGATTCTCTGAATTTTTATCTACATTTTTTAGAGTGATTATCAGTACCGTATTTACTTTAATATTGGTAGTAATAAGTCAGTATCTTTTCCATTCTAAAAAAGAACTAGAATGAATCCTCTTTCCGATAGAAAATATGTGATAATAGGTATTTTTTTACTTGTTGGAGTAATTTATATTTCTCGCCTTTTTTACATTCAGTTAATCGACGATAGTTATAAATTAGATGCACGAAACCAAGCTTTTCGCTATAATACAGAATTTGCTGTGCGTGGTTATATATATGACCGCAATAACCAACTCCTTGTATATAATGAAGCGGCTTATGACTTAATGGTTTTACCAAAAAGTATAAAAAATATTGATACTGCTGATTTTTGTATCCTGTTGGGCATTACTAAAGAAACATTTTTAAAAAAGATGAAGAAGGCCGTTCAGGCGCCCAACTCTCCTAGAAAACAATCCATTTTCGAAAAACAACTGTCCCCAAAAGAATACGCTTCTTTACAGGAACGTCTGTATCGATTTCAAGGATTTTATGTTCAGTCAAGGACACTTAGGAAATATCCTAAAAAAATTGCTGCTCACATGCTAGGTTATATTGGAGAAGCTGATAAAGAAACCACAAAAAAAAATCCATATTATAATGAAGGAGATTATTTAGGAATTAGTGGTATCGAAAAAACATATGAAAAAGCACTGCGCGGAAAAAAAGGCATGCACATAATGATGGTGGATGTAAATAATAGGGAAAAAGGTAGTTATATGAACGGCATGTATGATACAATGGCTATACCAGGGAAATCACTTGTTTCAACCATTGACGCCGATTTACAAGAATATGCAGAGCTATTGATGCAAAATAAAATTGGCAGCGTGGTAGCATTGGAGCCCAGTACTGGCGAAATTTTAGCTATTGTTACCAGCCCCACTTATGATCCAAATTTATTTGTTGGGAGGGCGCGAAACAAAAATTTTGTTGAACTTTCGCACGATAGCATTGGAAAACCATTATTTAACCGGTCTACAATGGCATCTTATCCTCCCGGATCTACCTTTAAGTTAGTTATGTCTCTTATTGGCTTGAACGAGGGGGTTCTAACAGCAAATACCAGATACCCTTGTGCAAGAGGCTATCCACCTCTTGGAGGGCATCCCAAGTGCCATCCTCACTCTTCCCCACAAGATTTAGTTGGGGCAATAGGAACATCCTGTAATTCCTACTTTTCTTTTGTTTTTAAAAGTGTAATTGAAGATAAAAAATTTCATAATACCTATAAATCGTATACAAATTGGCGTGAAATAGCTACCAGCTTTTGTTTAGGTGTAAAAACCGGATCCGATTTAGCAAATGAATTAAGAGGCAACGTGCCAAGTATTAAGTATTATGATAAAGTATTTGGGAAAGGCTCCTGGAAAGCAAGTACTGTTATTTCCTTAGGTATTGGACAGGCCGAGATGGGGATAACGCCTCTGCAGAATGCCAACCTCGTTGCAATTATTGCTAACAAAGGCTGGTATTATACACCACATATTGTAAAAGCAATCGGTGGCAATGTAAAGGATACTTTATTGGATAGATTTAAAGTAAAACACAATACCATGATTACCGATACTGCAATTTATAATATTGTAATAAATGGTATGGCTAAGGCAGTAGAAAGCGGAACAGCTGGCGCTCTTAAAATTGAAGGGATACCTTATGGTGCTAAAACGGGAACGGCACAAAATCCTCACGGAAAAGACCATTCTGTATTTGTTTGTTTTGCACCACTCGTAAATCCTAAAATTGCTGTGGGTATTCTTATTGAAAATGCAGGTTTCGGCTCTACCTGGGCAGGACCTATTGCAAGGCTTATGATGGAAAAATATTTAAAAGGGAAAATTACAAGGCCTGATTTAGAAAAAAGAATGATTGAAGGAGATTTGATTCATAAAATAAAACCAAAACCCATTGAGAAAAAAAAGCGCCACTAATATATTTCATAATATCGATTGGATAACTGTGCTTCTTTATGTCCTACTGGTGATAGTGGGATGGATGAATATTTATGCCGCTGTATATAACGAAGAGCATTATATTATTACGGATACTTCTCAAAAGTATGGGAAGCAAATGATTTGGATAATAACTGCATTTTTGATAGCATTTATTATATTAGTGATTGATGAAAACTTTTATACTGCTTTTGCTTATATTATTTATGCGATTTTTATTATTGCCATCATTCTTGTTCCGTTTTTTGGAAAAGAAATAAAAGGTAGTCGCTCTTGGTTCAGGTTCGGAGATTTTGGCATTCAACCTGCTGAATTCATGAAGTTTGCCACTAATCTTGCTTTGGCAAAATTTCTTAGCATACAAAATATTAAAATTTCTGACTTTAAAAATACTTTAATAACACTTTTATTTATTTTACTCCCTTTAGTTATTATTAAAGTATTACAAAACGAAACAGGATTAGCAATTGTTTTTGTCGCCTTTATTTTTCCGCTTTACAGAGAGGGCTTGTCTGTAAATTATTTGCTGTTAGGGCTACTCGCCATTATATTATTTATTCTAGCATTATTGATTAATAATATTTTTCTTTTTGTTTTTATTGCTGTATTGTGCACCGTTGCGGCATTATTTATTAAACGTAATCGTAAAAAT